>NZ_CP009283.1:2367500-2677500 GCF_000758625.1 Paenibacillus sp. FSL R7-0273
TTTACCGGAGTCAGGGGAGCGGGTATTCACAGGTCATCCCTCCTGCGGAATTTGCTGAGATACAGGCAGTGCTCCAGAATATGCTCAACGGAAGCTTTGCCCTCAGCACGCAGGGAAGGATGGCGGAAGATGGAACGTCCCGGTTTGGCATTCGCCTCGAACATCCAGATATCTTCATCCTGGTCAATGCCCAGGTCAAAGCCGATCTCGCCAAGCAGATGGCGGTGCTGGATTTCCAGCGCTTCAGCGAGCTTGACAGCCGTTGTTTTGGCCCGCTGCAGCACTTCATCCGATCTTGCGCCGAACACCCGACCCAGCGCCTGCTGTGGAGTGAGCAGGGCTCCCCCGTTCTTAAGATGTGTAGTGACACTGCCGCGGCCGGCTTTTTTGGCTCCGATGCCGACTACGACCCACTGGTTGCTGCCGTTTTTATGCATATGGAAGCGGAAGTCGATCGGGCAGGCGTCGATTTCAATCAGGCGGATGCCCTGCTGCACCACATAGTTCTGCAGGTGCTGCCCGTGGCGGGAGCGGAGCATCCGCATCAGGCTGTCAAAGCTGGTGAAGCGCAGCAGCACATTTTTGCCGCCTTTACGGTAACGGGCAAAGTAGCCCTTCTTGGGCAGGTAGGTCAGCCGGTAAATGCCGTGTCCCAGGCTGCCCGCAGACGGCTTGTAGTATACGAAATGATGACGGTCCAGCATATCCCGCATTTTTTCTGAGCTTGGGTTAGAGACGGTCTCAGGGACGTAGCGGTAGGCTGCATTGTCGTTCTCCAGCAGCCGGTATACATCCGATTTGTTGAAGAAGCTCCAGTTGAAATATGGAATCCGCTTCCGCCCGAACCTTTCGCGGAGCTGATTGATGTATGGGGAGGTTTCGGCCCGGCGGCTCGGCAGCCTGTTGTACACGACATCCGGCAGCGGGACCAGTTTGCGCTCGAATTTGTCGCTGGCATTCAGGAAGAAGCCGTTGACCTGCTCCTTCTGCCAGTCAATGTCGCGCGGCGTGAAGGCAAAGATATAGCATTTGTTGCTGCCCTCGCGCAGCAGCTGCTTGATGAACCCGGTACGTGAGCCGAAGGGGTTGACGGATGAGGTAGGACCATCGGACAGAATGCCGACCAGCGGACCGAGCTGCACCTCGTCATTCTGCAGATTGCGCAGATAGACGCCGCCCGTTTTGGGAACCTTGATGGCGCTCTTTACGCCGGAAGCCAGGAACAGATGCTTTCCCGCCCGCTTGATCGGCTTGATCATAGCCGGAATGGCATCCTTGCCGAGCCGCAGCCGGATGTTTTTTTTGCCGGATAACTTTAGGCTTTTCATCAGTTCACCCGACACATACACAACTCTTTGGGGCTGCTTGGTAAAATGGACGTTGCAAAAAGTGAGACTCATTGATGAATCCTCCTTAGGAACCATTGATTTCATTCTCCTGTCTGTAGCGGAGCGTATTATAGCTGCTGTTTCTGCGGCCTGCCGGCGAGTGCAGCAGCAGGTGACGCGCATAACGCAGCGGGTTCTCGGCTGCGAGCTTAGCAGCCCGCCTGTCGCCCGTCAGCCGGAACACGGAGCGCCCCGGCTTTGAATTGGCCTCCAGCAGATAGATTCTGCCTCCGGCATCGATCCCGAAATCGAGTCCCAGCTCTCCGAGCCTTCCGCAGGTTTCCTCCAGCAGCGGAGGGAGGACGGCTGCTGCAGCGGCCAGCTCTTCATGGAGCTCAGCTCCGGTTGCTCCATACTCTGCAAGCAGAAAGGGCAACACGGCAACGGCCGTGCCTCCGCCGTGCAGGTTGGAGGTCAGGCTCCCGCAGCCGCCGAGCCGTACAGCCATGCCGGTCAGTGTCCATGCACCGCGGCCGTTCTTCTGCATCAGCACCCGCACATCAAAGGGCTGATTCCGGCTGCTGGTCAGATGCAGGTAGGGCTGCATGATGTAGCGGCGGGACCCGGTGAACCGGTGAATCCAGCTGAGGCCCTGGTCAAGCGTTCTGAAGTGAAGGCGGAACGCCCCGTTGTTCCGGTCCCGTCCGCGGATGCTTAGTCCGCCGCCTTCCTTGCCGCCCAGCAGCCTGGCATGCAGGGTCCGCTTGCCGTGAGAGCCTGCCTTGGGCTTCAAAAAAACGCCATATTCCCGTTCAGCCAGCATGGAGCCGAGGCCGTCCGGACCGGTGTAGAGTCTCGTCTCCGGAAGCAGTGATGCCACGGCTGGGCTGCGCCGGAGAAGCTCATACACCCTCCATTTATCAGGCAGCCCCCTTGACCAGGGAACGGTGCGGGATAGTGCGGAGAGTGCGGCGGCAGCCGCTTTTTTCTCCTGCGGGCTCGAATACAAACAGCGGTTGTACAGGATATCAGGCGGAGGCGCCACCGTCTGCTGCCAGTGGCCCCCGCTCCAGGTATAGCCTGTTATGGAGCTGCCGTTATCAGCAACATCCTCCGGGTGGAATACAAGCACCTTCAGATCAAACAGCGGGGCCGCAGCGCTAAGCTGGCTGCAGAATTCCGGCTCTGCAATCGGCGGATTCCCCTGGCGGCGGCCGGTCATTATTCCGAGGAAGCCCTGTGCTGTCTCTGTCATAATGCCCTCCTTATAACCCGGCCAGATAACGGCAATATAGAATCATCTGTTTAACGGACGGTCTGATTTTCTGGTCATTTAGCGGGGTGTTGTCATTTTTAGACGGCTTGGAGTTGACCTCAAGCAGCCAGATTCTTCCGGACTGGTCCAGGGCGAGGTCAATGCCCAGCTCCCCGAAGTGTGCCGGGATAAAGGTCTCGACACCTCTGGCAATTGCCAGTGCCGCCCGGGGAAGCTGCACCTGCGAGCTCTCTTTCATTCCCGCCGGGAGATTGCTTTTACTGATGGCTTCCTTTACGGTGCTTAGCGTGCCGCCCCGGGCCAGGTTAGAGACGAAATGGTTGCTTCCGGCCGTACGGGCCACAATGGAGGTGACGCCCCATTTGCCGGTTCCGTTCTTCTGCACCAGTGCCCGGAAATCTACCGGCCGCTTGCCGAGCTCCATCAGAGGGAGACCCTGCTGAATCTGGAAGCGGGTGGTTTTCATCTTGGGGGAGATCGACTGGAACAGCTTTGCCAGACTGGGATAGCTCTGCTTGCGGGTGCCCATTGGCGTTGTGGACAGCAGCCGGTAGCCGCCGCCTTCTTCTCTGGAGATGCGCAGGATGCCTTTGCCCAGACTTCCGCGTACGGGCTTCAGGAAGACGCTGGAGTAGCTGTTGCACATTTTTTTGAGGACGGCAAAACCGTTAAAGGCGTGCGATTCCGGCAAATACCGCTGCAGGGCGGCATCCTGGGCCAGTGCTTCGAATACCTCGGTTTTGTCAAGGAACTTCTCATTGAAGAAATGGGTTCCGTAGCGGGATTTTACATCCGCCAGAAAATGCTGTACGCTAGGTTTGTTCTCCACCTTGCGCGTAGTAAGCCGATTGTTGATTACATCGGCGACAGGAAGACTCAGCTTCCGCCAGCCCTCGTCGTATACCCAGCCCTGGATGGAAGAGCTGCGTGTCTCCAGCGCTTCCGGGGTAAAGAAATATACATAGGCACCTTGTGCTTGGCAGGCATTGGTAAGCTCCCGGCAGAACATCGTGATCTGTCCGAACACTCTGTCCGGCTGGTCCGGATGGTCGCGGCTCACCAGCACTCCGATCAGCGGCCCGAGCCGCAGGGTGCGGCTTCCGGTGCTGTAGGTCGCATTCAGTGAAGGACGTCCTCTCCAGCCGAGCCGGCGGGCCAGCCCTTCGCTAACGCGCAGGCTGTCTGCTTTGGGGACCGGAATGACAGTGACCTCCTGTCTGAATGAGCCGAAGCTCAGCTGGATGACGCCGTGAGCCGGTATTTTGAGCCTTTTCATTGATTTGTCGCCAAGCATTATCGCGTTTTCCTGCAGGATGCCCGAGTGGACCGTTTGGACCGGGATCTTGAACTTAGACATCGTGGATCTCCTTCCGGTAGGCAGCATGATGCCGGCAATTATGAATCATAAGGGTTACATATCATTCATCATATGGAGACATCTGACCCTTGGTGATTGACCTATTCTGTAAAAAGCCGTGCCGGGCGTAAATCGCTATTGCAGCAGGCGGCAGACCGCAGACACAACAACAAATTTCAGGAGGTAACACAATGAACGTAATCGACAAGGCCCATGAGCTGGCCAGAGCCATTAAAGAAAGCACGGAATTCTCCGATATCAGCAGCGCCATGAAGGTGATTGAAGCCGATCCGGAAAGCAAGCAGATGCTGGACAATTTCCGCCAGAACCAGATTGAGCTGCAGCAGCGGATGATGAACGGGGAAATGCCTCCACAGGAGGAAATGGAAAAGATGGAGAAGCTGTTCGAGGTGCTGAACCTGAATCTCGGCATCCGCCGGCTGTTCGACGCTGAGCGCCGCCTCAGTGTTGTCATTGAAGATGTGAACAAGATCATTACGGACAGCCTGTCGCAGATGTACGGCGGACAATAATCATCACTGCTCCTGCTGGAGCACAATAAGCAAAAGGGGACTCCCCGGCCGGCTGGCTGGAGAATCCCCTTTTTGTTTGCTTTGCCTGTTCTGCTAATCCTGCTTGCCTTCAACGGCGCAGAGCAGAATGCCGGCTGCCAGCCCGAGTCTGCGGTCAAGCTGGCCGGTGCGGTCGCCGGAGAAATCGGCGGTTATTTTGGTGACGAACGGATTGATATTCTGGCTGTAGGTCGGAATCGGGTCCCCCTGCAGCTCGATGCTGTACTTCTGGGGAATAAAAGAAATCACCCGGCGCAGCAGTGCCATAAAGGTGCTGTCTTCCTTAATCAGGCCCAGCTCCTGGTCATGCCTGTCGAGAATGATCCATTCATCCTTAAGAATCGACTTGAGCCCCTTGCGGCGGAGCGCACCTACATGCTCACCAGTCTCGGAATCGATCACGTCAAAGGTAACACTGAAGTCGATAATACTCCGTGCCTTGATCCGCAAAAGCTCCCGCTGCATCGATTCATCCGTGTAGAGCGCAATGTCCTCCTTTAGCTTAAACGCCTTCATCTGCGAATAAAGCACCAGCTCCTCAGAGCTGTTATAAATGTGCAGCTTGGTGCTCATAATCGAAAAAACCTTTTTACGGATCGTATACTCCGTGTAGCCATATGCCTGATTCAAGTGCGATCGCCTCCTAATAATTGTATCCATCATCTCATATGACTGCGGGCGGTGCTATAGCATTTTACCTGGGCGGGTTCAAAATTTTGCAGACTTGTCTCATAAATCCCTGGGGCGGCTCATAGAGTAGAGATATAGATTCAGTTGAAGGAGCTGTTTGACATGAAAAAAAGAAACAAGTTCAAGCACGTCATGTATCTGCTGATTGCGCTGGCTATGCTGCTCTATGCGCTGCCGCAGCTGTCGTTCCAGAACGGTCCAAGCTGGGTGCTGGGCTTCGGCGTAGTCTGGTGCGTATTTGCTTTTCTGATTATTGCCGCTCATCTGCATTTCATCATCGGGGTGGATGAGGAGAAGCAGAAGCAGCTGGAGGCGGTCCGCAAGCACAAGCTGGAGCAGTGGCAGGGCAAATGGAACGAGGAAGCGAGAATGTCACAGCGTCTGTAGTCTGAACACACCTGAAGCGCGATCCAGAGGCCTGGCTGCCGGAAACGGCGGTCCGGGCTTTTTTGGTGTGAAAATCATTCACGGAGTTACCTTATTTGGCGTCCTGCGGGCGGTTGTACTCTGTAAATTCCGGCTGTATAATGAGTACAGAATAGTACAGATTGGGGTATGGGGGTGTAACAGTTGGAAGGACAAGGCGATAACATTACAAAGCATGAACAACTGCTGCAGCATATCGAAGGTCTCAAGGTAGGCACCAAAATTTCTGTACGCAAGCTGGCGAAGGAAATGGTAGTGAGTGAGGGGACGGCTTACCGGGCGGTGAAGGAGGCTGAGAACCTCGGCATTGTGATTACGAAGGAGCGGATTGGCACCGTCCGTGTCGAAAAGAAGCCGCGGAACATTTCCGATCAGCTTACCTTCGCGGATGTTGTGGACATTGTAGAGGGGCATGTGCTCGGCGGGGCTGACGGTTTGAACAAGCACCTGCATAAATATATAATCGGCGCGATGAAGGTCGATGCTATGATCCGTTATATTGATGCCGACAGCCTGCTGATCGTGGGGAACCGCGACGATGTGCATTCGCTGGCCCTGGAGCAGGGGGCGGGGGTGCTGGTAACGGGCGGCTTCGGGACAAGCCGTGAGGTCAAAGCGCTGGCGGACGAGCTGGATCTGCCGGTGATATCCTCAAGACATGATACGTTTACAGTGGCCTCGATGATTAACCGGGCGATCTTCGACCGGCTGATTAAGAAAAAGATCATGCTGGTCGAGGATATCCTGGAGAGCAAGCCGCGGCTGAACACGCTTAAGATTTCCAGTACGGTCGGTGAGCTGCGGCAGCTGGCACTCTCCAGCGGGGAGCAGCGCTTTGCCGTAACGGATGAATGGAACCGTGTCATCGGGATTGTCGGCCGGCGTGATGTCGAGGAGCTGCAGGAGGGGCAGAGTATTGAAAAAGCGATGGTCCGCAGCCCGGTAACAGCGGCGCTGCAGACCTCGCTGGCTTCGGCGGCGCAGATCATGATGTGGGAGGGGATTGACTTCCTGCCGATTGTGGACCGCAACCGCAAGCTGATCGGTTCGCTGACCCGCCGCGAGGTGCTGCAGAGCCTGCGCGATGTCAGCAACCAGCCGCAGCTGGGCGAGACGTTCGATCATCTGATCTGGAACGGCTTTGCCGAGGAGCGGGATGAGGAAGGCAAGCTGTTCTTCCACGGCTTCATTACGCCGCAGATGGCGACAGACCTGGGTACCATTTCCGAGGGCGTACTGTCCACACTGATGACCCGGTCTGCCTTTAAAGCGGCCAAGGATATTACAGGCAACGACTATGTGCTGGACAATATGTCTACTTATTTTATCCGTCCGGTGCAGATTGAGCACTCGGTTATTGTGATGCCCAAGCTGCTGGAGATCAGCCGCCGGACCTGCAAGCTGGAGATCGAAATCAGCCACAATGACACGATGGTCGCCAAGGCCGTGCTGATGCTGCAGTCAATTGATCACGGGTAAGAAGTTTATGAAGAGAGACCGCTCTTATGGGCAGTCTCTTTTTTTACTATTATTATGTTGAAGTAGAATTGGAAAATCCCGGTCCGGTAGCAGACTGCTGCTGTACATGCATTAGGCATTTATATAGATTGAACTTAAGAATTTATGTTAAGGGAAGAGTGACGGAGGAGAATTTTGGAACTGGAGGAGCGGTAGCGACCGCCTTTGTCTGCGGATTTCAACCGTTAGAAACGGTATAAATCAAGAAATCTGCAGACAACAGCGGCTGGAAGTCCAAACATTCTCTGGAGTCACATGCAATCCCAAAACAGCAATATTATTAGTTCAATTTATATAGTTGGATTTTTGATACTTAAATCGGTTAGAAACCTATCCTTATAAAAATTAGATGGAAAATCATCACTTATTTCAGGCCGAAAGCGCCATCTGGGGCGAAAATGCTGGAATTAAGTAACCTTTTTACAACTAATATCATATTTTCGGTCATTATCAGGAAATTAGGTGTCAATTTTCTACTTAGCTCCCTTTACAGAAGTAGCGCGCGGCGGAAGGGGACTGTTGTACATTACAGAATCAGGTTGTACAAACAAACACCAGAATCAAAATTACACATCACATCACACAAACAAGCTTCACGGGCTTAAGCCTTCCGCCTGCTCCGGCTGTAATACCCGTAGCTGCGCAGCCCGGAGAAAATATTAAACGCCCCGATGACCAGAAACACCGCCTCCACAATAACGCTGAGCGTTGAGCCGCGGAACAGAAACATCGACATCAGTGACAGAGTAACCAGCATAGCCCCGAGCAGCACGTTCATGATGGAGCGCCGGCGGCCTTTTTCAAGCGGGTCGGAGGTCCGGCGTGAGGAGAGGCTGTACGCGGCGGCACCCGTCATAAAAACAACAAGCAGGATGAACAGCAGATACTTGATCAGCATAATCATGGACAGGCAGCTCCTTTATCAGTCAATAATAAAGAACAGTTTAGTCCTCTGCGCGGCTTCTGTTTGCCTATATACCTGCCCATATTGTAGCACGGCTGCCGCCGGGGTGCCCGGATTAATCTGCGGCTCAGCTGCGCTTAGAAGGATTGACCTCCACCCAGATCTGGAGCACGCCCTCCATAACCAGCATCGTGCGTATGCGCACGGAGTACTCTTTTTCACGGACAATGTAGAGCTTGCCATCCAGCAGCAGCCGCGCCAGCTTACTGTCCGTATCGATATCGAACATGCTGCGGCCGCGCATCGGCTCCAGATCCTCGCTCATCCGGCTGATAATCTCCTTCAGCGTTACCTGGTCAAGCGCATCGGCGCCGTCTTTGGACTTGCTGCCCTCTGTGCGCAGCTTGATCTCCCGGATCACGGTCGAGGTATTGTTATACTTTTTGAGCGTTTTGATATCTTTGCTATACTGCGCGAGCTGTACCCTCAGATCCTGGTTGTCCAGCCACAGCACATTATAGCCGATATGAAAAATGGCGTTGTACATGACGGCCCCCGTAATCATCCCCAGCACAAAAACGGCAGAAATCTGTGAAAAACGGCGGAAACGCTGAAAAGGCGGAATCCTCATAAACTGCTCACCCCTTGCCGCATACCCATTTGACCAGCTCGCTGCCCATATGGGCGCCTAAAAAGGCGAATACAAGGTAAAGGATCTGCTTGATCGCCGGAGACAGATTGCCCCCGATCATATTACTCTCAATCACCCGCATAGGGTCGATGGTGCCTCCGACAGCGGCGGCGAGCGCCCATATCTTTATCCGGTCGGCAATATCCAGCATCGTCTCTGTCGGCGGCTGCAGCGATACGACTGCACCGATGCCCCCCAGCATGGCGCCGCCCAGCACGATGCCGAAGGCGATGAAGAAATCGAGAACGGCTTTGCTCATGAAAATACTCATACAAGGCCCCTTTCCGGACAAGTCTGCCTGTCCATATGCACTTAATCCATTCTATGGGCGGCTCCCCCGGTAATATGATAAAATAGTTACATCTTATGTTTTGATTTAAGTAGTGGAAGGGAAGTGGGGAACATGAGCCCATTCGTGCATTTGCATGTGCACAGCGAATACAGTTTACTGGACGGTGCGGCGCGCATAACGGATCTGGTGCGCCGGGCCGGCGAATACGGCATGAAGTCGCTGGCGCTGACGGATCATGGAGTGATGTATGGGGCGATCCCCTTTTATAAAGCCTGCACTGCCGCCGGCATCAAGCCGATTATCGGCTGTGAGGCCTATCTGACGGCAGGCTCGCGCCGTGAGCGGGGCAGCCGTAAGGATCAGCCGATCTATCATCTGATCCTGCTCGCGAAGAATGAAACCGGCTACAGAAACCTGATGAAGCTCGTCTCCATCGGTCATCTGGAGGGCCAGCACTATAAGCCGCGCATTGATATGGAAGCTCTGGCCGCCCATGCTGAGGGCATCATCTGCCTTAGCGCCTGTCTGGGCGGGGAAGTGCCGCAGCATCTGCTGCACGGGCGCGACGATGAGGCGCGTAAGGCGGCGCTGCGGTACAAGGAGATTTTTGGCGGAGATTTCTATCTCGAGCTTCAGGATCACGGCATTCCGGAGCAAAAAAGAGTCAATCCGCAGCTGATTGCCCTGGCGGCAGAGCTTGATATCCAGCTCGCTGCGACGAATGATGTGCACTATCTGGCCAAGGAGGATGCCGAGGTTCAGGATGTGCTGATCTGCATCGGGACAGGCAAGACGGTAGACGATGAGGACAGGCTGAAGATCGGTACGGACCAGCTGTTCCTGAAGAGCGGGGAGCAGATGGCGGCGCTGTTTCCGCATGTGCCGCAGGCGATCGCCAATACGCAGGAGATTGCCGATAAATGCAATCTGGAATTGACGTTCGGGCAGCATATTCTCCCTGAATATTCCCCTCTGCCGGAAGGGCTGGATGCAGCGGCTTATCTGCGCCGGCTCTGCCGCAGCGGGCTGGAAGCACGCTATGCGGACACGCCGCTGTGGGCTTCAGCTGAGCAGAAGGCGGCTGCGGAGCAGCGGCTGGACTACGAGCTTGGTGTCATTGAAAGCATGGGCTTTAGCGATTATTTCCTGATCGTCTGGGATTTCATTGCCTATTGCCACAAGAACGGCATCGTTACCGGCCCGGGCCGCGGCTCCTCAGCAGGCAGCCTTACCGCATATACCCTGCGGATTACCGATGTGGACCCGCTTAAATACAATCTGCTGTTTGAGCGTTTCCTGAATCCTGAGCGGATTACGATGCCGGATATTGATATCGACTTCAGCGATGAGCGGCGCGATGAGGTTATCGCTTATGTCGTTGAGAAATACGGCAAGGAGCATGTGGCCCAGATCATTACCTTCGGAACAATGGCTGCGCGGGCAGCGGTCCGCGATGTCGGCCGCGTGCTGAACCTGCCGTACAACGAGGTGGACAAGGCTGCGAAGCTGATTCCGGGGCAGCTGGGAATCAGTATTGCCCGGGCGCTGGAGGGCAGCCCGGATCTGAAGGCTCTGTATGAGACCAGCCGCAAGACCAGAGAGCTGCTGGATATGGCAATGAAGGTCGAAGGCATGCCGCGCCATGCGTCTACGCATGCTGCCGGTGTTGTAATTTCCAAAGGCCCGCTGACCGATGCGGTGCCGCTGCAGGCCGGCAATGAGAGCACGGCACTGACGCAGTATTCCATGGAGCATCTGGAGAGCGTCGGACTGCTTAAGATGGATTTTCTGGGACTGCGGACGCTGTCGATTATTGAGCGCTGCATGAACTGGATCAGGGAGATGGAGGGGGCGGCTCCCGATTTCCGCACGATCTCCGATAATGATCCGCTGACCTATGAAATGCTCGGGGCGGGCGAGACGACCGGCGTCTTTCAGCTGGAGTCTGCAGGCGTCCGCCGTGTGCTGAAGGACCTGAAGCCGTCCGGCTTCGAGGATGTCATCTCGGTGCTGGCGCTGTACCGTCCGGGCCCGATGGAGTTCATCCCCAAGTTTATCGCCGGCAAGCATGGTGAAATAGCGGTGGATTACCCGCACGCCGACCTGACGCCGATTCTGGCGGATACGTACGGCATTATCGTGTACCAGGAGCAGATTATGCAGATTGCCTCACTGATGGCCGGCTTCTCGCTCGGTGAAGCTGACCTGCTGCGCCGTGCGGTATCCAAGAAGAAGCGCGAGACGCTGGATAAAGAGCGCAGCCACTTTGTGCAGGGCAGCCTGCAGCAGGGCTATCAGGAGGCGGATGCTAATGCCGTCTATGATATGATTGTCCGCTTCGCCGATTACGGCTTCCCGCGGGCTCATGCCGCCGCTTACGGCGTGCTGGCCTTCCAGACGGCCTATCTGAAGGCGCACTATCCGGTGCAGTTCATGGCATCGATGCTTACGGCGGTTATGGGCACCCACCGCAAGGTGGCGGAATATGTGCTGGAATGCCGCCGCACCGGCATCGGGGTGCTGCCGCCGGATGTCAACGAGAGCGGCGTGCTGTTCACTCCGGTTCCCGGCGGAGACAGGAGCAGCGGGCATATCCGCTTCGGGCTGGCCGCCGTGAAAAATGTCGGAACGCTGGCGGTGGAAAACATTATCGCTGTCCGCAAGGAGCGTCCGTTCGACAGTTTGCTCGATTTTTGCCGCCGTGTCGATTTGCGCGTCTGCAATAAGCGTGTGATTGAATCCCTGCTCCAGGCCGGCGCCTTTGACCGGCTGCCCGGCCACCGGGCCCAGCTGCTGGCCATGCTCGACGAGACCGCGGATGCGGCCGCCAAATGGCGCAAGGAGCGGGACGAGCTGCAGATCCAGCTGTTCGACGATCTGATTGAAACCCCGAACTGGGAAATCCGCTACCCGGATATTCCGAAGTTCAGTGTCACGCAGCAGCTGGAGCTGGAGCGTGAGCTGCTCGGGCTGTACCTGTCCGGCCATCCGCTGGACGACAGCGCGGCCCTGCTTGAGGAGCCGGGCATCCAGCGGCTGATGGACCTTGGCGAAGCCCCGGATGAGAGCCAGACGGTTACGGCGGGGATGGTCGTCTCCATCAAGGAGATAACGACCAAGGCCGGCAAGGCGATGGCCTTCATCCAGTGGGAGGACCAGATCGAGCGCTGCGAGGTCGTGCTGTTCCCTGAGGTGTGGAAACGCAGCCGCAGCCTGGTCGAGAAGGGTGCGCTGCTGGCCCTGCGCGCCAAGGTGCAGCAGGAGGACGAGGGCTTCAAGCTGCTGGCCGAGGAGGTCGCGCCGCTTGGCGCGGACGCTCTCCATGGCCTACTGCAGCGCCGCAGCGCAGCTGCCTCCCGTCCGTCCGGCGGACGGACGGCCTCTGCAGGAGCACAGCGCAGCGCTCCTGGCCCGCGGGGCGGCGCCGGGGGCACCGGCGCGGCGCGCACTGCCGCAGGCGGCGCAGCAGCGCCTGCAGCCCCGCCTGCCGCGCCTGCGGGAGCGGCGGGGAGCGGCCAGCGTGTCTTTATCAAGATCACGCAGGCCGCGGAGAACCCGGCGCTGCTCTCGCGCCTGCAGGCACTGCTGCAGACCCATCCCGGGCCTGCAGCCACGCTGTTGTTCTACGAGCGCGAGCAGCGGGTGCTCGCGCTCAGCGACAGCTACCGGATCGAGCCTTCGCCGGAGCTGTTCGCAGCGGTTGAAGAGATGCTGGGAGCCGGTACAGTAAGAATAAAATAAGAACATTTTCGCCCTTTTCCGCATACATTAGGAAACCACAGGGAGCGGTCCCGTGCGGAAAGGGGAATGACAACATGTCCTATCAAATGGCAACAGAGCTGCTGGAACGCAGGGGCGTTACACTGGAGTCTATCGCTGACATCGTATATATTTTACAATCCAAGTATTATCAGAATTTAACGGAGGAAGAATGCCTGTCCAGCGTGAAGTCGGTGCTCGGCAAAAGAGAGGTCCAGTACACGCTGATGACAGGTGTCGCCCTCGATGAGCTGGCGGAGAAGGGGGCGCTTCCCCAGCCGCTGCAGGCGGTGATGGAGGCAGATGAATCGCTCTACGGGGCGGATGAGACGCTTGCGCTCGGCATTACGGGCGTATACGGCATGATCGGGCTGACCAGCTTCGGCTATCTGGACAAAGTGAAGCTCGGGGTGATCGGGACACTGAATGATGAGCCCGGCAGAATCCATGTGTTTCTGGATGATCTGGTGGCCGGCATTGCCGCAGCCGCTTCGGCCCGGATTGCCCACCGCCACGAAGGAGCGAAGGTGTATCCCCATGTCAGCGGTACGCCATAAATGAGCGCCTGTTAGCTGATGAATGCGGCCTCCTGGTCCCGTCTCCTCCGTTTTGCTCCTGTTGCGGGAAAAAAGAAAACTGTGTTATCATGATTCCATTATACGCGGGATACGGCTGGGAATTGAGATTAGGGAGGCCTTGCAGGGCATGTGGACGGTAATTTATATAGCTCCAACCGCCAAAGTGGCGGATATGATTCAGAGCAAGCTGACGGAAGAAGGGTTTCTGGTCAAGTGCCGTCCGATCAATATGTCCAAGCAGCAGTTTGAAATTCTGGTTCCTTCAGGCGAGCTTGAGGAAGTGCAGGAAGCCCTGAATCTGATTTTGCATCCCTAATTAAATAAGTATAAGTGCGGTAGTAACAGCGGCAAGCTGCTGAAATGCGCAAATAAACGGCTGAAGAGGTGCGACCCTTGTTCAAAGATTTATTTCAGAAAAAACGGAAGTACGCGACTATTCCTTCAGAACGTCTGGAGCGGAGCGGCGGACCGGCGGAAGGCGAACGCCCGAAACGGGAAATCCCCGAAGGGCTGATGAACAAATGCAGTAAATGCGGTACGATCCAGTACAGCAAGGAGCTGGAGAAGAATCTTAAGGTATGTCCGGCCTGCGGCCATCATATGCGGCTGAACGCGCTGGAGCGGATTGCGATGACCCTCGATCCCGAAGGCTTCATTGAATTTGACAGCGAGATGTCGTCAGTGGACCCGCTGCAGTTCCCGGGCTATGCCTCGAAGCTTGAGCAGCAGCGCTCCAAAACCGGACAAGTTGAGGCGGTAATTACCGGCCAGGGCACCATCGGCGGCCATTCCGTCATTGTTGCGGTAATGAATTTTGAATTTTTCTCAGGCAGCATGGGCTCCGTAGTCGGAGAGAAGATTACCCGTGCAGTGGAAGAGGCGACGGAGAAGAAGCTCCCGCTGCTGATTTTCTCAACCTCTGGCGGAGCGCGGATGCAGGAAAGCATTCTCAGTCTCATGCAGATGGCCAAGACAAGTGCGGCTCTGGCCCGCTTTGGCGAGTCCGGGGGACTCTATATTTCAGTCATTACCGATCCAACAACCGGCGGTGTATCCGCTAGCTTTGCGAGCCTTGGCGATATCATTATTGCCGAGCCCGGAGCCGTGTTCGGCTTTGCCGGCAGAATTGTCATTGAACAGACCATCCGCCAGAAGCTGCCGGAGGATTTCCAGACGGCGGAGTTTAATCTCCAGCACGGCCAGCTTGATCTGGTGGTGCACCGTAAGGAAATGCGGTCTACGCTGACCAGACTGCTTGATTTGCATGATGTGAAAGGGGGATTTTAGGTTGGCGGGAGAGTTGCCTTTTGAAATGCCTCTGGTAGAAATGCGCAAGAAAATCGCCGAGCTGAAGCAGTTCGGTGAAGAAAAGGGCATAGATTTTACAGATGAGATTTTTCGGCTTGAGGAACGTTACCGCGTTATGGCGGATGAAATTTACAGCAACATATCGGCTCCCCAAAAGATGCATCTCGCCCGGCATCACGGACGTCCGACCTCGCTTGACCTGATCGGGCTGATTTTTACTGATTTCGTGGAGCTGCACGGTGACCGCCAGTTTGGCGATGATCTGGCGGTTGTCGCGGGGATTGCCAAGCTTAATAACCGGCCTGTTACAGTAGTCGGACAGCAGCGGGGCAAGGATACGAAGGACAACATCCAGCGCTTTTTCGGCAGCGCGCATCCGGAAGGCTTCCGCAAGGCGTTGCGGCTGATGAAGCAGGCGGAGAAATTCCGCCGCCCTATTATCACTTTTATTGATACTAAGGGGGCTTATCCCGGCAATACAGCGGAGGAGCGCGGGCAGTCTGAAGCGATTGCGCGCAATCTTTACGAGATGTCCCAGCTGGCTGTGCCGGTCATCTGTGTCGTCATCGGCGAAGGCGGAAGCGGCGGGGCGCTGGCTCTTGCCGTGGGCAACCGTGTGCTGATGCTGGAGCATGCCATCTATTCGGCGATCTCGCCGAACGGTGCCGCCTCCATTCTTTGGAAGGATGCCTCCAAGGCGGAGCAGGCAGCCGAAGCGATGAAGATCACGGCTGCAGATTTGCTTGGAATGGAGGTCATCGAGGAGATTGTCCCTGAACCGAGAGGCGGCGCACATCATGACTATGAGACAGCCGCAGCCAATATCAAGGAAGCCTTATGGCGCCATTTGGAGGAACTGTCCAGTCTGGATGCTGCCGAACTCAAGGAGGACCGCTACCGTAAATTCCGCAAAATCGGTGAATTTGCCGAAGGCGGCCAAGAGTCTGAGGCACCGGAGGAAGAAGTGCAGAGCGTGGAGTAGCCTGGCTGCTTCATTTGCACTTTTACACATATGCAAGGCTTTTCCGGTTCAGAGCTGCAGAAGACCGGAGTATACATTAATTTCCACCGGAATCACCCTGCGCTGCCTGCAGGGTGATTTTTATTTTCGTGACAGATTGCGTAAATTCGACGTAAAATTACACGGAAAAGACGCTGGAACATTGATTTTGTGTCCAAGTTGCAGTAATATTCATTAGGGCGCAGTAAAAGGTGCATGTGACATAGTTCCTATACAAACATTAAGCCTTATAGTAGATTTTGTAGTTGGAAAAAGTGAGACAGAGAGAACGAAAAAACGGAGGAAAACCTAATGCGGAAAAGTAAAATTGTATGTACGATCGGACCTGCAAGTGAATCGTTGGAGAACATCAAAAAATTGATTTTGGCTGGTATGAATGTAGCCCGTCTGAACTTCTCCCACGGCGATTTTGAAGAGCACGGCAACCGGATCAAAACGATCCGTCAGGCTTCCCAGGAGCTGGGCAAGACCGTTGCTATCCTGCTTGACACCAAAGGACCAGAAATTCGTACAGGCAAGCTGGAAGTAGAACCGATTGAACTGGTGCAGGACGAGTACCTGACATTGACTACGGAAGAAATCCTTGGCGATCAGAACCGTATCTCTATCACTTACAGCGACCTTCCTAACGACGTTTCGGTTGGATCAACAATCCTGATCGATGACGGTCTTATCGGACTTACAGTTGTAGACATTCAAGGCACTGAAATCAAGACCCGTATTGTTAACGGCGGTACAATCAAGAGCAAAAAAGGCGTTAACGTACCGGGAGTTTCCATCTCCCTGCCGGGTATTACGGAAAAAGACACCAACGATATCGTTTTTGGGATCGGACAGGACATCGATTTTATCGCCGCTTCCTTCGTTCGCAAAGCCAGCGACGTTCTGGAAATCCGTGCACTGCTTGAGAAGCACAACGCTTCCCACATCCAAATCATCTCCAAGATCGAGAACCAGGAAGGCGTCGACAACCTTGATGAAATCCTGGCAGTATCTGACGGTCTGATGGTTGCCCGCGGTGACCTCGGCGTAGAAATTCCTGCTGAAGATGTGCCTCTGGCCCAGAAGCTGATGATCAAAAAATGTAACATTGCCGGCAAGCCTGTAATCACAGCTACCCAAATGCTGGATTCCATGCAGCGCAACCCGCGTCCTACCCGCGCTGAAGCGAGTGACGTAGCTAACGCTATCTTCGACGGTACTGATGCAATCATGCTGTCCGGTGAAACAGCTGCCGGGAAATATCCGGTAGAATCCGTACTAACAATGTCCCGCATTGCTGAAAAAGCGGAATCTGCACTGAACCACCGTGAAATCTTCATGAAGCAGCAGATCGCGCAGGAAACAACAGTAACTGAAGCAATCAGCCAATCCGTAGCGATTTCCGCTCTGGACCTGAACGCTAAAGCGATTCTTTCTTCAACTGTAACAGGCCACACAGCACGCGTGGTTTCCAAATACCGTCCTAAATCCCAGATCATTGCCGTTACGACTCAGGAAAGAACTATGCGTCAGCTGGCACTTGTATGGGGTGTTACTCCGGTATTCGGCAAAGAAGCTACTTCGACTGACGAACTGCTGGCTACTGCACTGCAAGGCGGTAAAGCCTCCGGTCTGGTAAAAGCAGGCGATCTCGTTGTGATCACTGCCGGTATCCCTCTGGGACGTTCCGGTTCCACTAACCTCGTAAAAGTGGACACGATTCCTGCCGACTAAGACAGGCTTCGTTTCCTCAAACAGAATATAGCTATGAGCAAAAAGCAATGGTGTAATCCGCCATTGCTTTTTTGCTTGATCTCAGGGCTATGAATGTTTATATTTGATTGAGGGTTTTTTGTGAATAGCAGATGTCCGGGTCCGTATGGTGACAGGACGTTTCAGGTAAGCTTGGGACACACCCTTGGGATACAGGCGTTTTACTGTGAAAGAATCGCCTTTGGCATTCGGGCTTGAAGGCACGGCAACGGTGATTTTATTCTGGATCATAATGCCGCCGTTGGCCTGGACAAGCTTGGGACTTCTGCCGTTTACCCGGCAGCAGCGGAAGCAGACGTTCGACAGCCGGGCCAGATCGGCAACGGTGCCGCCTACCTGCGGCGCTTCCATAATCCACTCCGCAGAGGTCTGCGGACCGTTGTAGCGCTGGATGGTGCGGAAGGTCCAGCGTTTGCTCAGGTTGCACAGCCGGATGCACCATCTTCCGGGGCTGAGCTTAACAATGCTGGCCCGCATCAGGTCTCCGGGGGATACGGGGAGCGGAATAACGGTTTCTGCCTCGGGAAGGATTTCCCACCAGGCATAATAATGGACCCTTCCGTTAACGGATTCGTGTCCGGTGCCGGTCTGAATCAGGCTGCCGTTCCTGAAGCCGTCAATTCCGATCCATGCCGAAGAATAAGTCGGCTTAGCCGTAGGTTTTACGTAGGGAACAGTCCATTCGGCTGAGATCCGCCGGAAGGCACCCTTCTTGCCTTTGATGGCGTATCCGCTCCAGTTGCTTGACGTCCAGCCGAACCCGGTAATCCGGCTCCGGCCTGTATGGGTCTTGTCTGAAAGACAGGGCTGACCGCGCTGAAAACTATGAACTGTGCTCACTTGTCCACCGCCTTTTATCAGGTTCTGCTCTATTTAATGCGGTGTAGTCTCGTAAAGTATGGGTTATCCGTTAAAAAGGATTGGAGAGGACTTATAGCACATATGGAAAAACTGCTGAAGCTGCGAGGCTTCTATCTCTTTTTAGGCTTGGCCGGCGGTTCCTTCGGCTCCTATCTGACTCTGCTGCTGAAGGATAACGGCATGGATGTCAGCCAGATTGGCATGATGATGGCGACCGGCACCCTGATAGCCATCTGTATCCAGCCGATATGGGGGCTGATTGCCGACCGTTATAACCAGGCGCGTCTGGTGCTGATTCTGAGTGTGGCCGTACCTGCGGTGCTGGCTGCTTTTTACCGTTTCGATTATTTTATAGTCATGCTTCTGATCTACACAGTGTCTACCATCTTCTCTGCTACACAGGCGCCTATCGCCGATTCATACGCCATTGCAGCCGCGAACAAGGCCGGTTCCTCCTACGGCAGCATCCGGATGATGATGAGCATAGGAGCGGCCGTAGGGGCCTATGCGGGCGGGCAGTATATTGAGCGGTTTTCGGTATCCACGATCTGGCTGCCTTTTCTGATCCTGAGCATGGTTGCAGTCGTTTTTGCTATGACTCTGCCAAAGCAGGCGGAAGAAAATCATATGATGAGCCAGTCCTTTTCACAGGGAGTGAAGCAGCTGCTCAGCAACCGGATTTTTCTGGCCTTTCTCGGCGGCTGCTTTCTGGTGAACCAGACGATGGCAGCCTTCGGAACCTATTTTGTAGTGGCGTTTCAGTCGGTGGGAGGATCGGCGAGCTATGCCGGGATTGCCCTGTTTATTGCTTCCTTTACCAATGTGCCGTCCATGCTCTATGCATCAAAGGTGATCCGCAGGCTGGGCCGCGAACGCACGCTGCTGATCGGGGCGCTCATTTATGTGCTGCGCTGGGGCATTCAGGTTGCCTTTCCATACCCTTCGGTTATGGTCGGTGTGCAGGTGCTGCATGGCCTGTCGTTTGGCCTTTTCTATATCGCTGCGGTTGAATATGTATCACAGATTACCTCGTCTGAAATTCAGGCGACCGGCCAAAGCGTCTTTAATATCGTCTTCTCCGGCTTTGCGGGGATTCTGGGCAATCTGCTGAACGGTGTGCTGCTCAGTCAAGGGGGAGTGGGGCTGATGAATCTGGCCTGCATGCTGAGTGCTGCCGTAGGTTCGCTTCTGCTGCTCTATGTAGCTATCAGATCGCGCCGCAAGGACCGGCTGCCTGTATCCTCTGACGGACTGGCTCTCTAGGCTCCTGCTGCCGCAATCTGACAGATGTGACTATTGAAAGGGGCATTATTTATGACAACACGTGAACCGGTGCCTGCCAGCCGCTGGTACAGCACTGCTTTCCGCGTAAGATATCAGGAAACGGACAAGATGGGTGTGGTGTACCATGCCAACTACTTGAGCTGGTTTGAGAGCGGACGGACCGAAATGTTCCGCGGGCTTGGCTTTGCCTACCGCTCACTTGAGGAAATGGGTGTCCTGCTTCCCGTGACCGCGGCAGATTTGCAATTTAAAAGTCCGGCGCGCTATGATGATCTTATCATCGTGTATGCACGGCTCAGCGTCTTCTCACCCTTAAGAGTGGAATATGAGTATGAAATCCGCCGGCTTACGGAGGATATTGGCCAAGACAGCATCGCAGGCTCCGGGAGCGTGCGGATTGCAATGCCGCTGGACCCGCCGCTGCCCGGCGAGCTGCTGGTGAGCGGTTCAACCTCCCACGTATGGCTGAATGCAGGGTGGAAGCCGGTCCGGCTGGACCGCGTACTGCCGGAGCTGTACCAGGCTATAACCGGGGCGCTGAGGGAAGAAGGAGGAGCATAATGATTAGAAGCAAATGGCTGTGGGCTGCAATGTTTGTAATCCCGGCTGTGGAATTATTCGGGTTCATTTACGTGGCAGGCTATCTCGGTGCGCCCAAAACACTGCTGATTATGGTGGTCACTTCGGTGATCGGCTTCCTGATGATGCAGTTTGAAGGGAAGAAGGTACTGCAGGACAGCAAGGTGCAGATGCAGGAGGGCAGGGTGCCGGGACGGACCATGCTTGACGGCTTATGTATATTTTTTGGCGGTCTGCTGCTGATCCTGCCGGGCTTTGTTACGGATATAATCGGTTTTTCACTGGTATTTCCGCTGACCCGGCCGCTGTACCGGGTTTTTCTGCTGAAATGGATCGAGAAAAAAATGAAAAACGGCACGTTCACCTTTTACCGGAGGTAGAGGCGGACTGCCGTTTGGAGTGCAGGGATAGGTTGGTTTAGTGATGGCGCCTTTGTCCGCAATATGCGGCAGGGGCGTTTTTTGTTTGTTTAGGGAATTAAACGGAACCCCTCCTTGAAGCACCCGGCGCCGCTAATGCAGCTTGCCGCTAACGATATAGCTGTGCAGCGCGCGGAAAACTCCGGCACGGCTGAAGGCGCCCAGCACGACCAGCACGACCGGGCCAATCAGAATGCCGAGCATGCCGAACAGCTGGAGGCCGGCGAATACGCCGATCAGCATGAAGAGCGGGTCAACCCCGATGCTGCTGGCCAGTACCTTTGGCTCCAGTACCTGACGGGTGATAAGGATGATGCCGTAGAGCACGAGCAGTCCAGCGGCCAGCCCTAAATTGCCGGTCATGTAGGAATACAGCGCCCACGGCAGCATAATAATACCTACACCGAGGTAGGGCACCGTGTCGATCAGCCCGATGGTCAGCCCGATGACAAAGGCGGAGTTGACCCCGAGCAGCAGTAGACCAATGATCACAATGAATGCCGTGACGGAGATTAGCACCGCCTGGGCGCGGAGATAGCCGACCAGGGCTTTGCGCAGATCCTTCCAGATGTTAGATACGGGACGCAGCAGGGGGGCGGGCAGGAGTCCGGTCAGTCTGGCGTTATGGCGCTCCCATCCGGTGCTGAGGAAAAATGCGGCCAGCACAATGACAATCAGGATCGTTCCGAGGCTCGGGAGTGCGGACACAAGCCCCAGAATCATATTGAAAAATCCGGTGATCAGCTTCGTTACGAATTGGCCTACCGTCTCCGTAGTCCGGGTGATATTACTGTCAATTGTAGCGTGATAGCCGGGATTATCGTGGTAAAACTGGTTGATCTGGTTAATAATATTCTGAATACTGGCATTGCGGCTGAGCGACATCAGCAGCTCCCGCCATTCATCGGTGTGCAGATCAAAGGTCTGAAGCAGTACAATAAGCTCCTTGACAAGACGGGTAATCAGCGCGGTCAGCACCAGCGCGGTCCCCCCGATATAAAAGAGCAGCGACAGCACAACGGCCAGCCACCCCGGCAGCTTGAAGCCCTTAAGAATCAGCACCAGCGGATGGATAAGGTAAGCCAGCAGCCAGGCAAGCAGCAGCGGATAGATCAGCGGCAGCAGTACATATACAGCCAGCACCAGGCCGGCTCCGGCAAGTACGACCCACAGGCCGCGCAGCATTTTTTTTACCAGCGGAGAATCCATTGTCCACCCCTCCTGTAAGCCCTGAGCTTCTGCTGAAAAACAGCTCGTCTAATGTATATTCAGCTGTCAGAATTGCAGACTATGAAATGCCGTGAAATGCTGAGAAGCAAAAAAACAGGGCATTAAATATAAACTGAAAGCGCAATCATGAAACGGGAATGCGGAATGTTTTTTTCTATCCCTCCGATAAAATCATTTGATGCCAAACAAAGCTTCCACGTTGTTCACATAACCGTCAAAATCCGGTATGATAATTAAAGGTTCTGTTTCGAAAGTTAGTTGCAATCCCCGGAAGGGGTATTACTGCCTGGTTTGTGAAGTTCTATCCTTAAAATTGTAAATGTTTTCATGATGTCAGGAACGGCTCGCACACCCTCGTTGGCAAAGGAGAGATATACTATGACAGCTACTAAAGGCCTGGAAGGCATCGTCGCTACAACCTCCTCGATCAGCTCGATTGTGGACGGCGTACTCACCTACCGCGGATACGATATTGATGATCTTGCGGTAAATGCGACTTTTGAAGAGACCGCTTATTTGCTGTGGTTTGGTAACCTGCCGACTACCCCTGAGCTGCAGACCCTGCAGCGTGATTTCAGCGCTTTTGCGCCTATCCCGGAGCAGGTCATTGCCCAGATGAAGCTCTATCCCAAGGAAGCGAGCACGATGGCCGCGCTGCGTTCCGCCGTATCCAGCCTTGCGCTGTACGATGAAGCCGCCGATGACATGAGCCGTGAAGCCAATGTAATAAAAGCAGTGAAGCTGCAGGCGCAGATACCGACGATTGTGGCTGCGCTGGCGCGTATCCGCAAGGGTCTGGAGCCGGTGGCTCCAAAGGAAGGCGTCTCCATCGCCGAGAATTTCCTCTATATGCTCTGGGGCAGACAGCCGGATATTGTATCGGTTAAAGCACTGGATGCAGCCCTTGTCCTGCATGCCGACCATGAGCTTAATGCTTCTACCTTTGCCAGCCGCGTTACTGTGGCTACGCTGTCCGATATTTATTCCGGTGTAACCTCGGCCATCGGCGCGCTCAAAGGCCCGCTGCATGGCGGGGCGAATGAAGCCGTAATGAAAATGCTGGAGGAGATCGGCAGTCTGGATGCGGTTGAGCCCTATATTAACGATAAGCTGGAGCGGCGCGAGAAGATTATGGGCTTCGGGCACCGCGTGTACAAAAACGGCGATCCGCGCGCCAAGCATCTGATGAAGATGTCCCAGGAGCTGGGAACGATGAAGAATGATACAACACTCTACGATATGTCCGTGAAGATCGAGGAGCTGATTACCGGGCAAAAGGGGCTGAAGCCGAATGTCGACTTCTACTCGGCCTCCGTGTATACACAGCTGGGCATTGAGCGCGAGCTGTTCACCCCGATCTTTGCAATCAGCCGGACCTCCGGCTGGACCGCGCATATTCTGGAGCAGTATGAGGACAACCGCATTATCCGTCCGCGTGCTGAATATACAGGAATGCTGGAGCAGAAATACGTTCCGGTAGACGAGAGATAGGCAGGGGACTTGCAGGCGGCTGCCCCCCTTAGTAGAATTGTAGTTATGACAGTAACGCATTATGAGTGAACCAGGCAGACGTTTTTAGTGCCGGCTTAGAGTCAAGGCTTCCGCAGAACGTCTGCCGCTACTATACTTTTTTAGGAGGAATCCCCACAAATGTTGAAACTCGAGAAGTACGATCTGCCGACTGAAGGCGAACAAATTACGATTGAAGATGGCAAGCTGGTGGTTCCTGCTAATCCGATTATTCCGTTTATCGAAGGCGACGGCACAGGGCGCGACATCTGGAAAGCCTCCAAGCGCGTGCTGGATGCAGCTGTAGATAAAGCATACGGCGGCGAGAAGAAGCTGGCCTGGTACGAAGTGTTTGCCGGCGAGAAGGCCTTCAATACATATGGTGAATGGCTGCCGAATGATACGCTGGAAGCAATCCGTGAGTATATCGTAGCGATCAAGGGACCGCTGACAACCCCGATTGGCGGAGGGATCCGCTCTTTGAACGTGGCGCTGCGCCAGGAGCTGGATTTGTACGTGTGCCTGCGTCCTGTACGTTATTTTGACGGCGTGCCTTCACCGGTTAAGCATCCGGAGCTTGTGGATATGGTTATTTTCCGGGAAAACACTGAAGACATCTATGCCGGTATCGAGTACAAGGAAGGCTCTGAGGAAGTTAAAAAAGTAATCGAATTCCTCAAGAAGGAAATGGGCGTTAACAAAATCCGCTTCCCGGAAACCTCCGGTATCGGTATTAAGCCTGTATCCTCCGAAGGCTCCAAGCGTCTGGTGCGTGCTGCAGTTGAATATGCAATCAAGCACGGACGCAAGAGCGTTACCCTAGTGCATAAGGGCAACATCATGAAGTTTACCGAAGGCGCGTTTAAGAACTGGGGATACGAAGTGGCTGAGCAGGAGTTCGGCGACAAGGTGTTTACCTGGAACCAATATGATGTAATTAAAGAGAAGGACGGCGAAGCGGCGGCAAATGCAGCCCAGAAGGAAGCGGAGGCAGCCGGTAAAATCATTATCAAGGATGCTATCGCAGACATCGCGCTGCAGCAGGTGCTGACCCGCCCGACTGACTTCGACGTTATCGCTACACTGAACCTGAACGGGGACTACCTGTCCGACGCACTGGCTGCACAGATCGGCGGTATCGGCATTGCACCGGGAGCGAATATCAACTATGTGACCGGACATGCAATCTTTGAAGCGACTCACGGCACGGCGCCTAAGTACGCTGACAAAGACGTTGTTAACCCGGGATCGGTTATCCTCTCCGGCGTTATGCTGCTTGAGCACCTCGGCTGGCAGGAAGCGGCTGACCTGATCTACAAAGGCATGACTACCGCAATTAACAACAAGACGGTAACCTATGACTTTGCCCGCCAGATGGAAGGCGCGACAGAGCTGAAATGCTCGGCCTTTGCTGACGAAATTATTAAACATCTGTAATCTGTTACTCCTGATCTTCGGGCCGGAGGAAGCTGAATGCTTCCAAGGCCCGTTTTGTGCGAGAAGGAGTATTAATAAAAATTAAATTAAAATTCAGGAGGTTCACCTGTGGCCATCAAACGTTATAAAATTACTGTCGTAGGCGCCGGTTTTACCGGAGCTACCACAGCACTTATGCTTGCCCAGAAGGAGCTCGGCAACGTCGTGCTGCTCGATATTCCCCAGCTGGAGAATCCGACCAAGGGCAAAGCGCTGGATATGCTTGAGGCAGGTCCGGTCCAGAAGTTTGACAGCCAGATCACCGGCACCTCCAACTACGATGATGCCGCAGATTCGGATATTGTCATTATTACAGCAGGCATTGCCCGCAAGCCGGGAATGAGCCGTGATGATCTGGTGAACACGAATGCCAGCATCGTTAAATCAGTCTGTGAGAACATCAAGCGTGTAGCGCCAGAATCGATTGTTATCATTCTGAGCAATCCGGTTGATGCGATGACCTATGTGGCTTATAATGCCCTTGAATTCCCGAAGAACCGTGTTATTGGTCAATCCGGGGTACTGGATACGGCGCGTTATTGCACCTTTATTGCCCAGGAGCTTAATGTTTCGGTAGAGGATGTGCGCGGCTTTGTCCTCGGCGGACACGGGGATGATATGGTGCCGCTCGTGCGTTATTCCAGTGTAGGCGGCATTCCGGTGGATAAGCTGATTCCCGAGGAACGTATTGCCGAGATCGTGCAGCGTACCCGTGTAGGCGGCGGGGAAATCGTCAGCCTGCTCGGCAACGGCAGCGCTTACTATGCGCCTGCAGCATCTCTTGTACAGATGACGGAAGCGATCCTCAAGGACAAGAAGCGTATTATTCCGGTCATCGCCCTGCTCGAAGGTGAATATGGGTACGACAATCTGTTCATGGGTGTTCCTGCGCTGCTTGGCGCCGATGGTATTGAGACAATCTATGAGCTGGAGCTTACAGCTGAAGAGCAGGCAGCCCTGGATAAATCGGCGGATTCAGTGCGTGCAGTTACGTCCGCTGTCAGTGTCTGATCCGGACAGCTCCGGAAATCGGCTTCCATTTTATTTAATAAAGCGGGGTTTTCTTTTCTTGCGCAGCACAGTCGGTTATAATTAGTATGTAACTTATATCACAGCGACTATTAGAGGAGGTAGAGGATGGACCGTTTTTTGTATTTTCTACATATGATCGGGACTCTGGCGCTAGGCTTCTATCTGGTACTGCCGTTTATCTTAAGCGGGGCGCAGAAGCTCTCGGCACCGGCCAGAGAAGGTACGCTTAGCGCAATTACCGGCTTCAACCGCTTTGCCCAGTTCGGGCTCATTATTCAGCTGCTGACCGGCGGCTACATGATGAGTCAGGATGATTACTCCGTAGCATGGATGGTTGTCGTAGTTGTGCTGCTTCTGGCTATGTTTGCGCTCGCAGGAATTATGGGCAAGCCTCTCCGCTTAGCAGCGGCTGGTATGCGCGAGAACCGCGATGTATCGTCTTACACGGCCAAGCTGCGGACGATGAGCCTGCTGCTGATGGTTGTGCTGATCGCCATGATTTTCTTCATGGTCTACAGACGTATTATTTAATTGAAGAATCGGGAAATAGCTCCGGGGCTGCGGCTGCCGGGGCTATTTGGTTTGTGTACATATATAGGCTGTATATGGCGTGACAAAGACAACGTAATTGCCGGTAATGTATTCCTATTTGCCAAATATTAATGTAAAATAACAGCGTTTGGCGAAATAATGATTATACATGGTATTGCGGGGGAGAGAAGCAACAAGGATGAGAACTAAAGGGATAATAGCGCTAGGGTTGGGAGTTACTCTGGCCTTCAATGCACCGTCGGCAGTCAATGCAGCTGAAGGAATTAAGGACTACGAGGGGCACTGGGCGCAGAAGCAGATTGAAAGCTGGCTGCAGAACGGCTGGCTGAAAGGCTTTGAAGACGGCTCGGTTAAGCCGGATCAGGGGATCTCAAGAGCGGAGTTTGTTACACTGGTCAACCGGATGTGGGACATTAGTGAGGGCAAGTCGGCAGCGTTCAGCGACCTGTCTAAGTCAAGCTGGGCATACACAGAATTCTCCAAAGCGGTGTCAGCCGGTTATATTCAGGGGTATGAAGGGAAGGTTCATCCCAATGCGCTGATTACCCGCCAGGAGGCAGCGATCATAATCAGCAGGCTGATGAAATTCGAGGACGGCTCAGCGGATGCGCTCGCTGCCTTTACCGATGCCGGCCGCATCGCCGCCTGGAGCCAGCCAAAGGTAGCGGCAGTAGTAAATGCCGGAGCGATGAAGGGGTATCCTGACGGCAGCTTCAAGCCTGACCGCCCGATGACAAGAGCGGAGTCTGTGGCATTGATGGAATCGTTCAACAACCTTAGCGGAGGAGTGGGTGATGCCGTTGTCACCCGCGCGGTGGAATTTGGAAGCTCCAATTCCTCTAGTCTCAGGGCTTTTAAAAATCTTACTGTTACCGCATCCGGAGTAAAGCTGAAGAACATAACGATCCAAGGTGATCTGCTTCTGAAGGAAGTGACCGGTGCCGGCGGGCTTACTCTGGATAATGTTACAGTTGAAGGCCGGTTAATCATCGAAGGCAGCGGTTCTGATACTGTATATCTGAGTAATTCCAGACTCAATCAGATTGTTGTCCAGAAAAAGAGCGGCGAGGTTCAGATAATTGCCGCAGGCACAACCGAAGCCGGACAGGTGCAGGTGCGTTCCGGCGTTAAGCTGGAAGAAAGCGAAGGTTCCGGCAAGGGCTTTACTGATATTGCTGTCTCTTCTGATCTGCCTTCAGGAACAGTTGTAGCACTGAGTGGAGTCTTTAATCATGTTAAGGTTGAAGCTGCAGCAGCAGTGTTGAAGCTGCAGAAGGGCACTTTGAGCCTTCTGAGTGTGGCACAAGGGGCCTCGTCTCTTCAAGCGGAGCTGGAAGCAGGAACAGTTATAGCCCGTGCTGTACTTGATTCGGCAGCAAGCTTTACAGGAAGCGGCGAGATTCAGGCGGCAACTGTAAACGATGGCGGTAAAGGCTCTTCTTTCGCCCGGAAGCCTTTAACAGTAGATGGAAGCCAGAAAGAATCAATAGTAACAGGTACGGGAACACCGGTTATTGTTGCTGGCGGAGGAGGCTCGGGCGGCGGTTCTGCAGGAGGCGGCAGTAACGGAGGCGGAGATGGTGGTTCTATTGAAGCGCCCGCTCCAGCGGTTTTGCCGGTCATCGAAGGAATTACCTTGGCTCAAGGCAGTAAAGATGTATATACTAATGCCGCAACTGCGGTCATAAGCTTTAACGGGCTATCCGGAGCTGAGCAGGCGGCAGCGCATTATGCGGGCTACTATTTTACGGCAACTGCTGAGACAGCACCTGATCCGGCTAATCATTATATAGAGACACTGCCTGATGCAAAAGGAAGCTACAGGTTTTCGATTGAGCCAAAGCATCTGCAGGACTATATGACAGTAATTTTGTATGATGTAAATAATAAAGCAATAGGCCATCAGGTAATCAAATTAGATCTGAAGGCCAGGTATTCAACGCTGGATGAGCCGGTTGAGCGTTTCAGTGAAGGAGTCACAATCACCCGAAGCCTTGAGAGAGGCTTTATTAACGACAGAATAGCGATCAGGGAAGAATTTGCAGCACAGCATCCAGAAATTCAATACTTCGTATACTCGGCAAATACCGAGCTGCCTTATGTGGTGGATGCGGATAAGGATTTCAATGTTAAGAGTCTTTCAGCCCAATCTCATTATTTGAATGGGGTAACGGATATCGTATACGGATATTCCTATGAGGACTCTGAAGATTATTTAGCGCCGTTCTATACAGTGAAAAATTTTGAAGAGCAGTATATGATTATTTTCTACGATAAGGATATGCATGTGACCGGTTATTATCAGGGTCCGTCTATCCTTACTGACCAGCAGGCTGCAGATACCGTTGCTTTCAAAATCGATCAGCTGCCTGAAGCAGAAAAACTCACCCTTGAGCATGAGCCGGCGGTTAATTGGGTGTACCGGAGATATTCCAACCTGACTGAAGCTCAGAAAGAGCTGGTCAACAAAGCAAACACGGACAAAATCATTGCACTAAAAACAGCAATAGACAAATTAAAGCTTGGTTAGGAAAGAAAGTCCCTACCAGCACATCAAAGACCGCTGCCCTCAAAGGCGCGGTCTTTTTCGCCTGTAAGCATACCGCGCTACAACAGCTCCGCCATTGTGAGCACGCCGCTCCGCTCAAATTCAGCCAGAATTCCCGGAGGCAGCAGCTCCTCAAGCTCAGTCCGGGTACACCATTTGTAGGCTGCGTGCTCCTCAGAGAGAATTACTGCGTCCTTTTCGCTTTCGCAGAGATAAGTGATGATGACAACCTGCCTGCCGGGATCGGTCAGAAAAGAAGCGGCATATGCTACTGCTCCGACCGTTACGCCAAGTCCTGTTTCTTCAGCGATCTCCCGTTCAAGCGCGGCTTCCAGCCCTTCTCCGAATTCAATTTTCCCTCCGGGACACTCCCAGCTTCCGGCCCCTATAATATCTGCCGCAGCGCGCCGGACAATAAGAATACGGCCCTGGTGCACAATGATTCCTTTGACGGCAATGATAATGCTCCTGGAATTTCTGGTCATATAGGTTCTGCCTCCTTCATGCCTGCTCCTGTTCATCCTGATACATTATATCCGCACTTTACGCCGGCAACGACTGATTTTTTTGTTTGGCCGGCTTTTAACTGTGGTAAGTAACATAGCGTAGACCTAAAGTGCCTGAGATCAGCGCATAAACCAGCAATCCTTAGCCATCCTAAAACGATGAATGACTTCGAGAAGTGCAAAAGCGAAAGGAGAATGGATCATGCCAGAAAATCAAGAAGCCAAGAAAACGTTGCCTCCGCAGGTGCAGGACAAGCAGCCGGGAATCGAAAGTGAGATGAATCCGCTGCCGGAGTTTGAAACCTCCGAATATAAAGCGGCCGGCAAGCTGCTGGGCAAGGCAGCGCTTATTACCGGGGGAGACAGCGGAATCGGGCGTGCGGTAGCCGTGCATTTTGCCAAGGAGGGTGCTGATGTCGTTATTTCCTATCTGAATGAGCATAGCGACGCAGAGGAGACGAAACGCCAAGTGGAGCAGGAGGGCCGCAAGTGTATTCTGATTGCCGGTGACATCGGTGTAGAAGCCTTCTGCCAGGACCTGATCAACAAGACGGTAGAAGGGCTCGGTAAGCTGGATATTCTGATCAACAATGCTGCCGAACAGCATCCGCAGGACAAGATTGAGGACATTACCTCGGAACAGCTGGAGCGGACCTTCCGTACTAATATATTCTCAATGTTTTATTTAACCAAAGCAGCCATGCCTCATCTGAAAAAAGGTTCAACAATCATTAACACAACTTCGATTACGGCCTACCGCGGTAATCAGCAGCTGCTGGACTATTCGTCCACCAAAGGGGCGATTCTCAGCTTCACCCGCTCCCTGTCGATGAATCTGGCTGAAAAAGGCATCCGGGTCAATGCTGTGGCTCCGGGTCCGATCTGGACTCCGCTGATTCCATCCACCTTTGATGCGAAAAAAGTGAGCGAGTTCGGGGGCACGCAGCCGATGAAGCGTCCGGGACAGCCGGAGGAGCTGGCACCAGCCTATGTCTATCTGGCTTCCAGTGATTCTTCCTATGTCAGCGGCCAGGTCATTCATGTTAACGGCGGAGAGATTATTAACGGCTGATGTCCGGAGCCATCCAAACGATTATGTAACAAGCAGCAGAGAGTGCGCCAATTGGTGCACTCTCTGCTGCTTTATATGCAGACTGCGGAATATTATGCCGCTTAACCTAGATTTTTCATGCAAAATAGTGTTAATATATACGAAGTCAGCAACAGAATATGAATTTGTCACTAGGGGTGCCGCAAGGCTGAGACGAACGTACGTTTAGTTCGGACCCTTTGAACCTGATCTGGTTTATACCAGCGTAGGAAAGTGGATAAGCATTGTATTGCAGCGCATACGGTCCGGAAATCCGGCTGTTTTTCTGTATACTGTTTTCACCGCCTCCTGCCTGGAGGCGGTTTTTTTTGTGTTTTTAAAGAAAAGGGAGGTGGACGTACTGGCCGAAATTCATCTGCTCTCAGACGGAAAGCTTGCCGCGGAGCCGTTTGCTGTTCTCGCAGCAGCTGTTCATCCGCAGGTAGACTACATTCATTTACGTGAAAAAAAGCTATCGGCGCGCGGGCTGTATCAAATGGCCGTAGGCTTGCTCCGTGCCGGTGTACCGGCCGGTAAATTGATCATCAATGACCGGCTGGATGTGGCAATGGCTGTGGGGGCAGCAGGTGTACAGCTGGCCTGGCACAGCCTGCCTGCCGCTCCAGCCCGGCTGGCAGCGGGCGCTACCCTGCGGCTTGGCTCCTCCGTGCATTCGGTCCAGGAGATTAGGGACGCAGGCTGCCAAGGGGCAGATTACTGCCTCTTCGGGCATGTGTATCCTTCAACCAGCAAGCCCGGCCTGAGGGAGCGAGGCTTGGCCCAGCTGAAAGAGGCTGTGCTTGCCGCCGGGGTTCCGGTTATTGCATTGGGGGGAATTACGCCGGATAATGCGCCGGAGGTCCTGCAGGCTGGCGCAGCGGGAATAGCAGTGATGTCCGGTATATGCGGTGCAGATGATCCGTTTGCAGCTTCACAAGCCTACCGGAACGCAGTGACGGGAGCTGCCGCCAAAGGAGGTGAGAAGGCATGAATCTGATCGTCAACGGCAAAGCGGCAAATTACAGTGAGGATTGCCGTACAGTAGCTGATTTGCTTAGTCTGCCTGAATGGAACAGGAGACTGGTCATTGTAGAGCTGAACGGCGAGATTGTTGCCAAGGAGCATCACGGTGCTTATCTGTTGAATGAAGGAGACCGGATTGAGGTCGTGCATTTTGTGGGAGGCGGCTAATCCCGTTTACATGCCGGGTACAAATTTTAAATACAGGAGGCAATTCAGATGTCAGATCCTTTCGTAATCGGAGGCCGCTCCTTATCGAGCAGGCTGTTTATCGGAACCGGCAAATACAGCCGGAACACTCTTATTCCGGAGGTGGTGGAGGCTTCGGGCTCAGAGGTCATTACAGTAGCGCTCAGACGTGTGGACCCAAACAGTAATGATAATATTATCAGCCATATCCCGGACAGCATGACCCTGCTTCCTAATACCTCCGGTGCACGTACTGCCGAGGAAGCTGTCCGTATTGCCAGACTGGCCAAGGCTTCCGGTCTCGGCAACTGGGTTAAGATTGAAGTAATCAATGATCAGAAATACCTGCTGCCCGATAATGCGGAAACGATCCGTGCCACGGAAATTCTGGCGGCTGAAGGCTTTGTGGTGCTTCCTTATATGAGCCCTGACTTGTCTGCGGCCCTCCGTATGCAAAAGGCGGGTGCTGCCGCAGTTATGCCGCTTGGATCGCCTATAGGCACAAACCGGGGGCTAAAAACCTTGGAGCTGCTGCGCATTCTGATAGCTGAAGTAGAGCTTCCGGTCATTGTTGATGCCGGAATCGGCCGGCCGTCTGAGGCAGCGGAAGCGATGGAGCTGGGCGCTGCTGCTGTGCTGCTCAATACGGCCATCGCCACTGCACGCGATCCGCTGCTCATGGCCTCGGCATTCCGTGATGCTGTAGCTGCAGGCCGTAAGGCCTACCTGGCTGGACTGGGTCCCGTAGAGGAGACTGCATCGGCATCATCGCCATTAACGGGTTTTCTTGGCTGACAGTGACAGAATCAGGAACCGGCGAAAAGGAGGAGTACCATGGGTTTTTACGAGACTGCACACGCTCTTGGCCATCAGGTGAATGCAGGAATGTGGGGGCAATTTAACAAAGAAGATGTAAGGCGTTCGCTCCGCAAAGAGCAGCTGGATGAGCATGATCTGCAGGTTCTGCTGTCTCCTGCAGCAGGGGATTGTCTGGAGGAGATGGCCCGGCAGGCCAGAAGTCTGACCCGTTCGCATTTCGGACATGTCATGCAGCTTTTTACACCGATGTATCTTGCAGATTTCTGCATAAATCACTGCACGTACTGCAGCTTCAGCTCTATTTATGATTTTCCGAGAAAAAAGCTTAGTCCTGAAGAGGTTAGACGGGAGGCAGAGGCGATAGCGGCTACCGGAATCCGGCATATTCTTATTCTGACAGGTGAATCGCGGACGGAAAGCCCGGTTTCTTATCTCAAGGAATGTGTGAGGATACTAAAGGAATTTTTCTCTTCTGTCAGTATTGAAGTGAATCCTTTGTCTGAGGGTGAATACAAGGAGCTTAAGGAAGCCGGTGTAGACGGATTAACCTTGTATCAGGAAGTTTACCATGAGGAGACCTACAGCAAGCTGCATGTCAAAGGTCCCAAAAAAATCTACCGCAACCGCCTGGATGCGCCTGAGCGGGGCTGCCGGGCAGGATTCCGGGTGGTAAATATCGGAGCGCTGCTGGGGATGTATGACTGGCGGCAGGAAGCTTTCTTTACCGCCATGCATGCGAGATACCTGCAGGACAAGTACCCGGAGTGTGAAATCGGGCTGTCTGCTCCGCGTTTCCGCCCTTTTCTTGGAGAGTATGATTCCGGACATATCGTAACCGACCGGGCTCTGGTACAGATTATTCTGGCCTACCGCCTGTTCCTCCCCCGGGCAGGCATAACCCTGTCCACACGTGAGCCGTCCGCGCTAAGAGACCGTCTGATCCATCTGGGCGTAACCAAAATGTCTGCCGGGGTATCCACTGAAGTTGGAGGCCATACACAGCAGGGAGGCACTCCGCAGTTTGAAATTTCCGACGGACGGAGTGTGCATGAAATCTCCGAGATGCTCAAAGCAAACAGCCTGCAGCCGGTTTATAAGGACTGGGATATGCTTGATGCCGGAATATACTAAACATGGCATATATAGTCCGGGATAGGGTAGTTCAATTTTAAAGTAAACCCTTTCATGCACGGCAGAGTGTGATATGATAATACTAATTGTATCAGCCTTAAGACAACCTGCAATGGATGAGAGGAGCCGGAATGAAGATGCGGAATTTTGAAGAAAGCATTTATAATCTGATCGTAGAGACCTCCACGAATTTGCCTGGTGATGTGCGCAGAGCCGTTGCCAAGGGACGTGCACTGGAAGACCGTGCCACCCGCTCGGGCCTTGCCCTGACAACAATCGCCCGCAATATCGGCATGGCCGAGCTTCAGGTATCACCGATCTGCCAGGATACGGGGATGCCGACCTTTATCATTCATACGCCTGTAGGCGTTAATCAGATTGAGATGAAGAAGGATATCCATAGTGCGGTTATCCGGGCTACCAAGAACGGAAAGCTGCGGCCCAATTCAGTGGATTCGCTGACCGGGGAAAACAGCGGTGACAATCTGGGCGCCGGAACACCAGTCATTCATTTTGAGCAATGGGAAGAAGAGAATATAGACGTAAGGCTTATTCTCAAAGGCGGCGGCTGTGAGAATAAGAATATCCAGTACAGCCTTCCCGCCGAGCTTGAGGGCCTGGGCAAGGCGGGCCGGGATCTGGACGGTATCCGTAAATGTATCCTGCATGCCGTGTATCAGGCGCAGGGTCAGGGCTGCAGCGCCGGCTTTATCGGCGTCGGCATCGGCGGAGACCGGACAACCGGTTATGAGCTGGCCAAAAAACAGCTGTTCCGCAAGGTTGAAGATACGAACCCGGTGGAGGATCTGGCCAAGCTGGAGAATTATATTATGGAGAATGCGAACAAGCTGGGAATCGGTACGATGGGCTTTGGCGGTGAAGTCACCCTCCTCGGCTGTAAGATCGGTGTGATGAACCGCCTTCCGGCCAGCTTTTTCGTCTCGGTTGCCTATAACTGCTGGGCCTTCCGCCGCCAGGGCATTCTGGTTGAGCCTGCCACAGGTGAGATCAGGGACTGGCTCTATGAGAGCGGTACAGGCATCTCTGTCGATGAAGCGGGCGCGCCGGTTCCTGTGCCCGTCACTGCACATCCGGCTGCTGCCGAAGCCGGCGTTACTCCAGGGGATGCTGTAATTACGTCAGCACCTGCAATTGCAGCAGCGGAGGCTTCGGCCCCGGCTGAGCCTGATATCGCTGCAGCTGAGGGTTCACGTGAGGTACGGCTGACTACACCGGTCAGCGAAGAGGATATCCGCAGCCTGCGGGTCGGTGATGTTGTGATTCTGTCCGGAGAAATGCATACCGGACGTGACGCACTGCATAAATACCTGATGGATCATGACGCGCCGGTCGATCTGAACGGAGCGGTCATCTATCACTGCGGCCCTGTTATGCTGAAGGACGATGAAGGGTGGCATGTTAAGGCGGCAGGACCGACTACCAGTATCCGCGAGGAGCCTTACCAGGGCGATATTATCAAGAAATTCGGCATCCGCGCAGTAATCGGCAAGGGAGGAATGGGTCCCAAGACGCTCAAGGCGCTGCAGGAGCATGGCGGGGTATACCTGAATGCGATCGGCGGAGCAGCACAGTACTATGCGGAATGCATTAAAAAGGTTAACGCGGTTGACTTCATGGAATTCGGTATTCCTGAAGCGATGTGGCATCTTCAGGTAGAGGGCTTTGCGGCGATCGTAACAATGGATGCGCATGGCAACAGCCTGCATGCAGATGTCGAGAAGGACTCGGCTGCCAAGCTGGCCCAGTTCCGTGAGCCGGTATTTAAATAAACAGATTATCCTTATATGCCAAAGCCTCCTTTCAAATTTCGGAAAGGAGGCTTTTTGACATTAATTTTTGTTGACAGCGCATACATGGACATGGTAATTTTTACTTGGGAAACCGGTTTCCTGAATGACATCCCAGATTTGCACGTGATGTGAAGCTTGTTCACTGGCAGCAGATTTCCAATAAGGAGAGGGAGATGAAGGAATGAAACGCAACCGATGGCTGATTCCGGTTATGATCACGTCTATTGTTCTGTCTGTTATGACGAATCTGTTTGCGCTGGCACCGTCAAAGGCTGAGGCGGCAAGTATCGGCACGATTACGGAGAATGACACGATTTATCAGATTATGGTCGACCGGTTCCATGACGGAGACACATCCAATAATGCAACCGGGGCCGCAATACGCTACGGGGAAAACTCTGAGGAGGATTTCCGCTACATGAAGGGCGGCGACTGGCAGGGGGTCATCAACAAGCTCCCGTACATCGCCAATATGGGCTACACTGCAATCTGGATTTCCCCTGTTGCCGAGCCGCAGATGACCAACCGCGAGAATAACGGCACAGGCAAGAATACAGCCTATCACGGCTATAACGTAAAAGACCCTAATGCGGCTAATCCGTACTTCGGCACCAAGGAGAAGCTGAAGGAGCTGGTGGATTCTGCGCATGCGCTGGGCATCAAGGTCATTATTGATGTAGTGCCGAATCATATCGGTGATTATATGCTGGGTACCCAGGCTTACTATGATATCCCTGGCCTGCAGCCTGCCGCACCGTTTAATAATCCGTCCTGGTATCATCATAACGGAGACATTAACTGGTCACTGGCTGACGGCAGATATGATCAATGGGCCCAGGATTATCTGGAGAATCACGATCTGGGCGGGCTGGATGACATTGACTTTGACGTTCCTGCCGCGAAGCAGGCGATCTTCAGCTCCATTAAAGCCTGGTTTGACTACACTGGAGCAGACGGAGCGCGTGTGGACGCCGCCAAGCTGATGAAGCCTACGGACATCGGCGAGCTGCAAAATCTGCTTGGGGTTAATACCTTTGGGGAGAACTTTGACGGCAATGCGGAATTTGTCTCACGCTGGGTAGGCGCGAACAAGGAATGGGGGATGCTGGATTTCCCGTTATTCTTCTCGGTGCTGAACAGCTTTGCTTACGGGCAGTCTTTTGAGTCCAATATTAAGAGTACACTGGCTCAGGATTCCTATTACAACGGGAATGCGAACCACATGGTCACCTTTATCGACAACCATGACCGCAACCGCTTCCTGACAGAGGCCGGTGGCAGTGTAGAGAAGCTGCAGAATGCACTCTCCTTTATTTTTACTGTCCGCGGAACACCTGTAGTTTTCCAGGGAACCGAGCAGAATAAGGGTAACGGCAACGGGCAGATTATGACAGGCGGCATTGCCGATACCTGGAACCGCTGGTCGATGGTGAAGAGGGATGCAAGCGGTAATGTTCTGGAGAATTATTTTAATGAAAATACCAGCACCTACAAGCATGTGGCCAAGCTGAACGAAATCCGCAAAAACAACCCGGCCCTTCGTACTGGTACCCAGCGCGAAATGTGGTCTGCCCAGAACCTTTATGCGTTCTCCCGGCGGATTGACACCGGTACAAATGTCGGACAGGAAGTCATCTCTGTATTCAGCAATGCCTCCGGCGGTACGCAGACTGTAACCATTCCACTGCGCAGCGAAAGCACACTGACTGCAGGTACAGTTCTGATCAATCAGCTGAATACTTCCGATACAGTAACCGTGCAGGCAGGCGGTGTAACAGGCAAGCAAATTACTGTATCCGTCGGCGCAAACTCGGCCAAAATCTACTCCAAGAACCAGCCGGTAGATGATAAATCAGCTCCAACTGTTCCAGGTAATGTTACAGCAACTGTACAGAATGCTTCCAGTGCACTGGTGAGCTGGACGGCATCCACGGACAATGTCGGGGTAACCGGATATGAAATTTACCGTAACGGGGTCAAGGTAGGCACCTCTGCAACCACCTCCTATACGGACAGCGGACTCGCAGGCCAGACCAATTACAGCTATACGGTAAAAGCTTTTGATGCGGCGGGTAACCTGTCCGCCTTCAGTGCAGCTGCGCTGGTGACAACTCCGGCCGGGAACAGTGTGACTATCTATTATAAGCAGGGTTATACCACCCCTTACATCCACTACCGGCCTGCCGGCGGAACCTGGACGACTGCACCCGGTGTAGCTATTCCGGCAGCAGAAGTATCAGGCTACAATAAGATTACAATTAATATCGGCGCTGCTACCCAGCTCGAGGCCTGCTTCAACAACGGCAGCGGCACGTGGGACAGCAATGGAGGCAGCAATTATCTGTTCGGTACAGGCACCTGGACGTATACGCCTACCGGAAATATCCAATCAGGAGGACCGGTAAGCCCTACAGCTACACCGACTCCAACGGTTGCGCCTACTGCCACACCGACTCCAACAGTAGCGCCAACACCGACAATAGCGCCGACCCCTACACCTACGGTAGCACCAACTGCAACACCAACAGTAGCACCAACTGCAACACCAACAGTAGCACCAACTGCAACACCAACGCCTACTGCCACTCCTGGTGGCAATTCAGTAACCATTTATTACAAGAACACTGCGTATACGAATTCATATATGCATTATAGTGTAGACGGCTCTGGCGTATGGACAACCTCACCGGGACTGCAGCTGCAGGCCTCGCCGTATTCCGGCTATAAGACAGCAACTATTCAGCTGGGCACAGCGGCCGGCCTGACGGCAGCGTTCAATAACGGCAGCGGGACCTGGGATAACAACGGAGGCAGCAATTACCGTCTGACCGCCGGCAGCTGGAGCCTTGTAAACGGCAGCCTCACCTCAGGCGTGCCGCAGGCCGACAGCGTAACCTTCAGGGTCAGTGTGCCCGGTACTACACCTGCATCCGGGCCGGTATATCTCAGCGGCTCCTTCAACAGCTGGAACGCGGCAGATCCTGCCTACCAGCTGACTAAAGGCAGCGACGGCATTTACTCCATTACACTCAGTCTGCCTGCAGGTACAGCTGTACAGTACAAAGTGACCCGCGGCAGCTGGGCATCGGTTGAAACAAGCTCCAGCGGTGCGGAGATTGCCAACCGGACCCTGACACCTGCCGGCGGAGCGCAGACTGTGAATCTGACTGTGCAGCGCTGGAAGGATCAATAATTTACCCGGTAGTTACAGCAGCGCAGCTCCGTTTGGGGCGGCGCTGCTTTTTTACTGCTATGGAGTGAGTTAGTTCATTTATTCACAAAGATTATAGTGGTAGGGTTATATAATTGTCTGTTTGATAAATGTGTAATCCGGAAGGGGTAGAGGTGTGACTATCAAGAGTAACCTGAAGACGGTATGGATAATGTTTGGCATTTTTATGCTGCTATTTGTGCTGAACTTTTATGCCGGCAGTAATCAAACCGGGGCAACATCAAGAATGTGGGTTGTCCTTGGGGGATGGTCCCTGGTTGTAAGTGTAATTTTATTAGTTAAGCACGGGCTGCCTGCAAAACGGCAGATCCTGGTCTCACTCCTGCTGGCGGCTGCAGTTGCGGCAGCTTATATTAACGTTTCCCTCTTCTCTATGATCGAAACAAGTGTCATTACTTTATTTGCATCTCTTGCGGTATTCAGTACTTTTAGCAGGTTCCGTGAGAATCGGCTTGTCTTTCTGCACACCGCAAGCAAAAAATCTGTTGCTGTCAGCCTGCTTACGGGCGCAGCTGCAGGTGCAGTTCTTGGCATAATCAATCTGCTGCTGAGCGGGAAGGCGTTGGACAGCTTTAGTATCAAGTTTGCTTATTTCAAGATTGCACTCAGTCCGGCGATATATGAAGAGATGGCTATGCGTGCAGTGTTCTACGCCTTATGCCTGTCACTGCTGAACGGAAGAATGGATACCAGAGCCCGGAGGTTCACCGCCTGGTTTATGATGATTATTCCGCACGTGCTGATACATACTCCTGACATCTTTATCAATAACGGGATCGTTCCGGGAATCGTCAATATTATAATGCTGGCCTTGCTCTTCGGCCTTCCGTTTGCCATCCTCCAGAAGAAAAGGGACATTGCTTCCGCCATGCTGGCGCATGGAATTGTCGATGTCATCCGGTTCTGTTTTTTTGGTCTTCCCTATTAAAAATATAAAGAGAGGGGCTGTCTGCCAAACAAGCAGAACAGCCCCTCTCTTTGTGTTAACTAAGATTAGAGTGAAAAGTCAGCGCGCAAGACCTGCTGTAGACTCGCGTACGATGAGCTCCGGTTCAAGCAGCAGTCTCCGGGAGCCTGTGCAGTTCTCGCGGATATGGTCCATCAGCCACTGGCCTGAGGTTACTCCGAGCTTGAAGGTATCGATGTTCAGTGAGGTCAGCGGCGGAGTCGTATAGCGGGACAAGGGATATTCATCAAATGCTGCAATGCCCAGCTGCCCCGGAACCCCGATCCCCAGCTCACGGGCGGCTTTCAAGACGCCAAAGGCGGTATAGTTGGTCATGCATACAACGGAATCAGGCCGGTCTTCGCGCTGCAGCAGCCGCAGGGCAGAGCGGTAGCCCTCATGCTCATCCGCCTGGCCGTTCAGAATCCAGTCCTGGCGTACAATGACGCCTGTCTGCTTAAGCGCCTGAAGATAACCGCCCAGCCGGCGGGTGAAGATCCGTTCATTCCGCTGGCCGCCGATGAAAGCCGGAGAGCGGTAGCCCTGCTCCAGCAGATGGCGGGTCAGCATTCTTCCGCCGGCTTCATTGTCAAAATCAACCCAGCTCGCAGCCGGCTCCATTTCTCCGATGGAAACGTATGGAAAGCGGAGACGGTCAAGCTCCTTGGCCAGATCGGCGGTCAATACCGAGTTGTTGGCGATAATACCGTCAACCCGCTGGTTCAGCACCAGCCGGTTGAGGAAATGGTCCTCAGCATCAAGATGCTGGATATTGCAGAGCGTCAGCTCATATCCGAGGGGGCCCATGACGCTCTCAATCCCGCCGATTATATTGTAGAAGAACTGGTTAAGAAATTCACTTTCCTTTGACATGTCAACCAGCAGTCCAACCGTCTGCGAGCTTTGTCTGGCTAAACCGGTTGCGATACTGCTCGGTATATAATTCATCTGCTTCATTATCTCGCGGACGCGCTGCTTCGTCTCGGCTGATATTTTGGGAGAGTCATTCAATACCTTGGAGACAGTGGACTTTGCCACATTTGCTGCCCTTGCCACATCCGAAATGGTTACTTTCATCGGGATCCCTCACAAAAAATAAGAGTAAAAGGTATTATTTAATAGTTTATCATTTTGCGGTGCTTTATTCGACTGTCAACATTTTTTAGCGGAGCGCCGGCAAGTCTGACGGGGATTTTACACTGCGTTGATAATTGGCTTGTGAACTGGTATTTTTGCGGAAATGGAGTTAGGATGTTCTCAAAGACAAAAGAGAAGAAAGAGGATTGCCTGATATGAAACCGTTCCGCATTCGTCTTACCTTTATCCTTATGGCTCTCGTCGGCATCTCCATGATGGGTGCAGGCTTGACGATGGCCAAGCTCTTTAAGGATTCGCACATTTCAGCGCTGGAGGAGAATATGTCCCGGGAAATAAAGCTGCTCTCCGGAACGTTCCAGTTTATGGATATGAACAGCCCGGAGGCGATTACCTATTATACAGAGCGCGCCAAGCATATTGCCGGACTAACCGACTCGCGGATTACCTTTATCACGAAGGAAGGCAAGGTTATCGGTGATTCTGAACGGAATCCGCTGGAAATGGACAACCATTCTAACCGTGAGGAAGAAATGCTTGCGGAAAAGGAAGGAATCGGCCGGGCTATCCGCTACAGTGATACGCTGGACCGCGAGATGCTTTATGTTGCCGGTGCCGTAACCTCGGATGCAGGCTTTGACGGCTATATCCGTCTGTCGATGGGCCTGGACGCAGTAACAGAGGGGCTCAGCAGGGCCTGGGTGATTATGGCCGTGGGACTGGTGCTGCTGTTCGTAGCGGCGACCTTTGTCAGCTATAAAGTGGCCTCGAGCATGACCTCGCCGCTGGAGCAGATTACAAGAGTTGCCCGCCGTATAACCGATCTGGATTACGATGCCAGAGTACCGATGCAGCGCAAGGATGAGGTCGGCCAGCTGGCCAAAGCGATCAATGCAATGGCTGACAGCCTGCAGGCCCAGCTCAAAACAATCCGCGATAACGAGGATCTGCTGCAGAGTGTACTTGATAATATGACCGGCGGTATCGTCATGGTCAATGCGGAAGGTGAGTTTGCTCTGATTAACCGGGCGGCAGAACGCATGCTTGATGTGAAAAATAGCGAAATGGCCGGGTACTCCTACAAGGAGCTGAAGCATCATTATGAGCTGAGCCGGCTTATTGAAGAAGGTGTAATGCGCTGCGAGCCTATTCATGAGGAACGGAGCATCTACACTCCGGCTGAGCGGATTGTCCGGCTGGACGGGGTGCCGATGACACAGGACGGCTCTCACCGGGGGATGCTGTTTCTGCTGCAGGAGGTTACCGAGATCCGCCGGCTGGAGAAAATGCGCAGTGAATTTGTCGCTAATGTATCCCATGAGCTGAAAACACCGGTCGCTGCCGTCCGGGGCTTTGCCGAGACGCTGCTTGGCGGAGGGGTGACCGACGAGAAGACGGCCCGTTCCTTCCTGCAGATTATTTATGATGAGAACGAGCGGCTGAACCGGCTGATTGGAGATATACTGGAGCTGTCCAAAATAGAATCAAAACGGGTGCAGCTCGACTGCTCACCGATCTATATAAGGGAGTTTCTGGCTTCCGTTTTGGAGACGCTAAGTAAAGTAGCCGAGAAGAAAAAGATAAGCCTCAGTGCAAATATCCCGGATGAGCTGTTTATGGAAGGCGATGAGGACAAGCTGCGGCAGATCTTTATGAATCTGCTCTCTAATGCGATCAATTACACGCATGACGGCGGGAATGTCAAGGTCACAGTAGCTGACGGGCATAAGCCGGACGGGACAGAGACAGTGATCTTTACAGTCAGTGATACAGGGATGGGCATTCCCCGCAAGGATCTGCCGCGAATCTTTGAGCGGTTCTACCGGGTGGATAAGGCACGTTCCAGAAGCTCCGGTGGTACAGGGCTCGGATTATCCATTGTAAAGCACCTGGTGGAGCTGCACCGCGGAACGATTACCGTTGAAAGTGACCTGGGAATCGGGAGCTCATTCATTATGGAGCTGCCGCTGCTGCAGGAGCATGACAAGTAACAGCAGGCTGCAGGAAGCGGCAAAACGGGCTGCGGATTGGATTTGCTAATTGCAGCCGGGAGGAATACTATTAATCTGCAGGTTCATCTGCGAAATTTGTTGTTATTTTACACCAAGTTAACATTCCGGTGATATGATGGGTTTGCTGCTTTTTTTGTAAAATCTAAAAACATGTAAATACGGGGGGAACTATGGCACAACGATTGCTGGTCATTGAAGACGAACCGACGCTGGCCCGGCTGCTGTCTTATAATTTGACGCAGGAAGGTTATGAGGTAACAGTGGAGGATCATGGAACGGCAGGATACGACCGTGCGACTAGAGAACCTTTTGATCTGATCGTACTGGATCTGATGCTGCCCGGTATGAACGGGATAGATATCCTCGATAAGCTTCGCGGACAAGGCATCCGCACGCCTGTTATTGTCCTGACGGCTAAAAATGCCGAAGAGGATGTAGTCCGCGGCCTGAAATCCGGCGCCGATGATTACATAACGAAGCCGTTCGGCGTATCGGAGCTGCTTGCGAGAGTCAGCGCTGTGCTCCGGCGGATATCCGGTGTGGCTGAAGACATTCAGCCGGAAATTCCAGTCTCCGCTTCAACGATTATTCTGGGGCAGCTGGAGATTTATCCGGAGCGGTATGAGGTCTCACTGGGCGGACACAGTATTAACCTGCGGCCCAAGGAATTTGAAGTGCTGCTGTATCTGGCGCGCAAGCCGGGGGTTGTGCTTACCCGGGATGATCTGATGAATGCGGTCTGGGGATTTGATTATATCGGCGGGCAGCGTACGGTGGATGTTCACGTAAGCTCCCTGCGCAAGAAGCTGGAGCTTGATCCGGAATCCGTCCATATTGATTCGATCCGCGGAGTAGGCTACAAGCTGGTTGTCAACAAAAAAAGAGCACCGGTCATTTAACATGACGGTGTTCTTTTCATAGTTAAGATTTAAACGCTGTACATAAAAAAATCATTTTAAATATAAAATATAATTACAATTATGTTAGATGAATTATAACGGGATAATGTGATTTTACACTGCGTTAACATTTCTCTTCAACTCTATTTACACTAAAAGCTTATCATTGGGAACGAAGATGATGAGAAGGAGACTGCCAAAACACATGAAATCCATCATTGACATAGAGAAGCTTGATCTCTACTATGAGTCATTTCACGCATTGAAGAACGTGGATCTGCAGATTCCGGAGAAACAGGTGACCGCTTTTATCGGACCATCCGGCTGTGGTAAATCCACTCTCCTGCGCACCCTAAACCGTATGAACGACATGATTCCCGGAACACGCATTGAAGGTAAAGTGAACATCGGCGGCAAAAATATCTACAGCGACGAAGTGGAAGTGGAAAGCCTGCGCAAGCAGGTCGGCATGGTATTCCAGCAGCCCAATCCTTTTCCGAAGTCAATCTATGACAACGTGGCCTACGGCCCGCGCCTGCACGGAACCCGCTCGAAGCAGGAGCTGGATGAGATTGTGGAGCAGAGTCTCCGCCAGTCCGCCCTGTGGGAGGAAGTTAAGGATTTCCTGAAAAAGTCTGCACTCAGCCTGTCCGGCGGACAGCAGCAGCGCCTTTGTATTGCCAGAGCGCTGGCCGTCCAGCCTGATATCCTGCTGATGGATGAGGCAACCTCTGCTCTCGACCCTGTCTCGACCCTCAAGATTGAGGAACTGGTACAGGAGCTCCGCAGCAAATATACGATTGTTATGGTAACGCACAACATGCACCAGGCTGCCCGTGTATCCGGCCGCACTGTATTTTTCCTGAACGGTGTTATTGTAGAGGCTGCGGATACAGAAATGCTGTTCTCGAACCCGAAGGACTCCCGCACAGAAGACTATATCTCCGGACGTTTCGGCTAATACCCTATGGGGACCCGCTCCTGGAATATCAGGCTGACCATATGTTTTTGAGGAGGAACTCTTTAATTATGATTCGCAGAAAAGAATTCGACAAAGATCTTGAAGAGCTGCGCAGCCTGCTGCAGCAAATGGGCGAACACGTAAATGATGCACTGGAAGGTGCGATTGTTGCCTTGCAGACGCTTGACATTGTACGCGCACAGGAAATTGTAAAGGCGGATTTGCGCCTCAATGCGATGGAAGACCGGATTATGGAAATCGGTTCACGTCTGATTATTACCCAGCAGCCTGTAGCCAAGGATCTGCGCCGCATTATTGTTGCGTTCAAAATTTCCAGTGACCTTGAGCGTATGGGCGATCTGGCACTGGATGTGGCAAAGGTAACGATGCGTATCCAGGGGCAGACACTGATTAAGCCGCTGGTTGATATTCCGCGCATGGCTGAGATTGTATCCGTGATGATTACCGAAGCGATCCAATCCTACCTGGATGAGAATACCGATCTGGCATACAAAATGGCCCAGGATGACGATCAGGTAGACGGGCTGTACAGTTCAACCATTAATGAGCTGTATGCTTACATGGTTGAGAAACCGGAATCCCTGAACCAGGCTATGCTGCTGACGCTGGTGGGCCGCTATATCGAGCGGATTGCCGATCATGCGACCAACATCGGTGAGAGCGTAGTGTATCTGGTAACGGGTAAGCGCCCGGATTTGAATCAGTAGAACGAAGCAGTACCGTAACAGCACCCGCCTAAGGCGGGCTGCTGTTTTTTTGTTGTCATCGCAGGGTTTACGGTTTCAAGCTGGTGAAGTTTGGCAATCCTGCATTCCATGCGGGATTATGCTTAGCTGCAGCGTAAATCGTGCGCTTTGGTTCATTTTGGTGCAGGGCGTATGGTAAGATGTAAAGAGTAAGCAAGAAAAAGGCGAGGTGCTACAGTGGACAAGTTGATACTTATAGACGGAAACAACATTATTTACCGCGCGTTTTTTGCGATGCCGCCGCTGACGAATACAGCCGGGCAGCAGACGAACGCCGTATACGGCTTTACAACCATGCTGCTGCGTTTAATTGAAGAACATAAACCAAGCCATATGATTGTTGCATTTGATGCAGGGAAGATTACGTTCCGGCATGAAGGCTATGAGGATTATAAGGGCGGACGGCAGAAAACGCCGCCGGAGCTGTCCGAACAGTTCCCATTATTGAAAGGCTTGCTGCGTGACCTGGGTGTGCCGCAGTTTGAGATCAACGGATATGAAGCAGACGATATTATCGGAAGTATTTCCCGCGAGGCCGATGCTGCCGGGCGTGAAGTGATGATCGTATCCGGGGATAAGGACATGCTGCAGCTGGCTTCGGAGCATACGACCATAGCGCTGGTGCGTAAAGGCGTAACTGAAGTGGAGCTGTACGGGCCGGAGCAGATCCGTGAGAAATACGATTTGACGCCTGAACAGATTATTGACCTCAAGGGTCTTATGGGCGATGCGAGTGATAATATTCCAGGGGTACCTGGAGTAGGTGAGAAAACAGCGCTTAAGCTGCTGCACCAGTTCGGCTCGGTAGAAGGCGTTCTGGCCGGAACCGGTGAGCTTAAGGGGAAGATGAAAGAGAAGCTGGAGGAGCATGCGGACAGCGCAGTTATGAGTAAAAAGCTGGCGACGATCTACCGTGAGGTTCCGCTGGAGCATGCCTGGGAGGATATGTCCTTTACTGGGATTAACCGGGATACGGCCGGGCCTGCACTGGCGAAGCTGGAGTTCAAATCTCTTCTGGAGCGTCTGTCGCTGAGTGCGCATTCCGGATCATCGGATGAATCAGCAGCAGTTGAAGCTGCAGAGCTGGATATCACAATCGCCGGTGAGGCTGATCTGGAAGCGCTGATTGCCGCACTCCCGGAGATTTCAGCCCTGCATGTCGAGACAAACGGGGAGAACCCGCACCGGTCCGAGGTAATCGGTCTAGGCCTCTCTTCATCTGAGCGCCATTACTTCGTGCCGTTTGCCCTGCTGCAGAGCCCGGCGGCAGCACCGCTGCGGGACTGGCTGGGAGACAGCAATGCGCCGAAGAGCGGTTATGACCTGCACCGCGCAGATCTGGCATTACACTGGCAGGGGATCGCTTTTGCCGGGGCCGCTAATGATGTGCAGCTTGCCGCTTACCTGCTTGACCCGACGGAAACGAACCAGAACCTGAATGATCTCACCTCCAAATACGGGCTGCCCCGCCTGTCACCGGACGAAGATATTTTCGGCAAAGGTGCCAAATACAAAATTCCGGAGCTTGAAATTCTGGGCAACCATGTAGCCCGCAAAAGCGCGACTGTACTCGGTATTGTGGCTAAACAGCAGGAGGAGCTGCGTGAGACGGCAATGACCGGGTTGTTCGAGGATCTGGAAATGCCGCTGTCACGGATTCTGGCTGATATGGAGAAGCAGGGGATTGCCGTCAACAAAGAGGAGCTTAAAGAGCTGGGTAAAGAATTCGAGGCGCAGATCGCATCGCTTGTAGCTGAGATTTATGAGATCTGCGGCACCGAGTTTAACCTCAACTCACCGAAGCAGCTCGGCGAAATCCTGTTTGTGAAGCTGGGATTGCCTGTGGTGAAGAAGACCAAGACAGGCTACTCTACAGATGCAGAGGTATTAGAGAAGCTGGCACCTTATCATGATGTTGTGCGCCTGATTCTGCAGTACCGTACAATTGCCAAGCTTCAATCCACCTATGTGGAGGGACTGCTCAAGGAAATTTCGGAACAGACTGGCAAGGTGCATACCTTCTACCGCCAAACCATTGCGGCTACTGGACGGCTTAGCAGCCAATTCCCTAACCTGCAGAATATCCCGATCCGGCTGGAGGAGGGCCGCAAGCTGCGGAAGATTTTTGTCCCGTCGGAACCAGGCTGGTCGATTCTGGCGGCAGACTATTCGCAGATTGAGCTGCGGGTGCTGGCCCATATTTCCGGTGATGAGCGGATGAAGGAAGCTTTTCTGGAGGATATGGATATTCACACCAAGACAGCGATGGATGTATTCGGCGTAACAGCTGAGCAGGTGGACAGTAATATGCGCCGCTCCGCCAAGGCGGTTAACTTCGGGATTGTGTATGGCATCAGTGATTACGGATTGTCCCAGAACCTTAATATACCGCGTAAGGAAGCTGCCCAGTTTATTGAGCAGTATAAGGAAGTTTTCAACGGTGTCCGCCAGTATATGGTTGATATTGTGGTGGAAGCGCGCAAGCAGGGCTATGTTACGACGATGCTGGAACGCCGCCGCTATCTCCCTGAGATTAATGCCAGCAACTTCAACCTGCGTTCTTTTGCTGAACGTACGGCGATGAATACACCGATTCAGGGAACAGCAGCCGATATTATCAAGCTGGCTATGGTGCATATGGATAAAGCGCTGTTTGAACGCGGACTGAAGAGCCGTATGCTGCTGCAGGTGCACGATGAGCTTGTGTTTGAGGTGCCGGAGGATGAGCTGGAGCTGATGAAGAAGCTGGTGCCTGAGGTTATGGCCGGAGCACTCGAGCTGTCTGTGCCGCTAAAGGCGGAGGTAAGTTATGGAAGTAACTGGTATGAGGCGAAATAGACTCCCCGCTGCTTGTCTATATCCGTTATAATGGTGTAGAGGTGAGTCATTATGCCGGAATTACCGGAAGTAGAAACAGTCAGAAGAACACTTAATGAATTAATTACAGGCAAGCAGATAGAGCACGTCACCGTCCGGCTTCCGCGGATTATCCAGCGTCCGGACGATACCCAGGCCTTTGCCAACATGCTGGCAGGCCATAGCATTGTTACGGTTGAGCGCAGGGGCAAGTTCCTGCGGTTTGTGCTGGACGGACTCGTTATGGTCTCCCATCTGCGGATGGAGGGCCGTTACGGCCTGTACAGCCAGGATGAGCTGCTGGACAAGCATACTCATGTTATTTTCCATTTCACCGACGGGACCGAGCTGCGCTACACGGACGTACGCCAGTTCGGGACTATGCATCTGTTTGATCCCGGTGAGGATCTGCTGCTGAAGCCGCTGAACAAGCTGGGCCAGGAGCCGCTGGATGCTTCTTTTACGCCCGGGCGGTTTAAGGAAATTGTCGGAGGCCGGAATACTAAGATCAAGCCCCTGCTGCTGAATCAGGAATACATTGTCGGCATCGGTAATATCTATGTAGATGAGGCTCTGCACCGTGCAGGGATTCACCCTGAGGAGACGGCAAAGTCGCTTTCGGACGGGCAGCTGAACCGGCTGCATAGTGCGATCGTAACAACGCTGACTGATGCCGTGAACGCTGGAGGCTCATCGGTCAAATCGTATGTCAACGGCCAGGGTGAGTGCGGCAGCTACCAGCAGCAGCATCTCATTTACGGCCGTAAGGATCAGCCCTGCAGAACCTGCGGCACCCTGATCGAGAAAAGCGTCGTAGGCGGACGGGGCACCCACATCTGCCCGAATTGCCAGCCTTTAACCGTTGTTATAAGCAATAGATTGAATTCAGTTTCGTCTGATTCGTGATTAAAATGCACCGGAGCTACCCGGACTGACGCAATTGCCCAGGAACCGACTGCCGGTCCCGCCCATATACTGTGTGAAGAACGCTGAAACAAGCAAACGGAGCCGGACGGATTCATCCTCCGGACTTCCGTTTCTTCACGGGAGGGATTGCGGGTGATCAGCCCATTATTTTCACTGCTGCTGCTGGCTTTTGCGCTTAGTCTGGACGGTTTTGGTGTAGGCATTACATATGGTTTACGTAAAATGAAAATTCCGCTGCTCTCCATTCTGATTATCTCACTCTGCTCGGGCATTGTCATATGTGTCTCGATGCAGGTCGGTGTACTATTAGCCAAGGTTGTCTCCCCGGATGCCGCCTCCATTATTGGAGCGGTTATTCTCGTCTTAATGGGCTGCTGGTCACTGATTCAGATGCTGACTCAGAAGGAGAAAAGTCCGCACGAAGAGGAACACAAAGGGGCATCTGTGAGAACGGAAGCGGCTGCCCAGGCCGGTTCAGAGACCGAAACTGCAGGGTTTACAGAGCTGTCTCAGGACTCCGGAAAAGCCGGCCCGCAGAAGTCTGCTGTTTTCTCGCTGGAGCTGCGGCATCTGGGTGTGGTCATCCAGATTCTGCGTACGCCGTCTTCCGCGGATATGGATGATTCGGGCAGTATCTCCTCTATGGAAGCGATGATTCTGGGGATTGCACTGTCGCTGGATGCGTTTGGCGCGGGACTTGGTGCTGCGCTGCTTGGTTTCAGCCCGGTGTGGACCTCGCTGATGATTGCCCTGTTTAGCGGAACCTTTCTACTGCTCGGAATGAAAACCGGCCTAAAGCTGTCCGGAAGCTTCTGGATGAAGCATGCTGCCGCTCTGCCCGCGTTATTATTAATTGCTATGGGAATAATGAAGCTGTTATGAGGTGAGTACATGATTATGGGCTTAACCGGAGGCATTGCATCCGGAAAAAGCACCGTCTCCGCATTGTTTATGCAAAAAGGAGCACGACTCGTCGATGCTGATGTTATCGCAAGAGGGGTCATGCTCCCGGGACATCCCGTGCTGGCTGCTGCTGTAGAGCATTTCGGCCAAGGAATACTGCTGCCTGACGGCACACTGAACCGGGCTGCGCTGGGGGAAATCGTCTTCAGCGACCCTGCTGCCCTGCAGGCGTTGAACAGCCTGACACACCCGGCGATCCGCCAGGAAATCAAGGACCAGATGTATGCACTGGAAGAGGAAGATGCGCAGCGACTGATTGTTGTGGATATTCCGTTATTGTATGAATCCAAGCTGGACAGCCTATTCGATAAGGTTATGGTCGTGTATGTGCCCCGTGAGGTGCAGCTGGCCCGCTTAATGGAGCGTAACGGTCTTGGTCCCGAACAGGCTGCAGCCAGGCTGGACGCCCAGATGGACATTGAAGAGAAGCGCAGGAGAGCAGATTATATCATTGATAACAGCGGTGAGCTTGCAGAGACTGAGCAGCAGGTTGCCGTTATGTGGGACAGGCTGGGGTTATTATGAGCTGGCTGCGTAAAAAAAGAGTGCTGCTCCTGCTGTTCATCGGCTTTACCGCCATTCTGTTTCTCGGCACCAACTGGATGTCCTGGTTTTATCCAATCCATTATAAAGACGAAATCCGTAAGCACAGCAGCACGTATGAGACTGATCCTTTCCTGGTTGCGGCCATTATCCGCGTAGAGACCAATTTTAAGACAGGGCGTGAGTCCAAAAAAGGTGCTCTCGGACTAATGCAGCTAATGCCGGACACCGCCAAATGGGCACTCGAAATGGCCAAGCTGCCTGACGTTTCCCTGGATGAGCTTAAAGAGGAGCCGTCGGAGAATATTGAGCTGGGCACCTGGTATCTCTCCTCGCTGTCCCGTCAGTTTGACGGTAACCGTACAGCGGTTATTGCCGCCTACAACGCCGGACCCGGTAAGGTGCAGAGCTGGCTTGATGAGGGGAAATGGGACGGCACAGAGGCGGCGGTCAAGAATATCCCGTTTGGGGAGACCAGACACTACGTGCAGCGCGTGATTTATTATTATAATCAGTACACGGAGATTTACAGTGAATTTTAAGCCTGTGCTATGTAAAAAGAAGTATTAAATGGCATCAGCCATTTAATACTTCTTAGGCAAGCTTATGGGGACAGGTTATTTGTATTGACCTGCCAGGGATTGCTCAGCGATCGTTACAAGACGTTTAGTGATGTAACCACCGATCGAACCGTTTTCGTAAGAAGTTTTATTGCCTTGGTATCCGTCTGGGGAAAGAGTGATACCCAATTCTTGGGCAACTTCATATTTCAGTTGTTCCAAGGCACCACGTGAGTTGGAGACTACCAGGTTGTTGCTGTTGTTGTTTTGGCTCATTTCTGTTCACCTCCTATCGGTTGGTAACTGTATTATGTGCCGGACTCGCCAGATTCATAACAAGAGAAAAACGGTGTTTTCTGGAAATAAATTTCACCCGTCCAAAAAGGGCTAAGGAGATCAGCGAAGACTAATATTACAGTAAAAGGAGTGGCCTAAGCTTATGAAATGCCCATACTGCGATCATACCAATACCAAGGTGCTTGACTCGCGTCCGGCCAATGAGAATAAATCGATCCGCCGCAGGCGTGAATGCGAGCGCTGCAGCAAGCGCTTTACTACATTCGAGATGATTGAGGAAACTCCGCTGATCGTTATCAAGAAGGGCGGCAGCCGTGAAGAATTCAGCCGGGACAAAATCCTCCGCGGCCTGATCCGCGCCTGTGAGAAGCGTCCTGTATCTGTGGAGCGCCTGGAGGCCATCGTTTCTGAGGTGGAAAAGACGCTTCGCGGTATCGCCCTGGCTGAGATCGAAAGCCGCCAGATCGGCGAGCTGGTGATGGAGCAGCTGTATCCGGTAGACGAAGTGGCCTACGTCCGTTTTGCCTCAGTATACCGCCAGTTCAAGGACATCAATATGTTCATGAAGGAACTGAAGGGTCTGCTGTCCAAAGATGATGGAGAACTGGAGGGGCTATAGACAGGCTGCAGCACCTGTGCCCAACTTAGGCTCGGTTTGATGTAGAGCTTAGCAGCATAGGTGCTGTAGCGGGTCCTCCGGATTTGAAGCATTTAAACTTTTTTAATTAAAGTGTTGACATGAGGAATGGATTTCTGTATTATATAGAAGTCGGCTACGAAATAATAAATAACACGACGAAGTGAGCTTGTTGCTCACACAAGAATTTAGAATACATAATGTAATTCTAAAATGGTTAACTTGGGGCCATAGCTCAGCTGGGAGAGCGCATCGCTGGCAGCGATGAGGTCAGGGGTTCGATCCCCCTTGGCTCCACCAAATATCCTAATATTATGGACTCTTAGCTCAGTTGGTAGAGCAGTAGACTCTTAATCTATTTGTCCAGGGTTCGAGCCCCTGAGAGTCCATCCTTGAAGAAACGGCAGAAATGCCGTTTTTTTTGTTGTTTCTGGAATGTGATGCACACTGGGGCATGTAGCTGCTCTCCCAGTATGTTGGAGCTCCCTGAAGTAGCGTTACTTCCTCGCGTACGATCGCCCCCCTCGCATACCATCTCTCCCTCGCTTACGGACCCTGCAGCCCTTATCTGCTCTATTTGGCTCATTCCTCGGAGCTAACGGACCGTACTGCACTTATTTGCCCTCAAGTAGCGGATTTGCACCCTAAAGTCATCCAATAACGGCATCTGAGTCCGTAAGCCGGGCAAATGGGCCAGATTGGCGAAAATAAGCGCATCTCAGTCCGCAAGGAGTCGCTTTCGGGACCCCATATTCAACGAAGTTGTCGTCATGGGGTTCCCTCATTTCTAACAACCTTACTCAGCGGCTATAACTTCGCACGGTACGAAAGGTAGAGCTGAGCGCCCCTGCTGCTGCTCCAGTGCCAGCGCTCCCTCACCATATGGACCTATAATTTCAAACGGTATGAACGGTTGCGCTGAGCGCCGCCGCCTGTAATCTCCAACATCTGTTGCTCGACCAGCTTATGGAGAATCCGCCGGGCATGGCGATCAGTCACTTTTAGATGCTCGGTAAGCTCCAGCGGGGTGAAGGTCCTGAGTAGACGTCTGGCGAACCGGATCGTCTCGGCTTCCAGCCAAGTTAACGAAGAAGAGACATCTGTAGCGATGAATTTCCCAATAAAGGAAAGCACCAGCTGCTGACATTGTTTTGGTTCTTCTACTATGGAAGGATAGGCGATCGGCAGAAAGGTCCAGCCGTCCAAAGCCAGCAGACAATGTCTGCGGCATAAATCCTTGAACCTCCTGACATCCAGATCCCTGGCATGTGGTCCATACCCTTGAATCTCAATTCCGCCCTTCACGCCTCCAGGCATATAAGCCAAATCCAGATAGCGGTAGCCGTTACTAAAATCACGCACTTCCCACTCCGGAAACAAATGGTCTAAATTCCCGACAGCCGGGAACCAGATGGTGCGGAGGAATTCAACTGTTCCATATCCTAATCCTTTGCCGAGTAAATCTTTTCTCCTGTGGTTGCTCTCATTCTCCAGATTGCGTACTAACCATTCCTCATACTGCTGTTCAAATCGCGGCATCTCATACTCCTCCTTGGCCCATTCAAGTGCTAATTTTCTCCGCAAAAAAGCCGCCTCAATGCCTATTCCCTCCAAACATAACTTTGGACGGAGATAGAGCATTAAAAGCGGCGTGTGCTTCACGGCTTATAAATCAATTATATCGTTACCAAATAATCGAGCAATGACATTCTTTTGATTACAGCCGCAATAAATGATAAGTTTCAAGTATATTCGTCAGTAATTCCATAAAATAAAAATCGCAGGAGGGGCAACATGGCTGCAACCAAACAACCTCAACAATTTAAAATAATCCTAAGCGATCCCAGCGGAGGGGTCAGAGGACGCCCGTACCGCACCATTGCTGTTGCTGCCGGAGCATCCTTATATGATCTCGCAGAGGCTGCCATCGAAGCCTTTGATTTTGACCTGGATCATGCCTTTGGCTTCTACGACAATATCACTGACTGGACACGGGCTGAAGAAGGCTACGAATTGTTTGCGGATATTGGCCAGGAAAGCCGATTTCCCGGTGTTCAAAAAGTGGCAATCCACACCGTATTCCATACCCCTAAACAAAAGCTGCTGCTGTTATTTGATTACGGTGTCTGCTGGCATTTTATTGTTCAATATCTGGGGGCTGCAGAGGTGAGGCCGGGTCAACAGCTGCCTTATGTTATCGAGAGCAAAGGGGAGACGTATGAGCAATATGACAGCTTTGGTGTTGAGGATGATTGGGATGATGAGGAAGAGTAGCAGAATTCTGGTCAGGCCGTAGTGAAATTCCCCACTTCTAAATCTCACACAGCATGGTAAGATAAGCAGGCGGAAATTTACCGTGAGTATAGAGACAGGAAGGGTCAGGAATTACATTATGAGCACAAAGAAGGAAACAGCCAATTCACTTGGCAAAACAGTAACCTCCATTCAGGCCCTGGCCATTGTGGTCGGGATGATTATCGGTTCAGGAATCTTTTTGAAGCCGGGGATTGTGCTGAGCAATGCCGGTACTCCGTGGATGAGCATCCTGGCTTGGGGTGTCGGCGGGATCATTACTCTGGCGTCGGCGCTCACTGTGGCGGAGATTGCGGCTGCGATTCCGAAATCCGGCGGCTTGTACACCTATCTGGGTGATCTCTACGGCGGTGTGGCAGGCTATCTGCTGGGCTGGGTGCAGGCGGTGATCTCTTATCCGGCGTCTGTAGCGGCGCTGGCGATTGCTTTTGCCACCTATTCCGGGTACTTCGTGCCTTTGAACGGCTGGCAGCAGAAGCTGCTGGCTGTAGCCATACTGGCGTTCATCCTCATTATGAATGTCATTGCCACCAGATTTGGCGGCATCATCCAGACGGTTGCGACGGTGGGCAAGCTGATTCCGGTTGCGGGAATTATCGGCGTTGGCCTATTCTCGAATCTGACACCCGGCTTTGACGGCATCAGTGCACCGGCAGCGGGAGCAGGCTTTGGAGCAGCGGTACTGGGTACGCTATGGGCTTATGACGGCTGGATCAGTGTTACGAATATGGCTGGTGAAATTAAAAATCCCGCCAAAACGCTGCCGAGGGTCATCTCGGCCGGGGTTATTTTTGTGATAGCGGTGTATGTGCTGTTTAATCTGGCGGTGTTCAAGGCGCTGCCTTATGAGCAGATTATTAGTTCACCGACTCCAGGGGCTGATGCGGCTGAGGCGCTGTTCGGCAACGGGGGCGGAGCGTTTATTACGGCAGGCATCATTATATCAGTGCTTGGTGCGCTGAACGGCTATCTGATGACTGCAGCGCGTGTGCCGCAGGCGATGGGGGAGAAGAACCAGATTCCGTTCTCGCGTGTGCTGAGCAGCATTCATCCGAAGTTCCAGACTCCGGCGAATGCACTGCTTTTTCAAAGTGTGCTGGCGGTAATCTACATATTCTCGGGGACCTTCAACACGCTGACGGATTTGCTGGTGTTTGTATTGTGGATCTTTTTTACGATGGGTGTGTTTGGAGTCTTTCTTTTGCGTAAAAAAATGCCTCCGGAAAAAGGGCGCTACCGTGTGCCGCTTTATCCGGTTACTCCGATAATCGGGGTTGCTGGCGGACTCTACATTCTCGGCAGCACGATTGTCAGTGACCCGCTGCGCTCGCTGACCGGAATCGGGATTACGCTGGCCGGACTGCCGGTGTATTATATTTTATCGCGTAAAAAAGCTTAATCTGCATCCAAAAGACCACCTTCTGTTAACTCGGAGGAGTGGTCTTTTTGCGTACAGCCAGCCTTGGCTGCAAGAATGTCCAATCCGGGTTAAATAGTCCAAAACCGCATAACAGGGCGGGCAAAATTGTCCTATTGCCGGAATAACGGGAGATCAGTATGCTACAGGTGTTGATTCTTTGGAGAGTTCTCATTATAAACAGGCAGGTATGGAGGAGAAACGTACATGAGCATTCAATTGGAGCATTTGGACCGGGGGCTGGCGGCAGTCTGCACTTCGGAGGGGATATTTATCAGCTGGCGGCTGCTGGGACAGGAAGTGAGCGCTGCTACAGACAGCGGCCTGATTGCTGCAGATTTTCGGATATACCGTAACGGTGAACGGATTGCTGAGATTAGTGACAGCACGAATTATCTGGACAGGTCCGGCAGCCGGGAAGCGGAGTATGCGGTAGCCGCAGTTATAAACGGAGAAGAGAAAGAGCAGTGCCGGTCAATCCGGCCTTGGGAGACACCCTACCTGGAAATCCCGCTGCAGAAGCCCGCAGACGGGGTTACACCTGCCGGTCAATCCTACACCTACAGTGCAAATGACATGAGTGTAGGTGATGTGGACGGAGACGGAGAATACGAATATATCGTCAAATGGGACCCGTCGAATGCGAAGGATGTTTCCCATGTAGGATATACAGGCAATGTGTATGTGGATTGTTACAAGCAAAACGGCACTCTGCTGTACCGGATCGATTTAGGTGTTAATATCCGGGCAGGGGCGCACTATACCCAGTTCCTGGTCTATGACTTTGACGGAGACGGTAAGGCGGAGCTGATGTTCAAAACAGCGCCGGGCACCCGGATTATCCGGTACTTAGACGGCGCTCCTGCGTCTGAAGCATTCATTACGCTGCTGCCGGAGGATGAAGCTGCCCGATACAGTCATCAGGATGATTACCGGATCAATGGTGAGGGCTACGCAGTGCATGTGGCTGATATGTTCGAACGCTGGCATGAGCATGAAGAGGTAACAGCCGGACACTGGCCGGCTACACTGGAGGAGTGTTTTGGTATTGCTCCTGCATATACGTATCCGCTGTCACGGGAGGATGCGCTGCGTCTGGCAGATTATTTCCTCGATGTGTATGCGCCTTCCAGAAGCGAACGGAACAAGCTGCGTGAATTCGAAGGCTTTATTCTAAAAGGGCCGGAGTACCTCACAGTCTTCCGCGGCGAAACGGGAGAGGAGCTTAAGACAGTCCGCTACAAGCCGGAACGTCATGATGACGGGCTGATGTGGGGCGACTATTCCTGGAACCGTATCGAGCCGGGCAACCGGGTAGACCGATTCCTGGCCGGAGTCGCTTATCTGGACGGAAAGAAGCCATATGCTTTGTTTGCCCGCGGGTATTATACAAGAGCTACAATGGCCGCCTACAGCTGGGACGGACAGGAATTGAGGGAGACCTGGTATATCGACAGCGGCTGGGTTACCATGAACAATCCGTTTGCTGACACGCTGCACCTGCAGGACGGCCGGAACCCAGGCTTCGGCGGGTTAGCCAAGCAGGGGGCCCATGCGCTGTCTACGGCCGACGTAGACGGGGACGGCTGCCAGGAGATCATCTACGGGTCGGCTACGATTGACCATGACGGCAGTCTTTTGTACAGCTCAGGCGGGATTCTGCCGGAGGGAAGCGCGGCTCCGGGTGAATACGCCAAGCTTGGTCACGGGGATGCCCTGCATGTCGCGGTGGTCGATCCTGACCGGGACGGATTGCAGATTTATATGGTTCATGAGGAGGGCATACACGGCCCTTATGGATATACACTGCGGGATGCGGCTACCGGAGAAGTGCTCTTTGGCGGCTTTGCCAAGGAGGATGTCGGACGCGGCATGATCGGCAAGGTAGACCCGGCGGTGCCCGGGCTGCAGACGTGGTGCAGTGAAAGCCATCTGGCTCATGAGCCGTCCCGGGGGCTGCGCTCATCCAAGGGTGAGCAGCTGGATGAGGAAGCGCCAGGCACTAACATGAACATTAAATGGGCAGGCGATATGACGACCCAGTTCATCAGCGGAACCTTTGAAGAACCGGTTTCTATTGAGGACTGGAAGCGGGGCACGCTGCTGACGGCAGAGGGTACACGCTCTAACAACGGCACCAAGGGCAATCCTTGCCTGGTGGCGGATCTGTTCGGGGACTGGCGCGAGGAGCTTGTTGTACGTGTGGCAGACAGCTCGGCTATCCGCATCTACATGAACACAGAGGTGACGGACCGGAAGCTGTATACTCTGATGCATGATCCGCAGTACCGCACAGGGGTGGCCTGGCAGAATGTAGTTTATAATCAGCCCTGCTACACTAGCTTCTATCTGGGTACGGATATGAAATGGTCCAAGGTGCCGGTGCCGGATTTGTTATAAGTTCGTTGTTCCCCTGTAAAAGCAAAAATGACCGCCCTTTTATAAAGGCGGTCATTTTGTATAGATTGCTAAACATCCAATCGCAGGCTATCATACCGCTAACTACCGGCTGGAACAGCCTAGCTGTGCTCCGCAATCTGAACCTCAAAGCCGTCCGGGTCCAGCACATAAAAGAACCGCAGATGCGGATTGGGTGAGACGGGTCCGCGCGCTACCGGGATACCATGGCTTTTCAATTCCTCGATAGTTCCGTCCAGGGACTCCGTTTCGAATCCGACAGACACCCCGCATTCCGGCAGCAATGCCGGATCACTTCCTTGGATAAGCTCGATTTTGGGCTGACCCTCCGGACCCAGCATAACGATCTGCCTGCCTCTGCTCTCAAATTGCCGTTCAATGGGAAGACCCAGAATCCCGTGGTAGAAATGTAGAGATGCCTCCAGGTCGCGTACTCTGAGCGTAATCCAATTCATTTTTAAGTTCATAATGCAGTCTCCTTCTTTAATAAAAATCGCTGTAGCTATTGCACGCTAGGGAAAGATAATCTCAGGAGCAGCATCAGCGTCTGCACTAACATTAAAGAATCCAACCTTGTGCCTGAGCGCCAGCTCCCGCATTTTAATATATGCGTCTCCGGCCACCGACCAGGCAAAAGCCGCATAAATGATATTTGCAGCCAAGGTATAATCCGTCAGCAGGTTATCAGTCCCGGCTTCCTCCTCTATGTAGTTCATTAACATCTCAAGTTTACTATGACTAAATAAAATAAAAAAATGTTTGACAATTAGTCAGCGGCGAGGTATATTATAAGAGTTCCTTTTGAGAACAACGGTCATAACGGCCGACATAATATGGACTCTTAGCTCAGTTGGTAGAGCAGTAGACTCTTAATCTATTTGTCCAGGGTTCGAGCCCCTGAGAGTCCATTACATGAAGAACGGCAGCGATGCCGTTCTTTTTCTGTTCATTTATACAGCTGAAAGAGCGCCCCCGTGTAAACAAAGGGGGGGCGCTCTTTTTTATATACAGGTTATCTGGTCTCCAGATACGCAATACCCAGCGCCCCGGTAACCGGATTACGGTAGGTTTCGCAGGCTACGTCAAAGACCTGGCCGATCAGCTCCTTGGTCAGGATATCCTCAGGCTTGCCGCTGGCGGCAACCTGCCCCTGCTTCATTACATACAGATAATCACAGTATTCGGCAGCAAGGGTAAGGTCGTGGAGTGCGGCGAGAATGCCGATGTCCAGCTTTTTGACAATATTCAGGATCTGCAGCTGGTATTTAATGTCCAAATGGTTGGTCGGCTCGTCAAGAATCATAAATTCCGGCTGCTGGGCCAGCACACGTGCCAGGATCACCCGCTGCTTCTCCCCGCCTGACAGAGAATTGTAGCTGCGCTCTGCATGACCTTCCAGATTAACCTTACGCAGGGCAGCAGTCACGATTTCATGGTCCTGTCTGTTGTCTGTCTCCAGCATTCCTTTATGCGGAGTCCGGCCCATTGCGGCCATTTCGCGGACAGTGAAGTCGAAGCTCAGCTCATTAAACTGCCCGACGACGCCCAGCTTTTGCGCGACCACCTTGGGGCTTGCTTTGATTACATCCAGATCAGAGAGAAAGACGTCCCCCTGCTTAGGCTTGATGACTTTATAGATGCTTTTCAGGAGCGTGGATTTACCGCAGCCGTTCGGCCCGATCAGACCCACGAATTGCTTATTGCGGACCTTTAGTGATACATCCTTAACAATATTTACATTGGAAAAGGAAACCGCCAGACGTTCAACGTTTAAGTCCATTATGATTTGCCTCCAAACGCGTAGCCTTTTTTGACCAGCATATACATGAACATCGGCGCACCAATCAGGGCAGTGATAATCCCGATCGGAAGCTCCACACTCGGAACAATGGTCCGGGCAATTACATCAGTCCAGATCATGAAGATGGCACCGAACAGGATAGAAGCCGGTAGCAGCCTGCGGTGGTCAGAGCCGACAAGTCCGCGAATCAGATGGGGGATAATCAGGCCGACGAAGCCGATCATTCCGCAGCTTGCGACCATAATACCGGTAATCAGGGCAGTGAGAATCATATAGGCTCTGCGGTAAGCACCCAGCGATATTCCCAGTGTAACAGCCGCTTCATCACCAAGCATCATGGCATTCAGGGCACGGAACTGCATCAGGAAAAATGCAGCAGCCACTGTGATGGATACGGCAATCAGCGGCAGCTTATCCCAGCTTGAGGCGGCCAGACTTCCCATAGTCCAGAAAGTTACGGTCTTAATGCCTTCGGCATTGTTAGCGAAATAGACGATGAAATTGGCAAAAGCGGTGCATAGCGCGTTTATGACCATACCGGCCAGCACGAGCTTGACTGATGTCATTTTGCCTCCGGCATTGGCCAGGAGCAGCACAAGAAGGGAAGCACCGACGGCGCCGGCAAAAGCCCAGAAGGCTACACCCGTCTGCCCCAGAAAGCCCATCGTCCCAAAGCCGACCAGAATGGCGAAGGTTGCACCGAGTGAACCGCCTGAGGAAATACCTAGTATGTATGGATCAGCGAGCGGATTCTGTACAGCGGCCTGCATAATGGTACCGCACAGTGTAAGGCCTGCACCGATAAACAGGGCCATTAGCACGCGCGGAAAACGGATTTTCCAGATGATATCTACAAAAGATCCGGAAGTCAGGTCCTGCACATCTCCTATCTGAATGCCGGTAATCTGATGGAGCAGAATCCGGTACGATTGGGAGACGGGGATTTCAACCTGTCCAAAGGAGACGGCGGCCCCCGCCGACAGAACTGTAATGACCAGCAGAACAATAATAACAGCAGTAAAGCCATAACGGCTATTAATGATAGATTGCTTGGCTGCCGGCTGCGCGGCTATCTCGGTTTGCATGACATTCATATAGACTCCTTAATTATAAAGTTTAATTTAAAATATAGCGCATATTGAGAATTGTTGTCAATGAGAATTATTATCATTGACATATGCGCCAGCTTTCTATATTCTACGATTGTATTCCTTGCAGAACGGAAGGTTGTGCCAACTCTGGCAAGGCTGTTTACCAGATATATAGAAAAGGGGATAGGAATGATGAGAAAAGGGTTTAAGAGATTTATGCCGCTGCTGGCGGTTTTGCTGCTGGTAGGGATTCTTTCAGCGTGCTCTTCCAATACTAAGAATGAGAATGCATCGGCTGCAACAGCAGCACCTGCGGCCAATACGGCTGCCGAGGCTACTGAGGCTCCGTCTGCTGCTCCAAGTACAAGCACAGTATATCCGCTGACTATTGAGAATTACACGAATAACGGTGAAGGTACCGCATGGACTGCCAAGTCCGTGACTTTTGACAAAGCACCTGAGAAGGTCGTAGCCAATACCCAGGGTGCCGCTGAGCTCTTAATCAAGCTGGGCCTGACCGACAAAATGGTAGGAGTTGCTGCGTTATATGGTGCGGGTGATCCTTCCGTTCAGGAGGAGTTCAAGAAAATCCCTGTCATCTCCGAAAATTATGCCAGCAAAGAGCTGGTTGTCGGAGCAAGTCCTGACCTGGTACTGGGACGTGCTGACCTGTTCGCAGATGCGGATTGGGGTGTGGGAACCGTTGAGGGCTTAAACGGGCTGGGTATTAAAACCTATCTGCAGAACACAAGTGTAAAGGGTGCAACTCTGGACAGCCTGTACAAGGACATTGAACAGATCGGGCAAATCTTTGATGTGCAGGAGAATGCAGCTGCTTATATCGAAGAGCTGAAACAGCGTGCCCAGGCCATTACAGATAAATCTGCTTCCAGCAACGCGAAGACCTTTGCTTATGTATCCGACGGCGGAAACGGAGCAATTACAGTATACAGCGGAAACATCGATACTTTCGCTGGCGATGTATTGAGTTTGCTGGGTATCACCAACAGCTTCGGTGACGTTACCGGTGATGTCAGTAAAGAACAGCTGCTGGCTTCCAATCCCGATGTAATGCTCCTCTCTGTATACACCGGCGGTGTTGATCCGCAGGAGACATTGAAGGCCTTCTATGCTGATCCGTCGCTGCAAAGCCTGAATGCCATCAAAGACAAAGCAATCTACCTGATTGATTTCAACCAGTTCTGGGGCTACAGCTACTCTATCTTTGACGGAGCCGAGAAGCTGCTGTCCGATATTTTGGCTAACCAGTAAAACGTTAACACTATGAAAAGCAGGTTAAGCAGCGCAATAGCTGCATGACCTGCTTTTTGCTGCGGCCGGGAGCCTAGTAAATATTAATTTTGAATATTCAGCAATTTAAAGATAAAATGATGAAATAGTAAAAATGATAGTCATATAACAACAGCTTGGGGGAACAGAACCGTGGAACTTGGAATCAGTACATTTGTGGAGACCACGCCGGATGTGGTTACCGGGAAGACAATGAGCCACGCAGAACGGCTGCGTGAAGTAGTAGAGGAGATCGTTCTGGCCGACCAGGTTGGTCTGGATGTGTATGGGGTCGGGGAGCATCACCGGCCGGATTTTGCCGCATCCTCTCCCGCAGTGGTGATGGCAGCAGCGGCCAGCCTGACGAGCAGAATCCGCCTGACCAGTGCGGTGATGATTCTGTCATCGGCAGACCCGGTGAGGGTCTATCAGGATTTTGCCACATTGGACGGATTAAGTAACGGCAGGGCTGAAATTATGGTCGGCCGGGGCTCATTTATAGAATCGTTTCCGCTGTTCGGCTGTGATCTGAAGGATTACGAAAGCCTGTTTGAAGAAAAGCTCGATCTCCTGATGAAGCTTCAGCAGTCTGAATATGTAACCTGGGAAGGTAAGCACAGACCTGCCATACATAATTTACCGGTTTATCCCCGTCCTGTACAGGACCCTCTGCCGGTCTGGATTGCCAGTGCGGGAAGCCCGGAATCTGCGGTGCGCACGGGAGCACTCGGCCTGCCGTTTGCGCTGGCGATGATTGGCCCTGTACGCCCGCTGGATTTTGCCTCACAGGTGAAGCTGTATAAGGAGGCAGCAGCGGCGGCAGGACATGATTACGACAGACTGCCGGTTGCAGCGCATGCGCATGGCTTTGTGGCGGAAAGTACGCCAAAGGCTATCGGGCAGTTTTTCCCGTCAACCTTTGCCAGAACCAATGTCCGGGCGGTTGAAAAAAGCCTGCCTCCGTATACCCGTGCAGATTATGATGCGGCAGTCAGTCCGGAGGGGGCATTGTTCGTCGGTGATCCGCGGACAGTTGCGGACAAAATCATCCGGTTGCGCAAGGAAGTCGGAATCACCAGATTCCTGCTGCATGTCCCGCACGGGACGATGGCCCACAGCGAGGTGATGGAGTCGATCCGGCTGCTTGGAACTGAAGTGGCTCCGCTGGTGCGGGAGGAGATAGCGCGCTGGGAGAAGAATTTGTAGGCTAAAGGAGGCTTTGCCATGACTGAACGCATCCCGTGTAAAAGTGAAGGCTGCACCGCGGCCATTCTTCCGGCTACCTTTCAGAAAACCGGAGGCTACTGTATGCCCTGTGTGCAGGCCAAGGAACGGCAGGAATGGCAGGCATACGTTCTACAGAACCGCAAAACAGTGGATTTATATGCAGGAGTAACAGACCCCGTTGAGGTGCTGAAGATTATGCATGCTTCCAGACCGCATGATCCGTTAATTGTGTACACTCCGCACAAAGCCGGCAAGGAGGAGTTGTACCGCTCTCTTTCCGGGGACGATGCCGGCAGGCTGGAGACTTATGCGCTCGAATTGCTGAGGGCAGGGGATGAGGATGGATGCACTGACATTCTGATGGCGCTGGTCTGTTACAACAACAGGCTGCTGAGCGGAACGGGAACCCTTGCCGGGCTGATGGACAGAGAAGTATATGATCCGGGATTCTTGTATAAAGATGCACCTGCAGAAATCCGTGATCTGCTGCTGGAGCAGGTGGAAGCAGACGGGGAGAACCGTAATTTACTTCTGCTCGCTTTAAGCTGGATTGGAGATGATGTTGTCGTTCAGCGCTTCAGGGAATGGCGGGAGCATACGCCGGAATGGGCAGAGGAGCTGTATGTAGCCCCTGAACGGTATGCACATGAAGCCGGCTGGGAGCTGACTGCGGACGGGAAGCGGCGGGATTTATTTTATCCGGACAATTATGCTGTTGAAACAATAAATCCGTCTGCTGCTGAAGCATACCTGGAGGAACCGGCCGCAAGCTTTCTCACTGAGAGTTGGCAAAATTGTGAATGGTGCGGGAGCCCGCTCACTGTCCTTCTGGATATTCATGCAGGTCATCCATCCGTTGAACGTCTGCCTGTGAACGGGCAAAAGCTGCAGGTACAGACCTGCATAATCTGCAGCTGCTACGGACCGGTGTATATAGAGCTGGATTCCTTGCAGGGAGCACGGTGGAGCGCTTTTAACCGGAAGCCTGATTATTTGCCGGAGACGGATCCGGAGAATGAGAGCCGGGAATACCTGTCTGCCGGTAAACAATTCAGGATAGCAGAGAAACCGAGGAACACCTACCATGCCGTTCAGTGGACGATGGAGCCCCGGGCCTCGCAGATTGGCGGTTATCCGACCTGGATTCAGGATGGGGAATATCCCGTGTGTCCCTGCTGCTCACAGAGCATGCATTTTATAGGACAGCTGGACTGGGAAGCCGTAGAGAAATACGGAGAAGGCATTTATTATATGTTCTTATGTCCGGAGGGCAGGATGTCCGCGACGCTGTTTCAGCAATCCTGATTGTGATGCCAACTTTAAGGAACGGCAGCGCTATTTTACCGGCACTTTATCTTTTCCATTGAAAATAACGGGCATCCCTCTTCAGCTCCTGTGACCGGATATTGATCGCCAGCTCCTCAAGGGCTGACAGGCTGGCCGCGATGCACAGCAGGCTTGCAGTTGCCGTAAGTCCAAGCAGGTAGTACAAAAACGGGAAGCAGAACAGCAGCAGTCCGGCCGCCTTATTAGCATAGGTATGGATGAACGCCAGCGCGCTGTACCTGAACCATCCGACCAGCAGAGAGGCGCCCCGGATAAGGGCAATGCCGGCTACCCAGCTTAGGATCCAAACGGGCAGCTGCAGAATCGGAATGAAAATCAGCAGTAATACGCCTATAAAAAGAAAGTCCGCCATACTGTCCAGACTTGCGCCAGCTTCGCTGGCGCTGTTTGTTTTACGTGCAATATAACCGTCCAGCGCATCACTCACCCCGCATAAAGCGTAGATTGTCAAAAACATGCCGGATACCGGCTCTACAAACAGCAGGCTGAGTGAGCCAAGCATCCGCATGACAGTAAGAAGATCAGGGATATATCTCATAGGAACGCCTCCAAATTTCATGATGGAGTAAAGTGTGAGGGACTTTTATTATATCGGAGCTTTTCAATCCTGTGATAGGGTGAAATTTACAATCCTATGTAAAAGCTGGTGATTTCGTGTCTGATCTCAACACAACGTTAAAGGGCAATCCGATATTTGCCGGAGCACGGGCAAGCACACTAAAACTTAAGCTTTATTTGCTGGTGCCGCTCTATTTCACATTATGGATGGGGAGTCTGACTGCAGGGCGTTGGATTTATTCAGGAGTTTCTTATGGCCTTGTTCATTCTTTGGGGCTGGATGAAAGCGCGATTCAGGTGTACAGGAAGTTTATCGTATGCGGTGTACAAGTGGTTTTATTTTGTTTATGGATCATCATAGTCGAGAAACGTCCGCTCAGGGCAGCGGGATTCCACACGGAAAAACCGTTTAAAGCCTACTGGACAGGTTGTCTTATCGGATTCTGTGCGATTTCGGCGGTCACTGCCATATTACTTAGTTTGGGGATGGTGCAGGTGGAGGCTCATCATTGGGCATCCCTAACACCGCTGGCAGCTGTCATTGCTTTTGGATGGATGGTTCAGAGCGCAGCGGAGGAAATAGCCGTAAGAGGCTCGCTTATTCCAATGCTGGCAAGGGAGAGCACACCCGCTTTTGCAATCCTGCTGTCTTCCCTAATATTCGGGTTCTTTCACCTGTTTAGCAGCGGGGTTACAGTATTGTCGTTTACTAATCTGGTTCTGTCCGGTTTATTTTTTGCGGGTTATGCAATTCTTACGAAGCAGCTGTGGGGAGTCTGCGGCATGCATTTTGCGTGGAATGTTACACTGGGGAATATTTACGGTTTTCCGGTCAGCGGTTTTTCGGATAACGGGCAGACACTTTTTGAAATGAGCCAGACGGGACCGGCGATTTTTACAGGCGGAGCGTTTGGTCCGGAGGGCGGTGCGGTTACAACCTTTGTACTATTGTCGGGCATTACTATTGTCGCTATATTGTGGTGCCGGCAGCAGGCACGCTTGACTTCCACGAATTAACATATTTCTAGTAACATTTGTAACAGAGTTTAGCGCTAGAATTTGATAAAAATAGGGTGTAAGCGTTTTTTATAACATGACTGGGGGAATGTTTGTGAAAAAAGTTACAAAACTATTGCTGGTGGCTGGAATCTCACTGGCACTTGTAGGCGTAGGCAACAGCGGTGCACTTAACAACGTATCTTCTGCAGCAAGCGCGCCTTTAAAGGTGGGCCGTGTTGAGGCAGCAGCCCATGGAACCAAATGCTTTACAGTAGCCGTTGCAGTCGTTCAGAATGGTGTGATCGTAGCGGCATCGCTGGATGATTACCAGTTCCTGAGCACAGATGTGGCTAAGGGAGTACCGAACTCCGATAAGGACTTTGGACAGAACTATAAAGATCCAAAGGTCGTTCTGGCCTCCAAAAAAACCAACACCAAATACTACAGTGAGCATATGACTGAAGCTGCAGGCTCCACTGTAGCCTATGATAAGAACCTGGCAGCGATTGAGAAATTCGCAACAGGCAGAACCATCAAATCGCTGGAGCAGACGCTGACCTACAAATCGGCAGAACAGGTAGTTGACGCTGTAAGCGGAGCAACGCTTGTCGATACTCACGGTTATCTGAAAGCGATTCTTGATGCAGCCAAAGCTGCCAAATAAGAAACGGCTTAGTGTGCTACACCTTCACAGCGGGAGCTGTGAAGGTGTTTTTGCATGCCGGGATTACACCATGAAGCACCAGCGGACCCCAAAAGTATCAGCAAACTGTACCATGCACGGACTGTAAAAGACCGGACCGAGCGGAGTAAGGGTTGTGCTTCCGTTCCTGATGCTTTCGTAAGCCTGTTTCAGGGCAGCCTCATGCTCGAAGATGGCAACAAGCTCCTGGACTGATTCTGCCGGATAACCGGCTGTACCGCAATAATCGCTCAGCATGACCCGCTGGCCCAGAATGTGCATTTCTGCGTGAATGACAAAGGTTTCAGGCTCCTGGTCCGGATCATACATTACCGAATCTGCAGTACTGTTAAAAGCCTGTGCGTACAGTTTGATCGCCTCGTTTGTGCGGCCGTTTAAATACAATTGCGGAATAAGCACCGGAAAGCTCCTTTACAGGTATAGTTAGGGTATGAGCAGCTGATTATATAAATATTTTACAGGAAATAGTTTTCACTGTATTGTAAAAATACGACGCAGACCCGGATGGAAGCCCGTCATTGCAGGGTTTCTTGTGCGTGTGCGGGCGCTTTGGCCGATGCCCGGGCTGAGGATTATATTTTACCCGGGGCCGGTTGATGGTATGATAGATAGCGGGGTGAGAATACGAATGAATAATGAGAACGAGACAGTAAATGAGGAAGTACAAGAGACTGTAAACGAGACAGTCAATGAAGAGACAAGCAGTAAACCGACAGGCATGACTGAAGAGAAATGGAATGAGCTGATCAAAGCGGTTCATCATAATGGTATGGTAGCTTTGAGAATGTATTTTAAAGAGGTACAGAGCCAGATTATTAACCTTGCGGCTTTTGGACCGGTGTTTGTGTACCATGTGAAAGATGAAGCAGGCGATGTGTATTCGACCGGCTTCTTCTTGCGCGAGCTGGTGAACCGGTTCCAGGCGGACAAGAATCCTGAAGTCTGGGTATCCTCGTTCTTCCATGAACTGATGAAGACCAAAGGCGGACAGCCGCTTCCGAAGCAGCCTGAGAGTGAAGAGGAAGCCAAGGCGATCATTGACAACAAGGTAATTCCTTTGTGCATCAAAACCGTCGAAGAGGAATTTGCACCCGAGAAGGTGCATGCCGGACTGGCTTGGAATGAAGAGCATGGACCAGTATTCGAAGCAGGCTTCCCTGCTATTACTGACGGCAACAATGTCTGCGCGATCCCGCTCCAGCTGCTCTTTACACATTTCCAGCTGAACCGTGATCCTTCCGAGCTGCTGCTTGGCGGAATGTACAACATCCGTAAGCAGCATGGGCTGGAATAGGACGGGCTGCTTACCTGCTGTAGGATGAATGCCTGCTTTCGGATGCTAACGGACCGAAGGGGCATTATTTGCCGGACCGGGCCCGTTTATCTGGTCTAACGGACCGTAGCGCTCTTATTGTCTCTGTGTAGGGCATATTTGCGGTAAATATCCGTAAATAACGGCACTGGTGTCCGTTAACCGGAGAAAACCGGTATTTTCGCAGAAATAAGGGCCGCTCAGTCCGTTAGATCCCGGCAGAGGACTCCGTTTGGGAGTCGGCTTTAATCCATGCTCCGCCGGCTGCGGCTGACTGCACAAAAAACTAATTCTTTAGTGTCGGGAATTCTGCCCGACAGACAAACACAAAGAGACGGCAGTAATGCCGTCTCTTTGTGTTGTGTTGCGGAGTCTGAAAGAGCCTGATGGAATGCCCGGAGAACTCCGGAAGAACTCCGAAGGAATGCTGGAAGACTTCCGGAATGCGGTGCTCTGCCTCCGCTCTCATTACCGCATGAGTATCCGGTAGATCAACACAGCAGCTTCAGCGCGGGTGGACAGAGCCGCCGGATGAAGCCGGCTGCCGGTATCCCCCTGGATGAAGCCAGCCTCTGCCAGCGCTGCAATGTCAGCGGCAGCGTAGCCGGCAATACCGGCCTGGTCAGCAAAGTCAGCGGATGCTCTGGCTGCTGCGGAGTCTCCTTGCAGGATACCGGCGGCCTTAAGCGCTCTGGCCGTCATCACAAACATATCCTGCCGGGAGACCGGCTCCTGCGGATGAAAGCTGCCGTCCTGCTGGCCGTTGATTAGCCCATACTGCTGAGCAGTCAGGAGCCCGTTATGGAAGTAATCACCCGGCTGGACATCCGTGAAGCCTGCCGCGGTGCTGCTGCCGGTTCCGGACAGCTCCAGCAGCCGGACCAGAAGCAGGGCAAAGTCAGCGCGTGTAACGGATTTCCCCGGCAGGAAGCCGTCTCCAGGTACACCTTGGATAATACCGCGCGAGGCCAGCACTTCAATCTCATTTTTTGCCCAGTGCTGGCCGGAGACATCACCGAAGACCGGATGGTGAAGGACAGCCGCATATTGCCCGGCAGGATGATTAGTCTGGAAAACCGCCTGTCTGCGGACGGCATCGTAGCTGCTGCTTACGACCGGCGTAATGCTGCCACTGCTGCTGACCTGCCAGACAACGATAAACGGATGCTCGGAGGCAGGCAGAGCAGTCTGGTAAGGCAGGCGGATCCCGATTGCTGAGCCCAGGCTGTCAGCTCCTGATAGCTTACCGTCAACCGAAAGCTCATAAGTTAGAAGAGGAGAGCTTCCAAGCTGTCCCTTCAGTGTACTAGTAGCTTCAGCGATACCTATCTTTAGCGTAACACTGCCCGCTTTTGTTAGCTCGGCTGACCGGAACAGTGTATCCGGAAGCACAAAGCCGGCCAGAGCGGTGTTCACCTCCAGCTGGAGTCTGGAGTTCCCTGCTGTGAACGCAGATGCAGGGAGCGTGATTTCATAGGCACTGAAGCCGCCTGCTGCGTTCTCTTTCAGCTGGAGCTGAAGCCGCCGGGTGCCGTCTGCCTGGCTCTTAGCCTGGGCCAGCGCGTTCTGCAGCGTGATATCTGTCAGTACCGCCCGGGCCGTACCTTGAGCAGCCGTAACCGGGAGAGAGATGCTGATGCTTCCATCCGTCTGTACTGCCGTTACCGCGAGCTCAGCGGTTGCTCCGGTACCGCCCGGGATCGCCGGTACGTCAGGGCTTGCTGTGGGCGTCGGCTCCGGAGTTGTAGCCGGACTAGGAGTCGCAGCCGGGCTAGGAGTCGCAGCCGGACTAGGAGTTGCAGCCGGGCTAGGAGTCGCAGCCGGACTAGGAGTTGCAGCCGGACTAGGAGTCGCAGCCGGACTAGGAGTCGCGGTCGGCCCGTTATCACTAAACGGAATGAATTTCAGGAAATCGCCCCAGACCACGTTCCCGGCGGCATCTCTTGCATAGGAGCTGACCGGGATCAGGCTGACAAAGCTGGCATCGCTCAGCTGTTTGCCGGACTTGTTCACCGAAATGGTTCCGTCATACATAAAGTTTTTGTCGGACGCAAGTCCTGCCGGATATTGGTCCTTGGCAATGCTGGCCGTCCGGTAGGACAGAAAGCCGTCAATCGTGAAATTTGGCGTAATGTGATCATAAGTGGTGAAGCTTAGATTGCCGCGCGTATTGTTGAAGCCGATATTGTTCTCGGCAATGACGCCGGGATTGCTGTTACTGGTATAGCCATAGGCTCCATTGCCGAAGGCGATGGAATTACGGATCGTATGATGGACCGAAATCCCTTCTCCGCCGAGCTTGAAGCCGTTTTTGTCACCTGCACCCGTTGTTCCGTCCGTCAGATGGCCGTTGTTGAAGGCCGCGCTATCCTCAATCAGTACAGCGCCAATCGCTCCCGTACCCGCCTTGGTGTACAAATCCCACCCGTCGTCAATATTGTTGTATGCCAGACAGCCTCTGAATACATTTCCGACACCGGAGGTCAGCTTGGCGGCGAAGCCGTCGGCGTTATTGTCGGAAGGGTCACGGTTATCGAAGGAGGAGCTGTTCAGAATCAGGTTGTACGACGGCCAATCTGCTAATTCCACAGCGGTACCGTCTGTCCGGCTAATCTGCAGGCCGGTATCGCCGTTGGCATAGAAACGGCTGTTTTCAACGATGTTATGATTGCCGCCTACGGTGAAGCCTTTGGTATTGCCGGCCGTACGCGTGAAATCCAGTCCCTTGATGTGCCAGTAGCTGCCGCTCAGCAGGACGCCCTCTGTTTTTTTATCAAAATCAAAGACCGGTCTGGCACCGGGAGCAGCCTCAAGCACCTTCATGGCGTCTGCCGTCCCGTCATTGTACTTCTTAATCTCAAGCTTGCTGCTGCGCACGTACCGGCCGTCCAGAACGATAATATGCTGTCCCGGCTGTACGAAATCAATTGCGGTATCAACATCGAGCGGATGCTCCGGCGTACCGTCCCCGGTGCTTGTTCCGGCTGGAGAGACGTAAATATCGCTTTTGTCACCATAGCTTTTCATAGTAACGGTAAAGTTACGGACGATTTTATCGTAGGAGGTCAGGTACTGGGTATCATCCGGCAAAAAGCTGATGCTGAAATTTGTATCCTGCTGCGCTGCAAGTGAAGCAGGAAGCGCAAGCCGTTTGCCGGCTTCGGCTCTGACATCCTGTGCAATCACGGCAGAGCCCTGCTTCAGCGTTACCGTTCCGCTGACATTCGGCCGCAGAATCAGCTGATAATCAGACTGTGAGGTTCTGCCCAGCGACAGAATGTCAAAGACCGGGGTAACCGGACTCTGCGGCGGATCTACCTTAGGCGTATCCGTAGCTGCGGAGGTTACGGTCAGCTGAATGCTGCTGATATCTATAGTCGCCAGCCGGGCTGTGTAGAAGCCCACATACATTTTGCCGTCCTGCACGTTCAGAATATCCGGCGTAAAGAACACCGCTTCCTTGCCGTCGTTAAGCTGGCCCGTAAAGCCGCTGTTTGTTTTGGACAACGTCAGCCGATAAGGAGCTGCAGGGAACGTATTGCCTGGAGCAGGCTGCTCGGTGTTCAGCATAACAGCCTTGATTCCCTTGCTTCCGGCTCCGTCGGAGGATTCTACCCCGGTGCGCACAAACAGCTGGGTTCCGTTGCTGCTTTTGGTGCCGCCGCTATAGCCGCCGATTGCCGCTATGTTCGAAGCAAATACGCTGGAATTGCCTGCGGTGCCGATTGCATCCCGGGCCATGATCCCGAAGGATTCCTGACCGTCATACGGGGACTTGGCATAGGCAGATACCTGAATGTCTGCAGACAGCACGAAATTATCCTGCGCCGCATCAAGCACGGTGTAGTAGAACGTGATACCGTCATGATCCTCGGTAACCTTGCCTCCGCCTTCCAGGGCAATCAGGCGGACTGTGCCATCCTCGCGGACAAGCGTCTGATTATTGGATGCAGAAGTAGACTGGCCGAACTGGATGCTGCTCCATACCGGCTGAGAGGCTTCTCTAACCGTTACAGAATAAGTAATGGAATCGATGGAGTGATCTGCCGGGATAACCCCGATAGCATACACACCGGCTGCCTTGCTGTTAAACTTGCTTGTGTCGAGGGTATAACTGCTGAGCACTTCCCGGTCACCGTTGTCATACACCTTGGAGACGGCAAGCCCTTCACTGTCAAAGCCTTCGTTCAGCAGGAAGGTTGTTTTTGGATAGGCGGTAACTTCGATGCCGGTCAGCTGTTTTATTTTGACCTGAACAGGGAACTTGGCAGTAACTCCCTTGTGGGTCACAGTAAGCTCCTTTGTACCGGGGGCCGATGTATCAAGCGGAGAAACGGTGTATTCCTCCTTCATCAGCCGTTGTGACGACCCGTCACTGTAATGCGCGTAGAGCACCAGCCCCTCCAGCTTCAGTGAATCCCCGATGTAGTAAACGGTCTGCTCAGGAAGATTGCGGATCTCCATTTTGCTGAGAGTAGCATCCTCAACCTTAATGTCAAAGGCAGTTGTTACCTCCGGTGTCTCCACCGAGGTGACAGTCACCTCATAAACACCCGCTTCGGTGAACAGGTACGGCGCCTGCTCGGTTACACTTTCACCTTTGATGGACAATGAATAAAGACTATCGTCCAGTTCAGTCACGGCGGTGCTGCTGTTATAGCCGGCCATAAGGACAAGGCCCTGCGGATCAAAGGTATCGCCCGGATAATAGACCGTTTTGGCCGGATAGTATTTGACTGTAAGCCCGGATACAGACAGCGGAAGAATCTGCAGGGTAATTGCCGCAGCCGCACCGTTATAATGAATGGTTACCGTATTTGCTCCGGCCTTGCTGCTGTCAAAGCCGGTTACGATATAGTCAGCCGGTGACAGAATAGCCTCGCTATTATCGGAATACAGAGCTTTTACAGACAAGCCCGTCAGGTCAAGCGCCTCCCCGATGAAATAGGAGGTCTTCGGCATCGCACTGGTATCAGCCGTCAAGGCAGTGACAGTTTTGGTCTCGAGCCTGATACTGATATCGCTAAAGGCAATCATGGCATCTCTGGCTGCATACACCCCCGCGAACAGCGTATCACTGAAGGCTCCGCCCAGCGTAACGGTTTCGGTTTGGACGCCGGCGCTGAGCTGCAGGGTGTTGCCGGATTTTTTGATACGGAGCCCGTATTCTTCACCGGCTGCCGGGACGGATATCCCGCTGAACGGGCTTAGCTTTACTTGTGCTGCCTGCTTGTAAAACCCCTTCATTACCTGATCCAGCGCACCGACCGCAGCGTAATTGGAGGTTACAGCAGCGGAATCGCCGTTCATGCCGACGCTATCCCGCAGCATTAGACCGAAGGACTTCTGGTTCGGCGTGCTGATGCTGCTGTTGCTGTTGAACGAAATGACCCTGGCCGTGGCTGTAAGCTCAAAATTAGCCTGGGCAGGTATCTCCCTGAAGTAGAAGGAAAGCCCTTCGTCACTGCCGGAGATTTTTCCGCCGTAGGTTTCCAGAGTCACCGAAGTCTCGGTAGCGTCCACAGGCGCAGGATTCTTCACTGCACTGGTGTTCCCGCCAAAAGCGCTGTACGTCCACGGGCCGAGCTGTATAGGCTCCTCCTGAAGCAGCTGTACATTACTGAACGTAACGGTTGTGTTCCTTGCGGTGTAAAGCCCGGCATATTGGACTGCACCGCCAAAGCCTTCGAGCGTTTTGGTGACACCGTCAAGAGTGAAGACATACAGATCTCCGGTTTTCCGGATGCTGAGATCATAATCCTCTCCGGCTGCAGGCTTGGTAGCTGATTCAAACAGATAGCCGGTCTTCTGCAGGCTGCCGCCATTCGACTTATAAAACGCTTTCATTTCTTGGTCCAATGCACCGACAGCAGTGAAATCCCCTGTGTACGCCCCGGACTGGTTATCCCACACATTACTGCGCAGCATCATTCCGAACGATACCTGGTTATTCGCTGTCCAGGCATCCACATGAGCCGTAGCCTTGAGTTCAAAGTCCGCTTCCGGATCGATCTGCTGAAAATAATAAGTGATCCCCTCGGTGCTGCCGGAAATTTTGCCGCGGTCGGCTGAGCTGCGCAGGGTTACGGTAGAATCCGCATGCTCAGTGATACCGAAGTTCGCTGCGGTAATTTTGTCCTGGCCGCCTACATCGCCGAACACGCTGCCCTTCCAGCTGCTGCTGATATTAATCATACCTGCAGACGGATCAGCGTCAGAACCGTCTGCTGCAGCTGCCGCCGGCAGAAGCGAGGATGACAGTAAAAGGATGGATGTGAGTACAGACAGCAAGCGTTTTTTATACAAAACCGGAATCCCCTCCATATATACCTGTATTTGACCGGCCGGATGGCCTGATCAAGCGAAATTATACCGTACAGCCGAAAAGTGCGGCTACAATCAATAACTCACATCTTGCGGTTTAAGGGGGGAATGGCAAAAATGTGAGCTAATGATACTTGGAGTAACAGTGTATGCCTTACGCCCGAACGGGCCCTGAACGAAGCTCATATGTTGAAGGGAAAACAGGAGGGGAGAGAGGGGCAGTGGGAAAAGCGGCGGAAAGCCATGTCAATGCAGTCTCTATAATCGTGTGCACGAATCGTCCGGAGTTTTTTGATAATCTGCTTGCCAATTACAAGACTCAGCAGGTGAAGCACAAGGAACTGATTATTATCCTCAACAAGGACAGCATGAAGCTGAAGGAGTATCAGCTGAGGGCAGGCTCAGGGCACAACATTTCGGTCTATAAGCTGCCGGAGTCGGTCTCACTCGGCCAATGCCTGAACGGTGCCATTACCAAGGCGCGTTATCCGCTGATTGCCAAATTTGACGATGATGATTATTATTCCCCTTATTATCTGAAAGAGCAGATCAGGGCGCTGAACCGGACCCGGAGCGATATTGTCGGCAAGCATGCCTGTCTCGTCTATCTGGAGGCAAGCCGGCAGCTGATCGTCCGGTCGCCGAAGGAGCAGCGCAAGCCTGTGGTTTTTTTGCAGGGAGGGACGCTGCTGTTCAGGAAGCGGGTAAGCAGCCAGGTGCTGTTCCCCGACCGCTCGGTGGGAGAGGATGTTAACTTTCTCAGGCGCTGTAAAAGAAAAGGGTTCCGCACCTTTGCCACCTCCACGTATAACTATGTCTATGTGCGCCGGTCGGACAAAGGCAGCCATACCTGGAAGGCCAAGGATTATTTTTACCTGAAGGGCAGTGTTCCAGTGGCGGTAACCGGGAATTTCCGGAGCTTTGCCGACCGTGAGCTATAGCTGCGGTTTATAAGCCCGGATGAACAAGAACTGCGGATTATGCGTAAGCCTGTCGTAGGCAAGCGGCGCCTGCTGTCTGAAGGCTTCTGTCGGCATCGGCTCAAGCAGCTCCTCCAGGACAAATCTGGCACGGTGTACTGCCGATATAATCTGGTGCAGCGGGCGGCGGTAAAACTGTACCTTCACCTTGCCGTCAGGCGTATCCCATTCATCATCCAGCAGCTCGGTCATAAAATAATTCTCCTTACCGAAATGGGTGAAATCCATAAACGGATGATGCACAGAGAAGACCAGTACTCCCCCGGGCTTCAGCGTTCTGCGGAATTCGCTCATTACGGGTGTCCAGTCTTTTAGATAATGCAGCGCCAGTGAAGAAAGTATGACGTCCTGAGAACCATCCTCCAGAAATTCCAGCGGCTCATTTAAATCGGCTTGAATGAGCCGGGCTCTGCCGCCAACCCGTCTGCGGGTCATTTCAATCATCCGGGAGCTGAAATCAACAGCGGTAACCTTCGCGCCCATGCGGAGCAGCTGCTCTGTATACCAGCCTGCGGCACAGCCCGCATCGACAACGGATTTACCTTCGACCTCAGGAAGCAACGACAAAGTGGCCGGACGTTCGTAATGGGCATTGTAGGGCTTGTTGTCTATATCGCGAAAATAATACTCTGCCATTTCTTCATATGAATGATGAGATACAGATTCCTTGTGCATTTCTGCCGCCTGCCTTCCGGGTATAGTGATTGAGCTTGTTTGAGTGACAATAAAGAGTCCCGCGCTCCGGCTGATTCCGGGGAACGGGACTTTTCTGTTAGATCTGCCTGCGGACTGCAGTCAGTAAAGCCGTCTTATAAAGCTTTATCGTCAATCGAATCCAGCCAGCTCTCAATTTCGCCGATTACCGAGCCGACACAGCCGTCCTTAAACGGTGAGATCAGCCCGGCCAGCTCTACCAGCTCAATGAAGGATTTGCTGCCGCCAGCCTGACAGAGCCTGAGATAATCGCTCCAGGCACTTGCAAAATCCTCGTTCGAACGCTTCCAGAACTGGAAAGCGCACAGCTGCGCCAGGGTGTAATCGATATAGTAGAACGGAGTGCGGAAAATATGCGACTGCTTATGCCAGAAGCTGCCCTGCTCCAGATAGCTGTTGCCGTCATAGTCACGGTGCGGCAGATACTTCTGCTCAATTTCGCGCCACGCCTGCTTACGTTCAAGCGGAGTCGCTTCGGGATGGCTGTATACGAAATGCTGGAATTCATCTACGGATACACCATAAGGAATAAACTCCAGGCTGCCTGCGAGATGGTTGAACCGGTATTTGTCGGCATCCTCCTCGAAGAACAGATTCATCCACGGCCAGGCAAAAAACTCCATGCTCATCGAGTGGATCTCTGCGGCCTCATGGGTAGGAAATGCATATTCAGGAACCTTCAGGCCGCGGCTGGAATACGCCTGGAAAGCATGGCCTACCTCATGGGTCAGCACATCAATATCTCCAGAGGTTCCGTTAAAATTCGAGAAAATAAACGGCGCCTGGTACTTGCCGAAATAGGCGCAGTATCCGCCGCCTTCCTTGCCGCTTTTGCTCAAGAGGTCCATCAGCTCATTGTTCTGCATCATCGTAAAGAATTCGCCTGTTTCAGGTGAGAGCTCCCGGTACATTTGTGCACCATTAGCAACAATCCAGTCGGCATCCCCCTTTGGCGTAGCATTTCCGCTGTTAAAAATAAGGGATTCGTCATAAAATTTCAGCTTGTCCAGACCCAGCCGTTCATTCTGGCGCTGCTTCAGCTTCTGCGCTACAGGTACAATCTGCTCAAGCACCTGCTTGCGGAAGTTGGCAACTATGCCGGCGTCATAGGCGGTCCGGTTCATCCGGTCATAGCCGAGCTCAACGAAGCTGGGATATCCAAGCTTGCGGGCGATGCCTGTACGTACGGCAACCATCTCGTCATAAATACGGTCAAATTCAGCTTCATGTGCTGCCATAAAATCATATTTGGCCTGGAATGCCCGTTTACGCATATCACGGTCGGGCGACATCTCAAACGGTGTGAGCTGGGCTAAAGTGCGTTCTTGGCCTTCAAACATAATTTTGGCTGAAGCGATGAGCTGGCTGTACTCGGTGGCCAGCTTGTTCTCCAGCTGCAGATCCTCAATGACCTCCGGACTAAAGGTACGGATCGAAATTTCAGCCAGGTCAAAGAGCTGGGAACCCCATTCCTGCTCGAATTCAGTCCTGTATTTAGACTTTACGAGTGCTTTGTAGTAATCGGTTATGTACTCCTGAAGGATAGGTTCAACTTCATCAAAATAATTCCGCTCTGCCTTGTAAAATTCATCCAGGGTATTGATCGAGGCCCGGACGTAGGCCAGACTCAGCAGGGTTTCGAATCCGCTGCGCAGCTCATTCAGCGCGGTAATGGAGGCCTTCTGCTCCTCCAGGCTGTCTGCTTCCAGACCCTTGATCAGGGTTGCGAAATCCTGCTTAAGCTTGTCAATATCGGGGCGTTCATAGGGATATTCGGTAAATTTCATGTAAGATTCAACATCCTTTCTCTGCCAGATGAAGTATATTATACTATGTGAGAGAGTAAACTAACAGCCAAATAATAGAGAGTTTTAGAGGCAAAAGTTCTGCATCAGCTCAATAAACAAGCCGATGAAGGGTGAAAGATGACGGTCCCTGTTATAGGAATAGAAAATCCGCCGCTGGCAGCGGTATTCCGGAATTGGACGCATGATAAGCTTACCGGAGGCCACCTCATCCGCAACCGCAAGCCGTGAAATGAAGGATACATACCTGCCGCTCATCAGCGAGTGCTTGATCGCCTCCAGGGAATCCAGCAGCAGGTGGGCGCGGGGTTCGAACCCGCAATCTTCAAACCATTTGCTTGTGATCCGCCCGGTGCTGGACTGGCTGTTGTGCTGGATAAACTTTGCTTCCGAGATCAGGGAGGGGGTCAGCTCCGGATAACCTGCGAAGTCATGCCCCGGCGCGAACACGAGTACAAGCTCGTCCTCGCAGAGCGGCTGGCTGTGCAGGCTGGGCAGATAAAAGGACTCCGTTGATAGAATCCCCAGGTCAAGCTCCTGATTGACCAGCATTTCCTTGATGACTGGCGAAGGCTTTACGGACAGCGACACTGTGGTTTCAGGATGCAGCTCGCCGAAACGGCTCAGAATTCCGGGCAGGATGTAGGTGGCCGGAACATAGCTGGCACCGATGCTCAGCGAGCTGCGTCCGGCAAGGCTGAACTCCTTCACTACACGCTCTGCCTCGGCAGCCAGGGCGTTTATTTTGACTGCATAATGGAGGAAGGCTCTCCCGCTTTCTGTGAGAATCATTTTGTCCATCCTCGGCTCAAACAGCTTTTCCCCGAGCTGCAGCTCCAGATTTTTGAGATGATAGGTTACTGTCGGCTGCTTCAGGCCGAGAACGCTTGCAACCGTTGTTATTTTTTTGTGCTTATACAGAAGCTCAACAATCTGCAGCTTGATTAAATTCAGGTTCATTCCGTTCACTCCCCCGCGCTATTAGCTACAGGTTAACATAGAAAAATTCTATGAATGTTAAAACTGATGCACCAAAAAGTTAATATCAGGATTACACTTAGCAAATACAGGAGTGTTAAGTGCCGGAGCCTGTATAAAACCCCATATAAGGAGTACTTTGATGATGGAAGCTTTAAGCTACAAACTGGATTTCGATGCGCTGTGCGCCAAATATGAGCTGGGCAGGCTGGCCGGTGTGCCGGAGCAGGTATCCGGGGGCTTCATGCACAGGATGTACCGGATCACCACTGACAAGGCTGATTATGCGGTCAAAGCGCTGAATCCCCAGATCATGCAGCGTAGCGACGCAATGGGTAATATGCTGTTTGCTGAAAAGGTTACTGTGCGCGCGCAGAAGCTGGGCATAAAAGCACTGCCGGCTATTCTGTCCGGGGACAGCTGTATGCATGAGACGAAAGGCCAATATTACCTTGTGTTCCCGTGGCAGGAAGGAAAGTCCCTGCCTGCCGGTACTGTCGATCTGGATTGTGCCGTGAAAATGGGTGCTGTACTGGCAGATATACATACGGCTGACTTTGCAGAGCTGCTGGCTGAGCTGCCGGAGGATGTAATCAGTCCGAGAGCAGCGGACTGGCAGGCCTATGCCGGGCAGGCCGGGCTGCTGCCGCTGGACTATGCAGACCGGCTGGCGGCTTCTTCAGCCAATCTGGAGCAATACGGACAGCAGGCTTATGCCTCTGCGCAGCGCCTCCGGCATGAACGGGTGATCAGCCACAGGGATCTCGATCCCAAGAATGTGCTGTGGACCGCCGACCGGCAGCCGCTGCTTATAGACTGGGAGTCTGCCGGAGCCGTTCATCCGATGCAGGAGCTGCTTGAGGTGGCGCTGTACTGGTCGGGTTTTGAAGCGGGAAAGCCGAGTAAGGAAGCCTTTCAGGCGTTAATCCGGGCCTACCGTGAGGGCGGCGGGACACTCTGCCGGGACTGGACGGATGTGCTGAACCTGGGGTATACGGGGAAACTGGACTGGCTGGAATACAGTGTGAAGCGCTCGCTTGGGGTGGAGTGCTCGGATGAGGCCGAGCAGCAGCTGGGGGCAGAGCAGGTCACCGGCACACTGGAATCGCTTAACGACTATGCGGAATTCATACCGCTTTGTCTGGAGTGGCTGGCAGAAATATGATTTACAGGACCAGCTTACGGGCTGGCTGATGCTGGTGCTTATGTTGATGTTGATTTTGATGCCTATTCTGAAGTTGATGACTGGTTCTAGTACAGGTTCTGGTACAGATGCAGACGCAAGTGCTGTTACGTCTGTGCCAGTCTGGCGCTATAACATGCTTCAGCTCCATTTGCCCGGCCGTACTTTGTAACGGACCGTACAGCCCTTATTTTTCATTGATACCGCTTACATTTAATTTAACGGACCGAGAGGACCTTATTACCTGCCGGAGAGGCTAAAATGAGGCAAAAAGCAGCAGATAAGCTCATCTGAGTCCGTTAGCTTGTGGTAACATGAACGGGAGTCCGAATAAGGTCAACTGAGTCCGATAGGGAGTGAATGTAATCTATGGAAATGGAAAATCTGTTAACAGCAGCAACGCGTGACGAGCTGCGGAGCTGGCTGCAGGCGCACGGCAGGACAGAGAAATGCTGCTGGATTACCGTAAGTATGACACCTGCACCAGACAAGCTGCTGTATTTGGATGCTGTTGAAGAGGCGCTGTGCTTCGGCTGGATTGACGGAGTCAAAAAAAGCACGGAGCAGGGTGTTATGCAGCGGCTGTCTCCAAGATCCAAAAGAAGCTCGTGGACCGAGCTGAATAAAGAACGGGTCCGCCGTCTGGACAGGCTGGGGCTGATGAGCGAGGAGGGCAGACAGGTGCTGCCGGATATGGCGCCGGAATCTTTTGTAATAGATGAAGTAATCGGGCAAAGGTTAAAAGAGGACCCGGAGGTCTATGCGAACTTTCTGGCCTTCCCGCCGCTGTACAGCAGAATCCGGATTGATAACATACAAAGCTACAAGAAGCAGCCGGAGCTGTATCAGAGCAGGCTGGACAAATTCATAGCAAATACGCGGGACAACCGGATGTATGGCGCGTGGCATGATAATGGGCGTCTAATCGATTACTGAATGATCTGAATAATGTAAATATCCCGACTGACTGAGGAGGAGCAGGCATGGAGTACAACGCAAGCAGTCCCGAAGATTATATCAGCCAGCTGCCGGAAGAGCGCAGGCCGATTATAGAGAAGCTTAGAGCAGTAATTAAAGAAAACCTTCCGGACGGATTTGCAGAAGCTGCAGGTTACGGTATTGAATATATGGTGCCGCATGAGCTGTATCCCCCGGGTTATCATGTGACGCCGGAGCAGCCGCTGCCGTTCATGAGTATAGCCTCCCAGAAAAATCATATCGCCCTGTATCACATGGGTATCTATATGAAGCCGGAGCTGCTGTCCTGGTTCCGCGGGGAGTATCCGATGCATATGAAGACCAAGCTGGATATGGGCAAATCCTGCATCCGGTTCAGGCCGTCGGGGGCGATCCCTTATGAACTGCTTGGTGAGTTAAGCAGCAAGCTCACAGCCGCAGAATATATTCAATTATATGAACGGGAAATCGCCCAAATGAAGAATAGATAATAGAGCATGATCAGATACAATCGGCTATCAAAAATCACGGAGGGTGATGAAATGGACGCTAACAAGGTTACATATGAGAGTATTGATGACTATATTGGACAGGCCGCACCGGAGGTCCGGGAGCTTTTGCAGAATATACGCAAGGTCATTCATGAAGCTGCTCCGGAAGCCACTGAGAAAATCAGCTACCAGATGCCCACATTTTACCTGCATGGCAATCTGGTGCATTATGCAGCGTTCAAGAAGCATATCGGATTTTATCCGGCACCACAGGGAATCGAGGCCTTTAAGGACGAGCTGTCTGTCTATAAAGGGGCGAAGGGTTCAGTCCAGTTCCCGCTAGACCAGCCGATGCCCTACGACCTGATCACCCGGATTGTAAAATACAGGGCAGCAGAGAATATTGAAAAAGCAAATAAATGATACACAGCAGTCCAGCCAGCGATGGTTGGATTTTTTTATGCTGCAAGTGAGAACGATTATCACTTATAATAGAGGCATGCAGACTTGAGATTGGAGGCAGGACAGACTGGAATGAAGCTGAACGATCATATTTTGTTATGGAATCATGTGTTTATTAAAATAATCGATGTCCGTCACACCATTCTTGCACCCGGGGAGCTGCCGGCTTACCGGCTGCCGTCAAGCGCGTTCCTGTACGTTGTACGCGGTGCAGCGGATGTATATCTGGACCACAGCAGGCATAGGGTGGAGCGTTTTCACGTGCTGCACGGGGGGAAGGGCACCAGGCTGCGGGCCGTTCCTGAAAGCGGACTTGAATATTACCTCCTGCTGTACCGGGCTACGCCGGGCTCCGCGAATCTTAAGGAAATTACCAGGCTGATGGAGCAGGATAATCCTTTTCTTGACCAGTATGCGTTTGTTCCGCACAATCCCTTGATCTTATATGAGAAGGTTGAGCTGCTGGAGCGGGAGTGGGGACACGGATCCGGACTCGGGAAGCTGCACGTACGGGCGCTGTTCTACCAGTTCGTATATGAGCTGCTCAGCCAGCTGTACAGCCAGAAGGTTCACTTACAGAAGCCGGATCTTGTTATGCAGGCAGTGGATTTTATCCGTGAGCATTACAGCTCTGCGGTCACACTGCAGCAGATTTCCGGGGAGCTGGACTGCAGCGCGGGCCATCTGTCCCGGCTGTTCAAGAATAGAATGAACACAAGCCCGATTCATTACCTGGGACAGGTGAGAGTGGAACGGGCGCTGGAGCTGCTGCTTCAGACGGATGCTACTCTGCAGGAGATTGCTGAGCATGTAGGGTATCCGGATGCGCATTCCTTAAGCCGGAGCTTTAAAAAATATAAGGGGCTTTCTCCCATCCGCCTGAAAAATGAGCTGCAAAAACGTAAAACGAGTCAGGATATGCCCTTCCCGATGCTAAAATCTGCCGTTCAGCAAGGCTTACTGCCGGGTTATAGTGATATTGAGAATCAATTTCACTACAGACCGGAAGGGGATCTATTCATGCAAGGAAGATTTAAACTCACCGCAATGACTATGGTATTATGCTTGTCGCTTTTACTGACAGCCTGTTCAGGGGCTGCGGGTACCAATACCAATACAAATGCTGCCGGTTCAGGCAACACCGCCAATGCCGTAGCCGCTGAGACTGCTGCTCCTGCAACTGCCAAGCCTGAAGCCGAGGCTGCAGCAGCGCAGGCAACAAGAACGGTATCCACGCTGATCGGGGATGTCGAGGTGCCGGCTAACCCGCAGCGGGTAGCCTCTGACCAGTATATGGGCCAGCTGCTGAAGCTGGGCATTATACCTGTCGGTGCCCGCAGCTTCATGCTGAAGGAAAGCTGGATTGCAGATTCCGGTATATCTGCCGAGACGATTGCCGGTATTGAGGATCTGGGCGGCTTTCCGATGAATCTGGAGAAGCTGGCGTACCTGGAGCCTGATCTGATCATCGGATCAATCGAGAAGAACATTGAGGATTACAAGAAAATCGGTACCACCGTCTTCCTTCCGTACTGGGAAGGGGAATCCACCTCAGGACCGCTGGACAAATTCCGTAGAATCAGCGAAATCTTCGGCAAGGAGCAGGTAGCAGAGGCTTGGATCACGGATTATGAAGCCCAGGTAGCAGACGCCCGTAAGAAGATAGAAGGTATAGTTAAAGAAGGGGAAAAAGTATCCGTTATTTCGGTAAGTGAAGGTACACTGTATGTACTTGGGGCAAAAGGCGGCAACTACGGCAGCTCGACCATTTATGAAATGCTGCAGCTTCCGCCGACCGAAAAAGCCCTGAATATGGAAGACGGGTATGAAAATATTTCTCTGGAGGTATTACCGGAGTATCTCGGCGACCATGTGTTCGTGTACGGATCAGGGAGTGAAGGGGCATCCGAAATACTGGATACCAGCATCTGGAAAGCACTGCCGGCTGTGCAGAAGGGACAGGTCTATAAATACGGATCCAGCACCGGGGAGGATGATGAATTTGTTATGGAGGACCCTTACTCCCTGGAGCTGCAGCTTGATTCGATTGTTAAAGTAATGCTGGGTGAATAGAAGGTGTAAAGTTTATTTATAGTAAAATTGGGCATTTATAGAATTTGATACTTCCCCTATAATTAGGTTGTAAAGAGTTGTAGGGAGGTTTCAGATTTGAATTATCATTATAGGGCTTATGAACGTACGGATATGCTGAAGGTCCGTCAGTTTCTGTCTGATGCTTACGGTCGATTGAAACGGCCGAACAGCTGGCTGATTGCCCGCTGGGAATTCGAGATTTTTTTCTTTCAGCTGAGGGCAGGCACGCTGCAGGACTGGGAGCGGAACATCGGGCTATGGGAGGATGAGACCGGCAGGCTCACAGCCGTGGCCAGCAAAGACGGAGACTTCTATTTCCAGCTGGATTCTGAGAATCCGCCGGACAGCCTCACCGGAGAAATGTTTGACTACATTGAGGGAAAGAGCGCCAGGGAGCCTGCCGAGTACTGCAAGCTGGCCATTCCTAATTTTATGGGCAGCCTGGAAAGGCAAGCATTGAGCCGGGGATACGAGCTGCTTCCGGATGAAAGCGACAGCTCGGTCTCCATTGTGCTCGATAAGGAGTTTCCGGTACGCCTGCCGGAGGGCTTCAAGCTGTACAGCGGTGAGGAGGTCTCCGATATTGTCAAGGCCCAGGGCCATATTATGGCCTTTAATTACCCGGGGACACAGGGAGCTGAGCAGATGCTGCAGTTCTACGGCGGTATCCGCGAGGCGCCGGGTTACTCCCCCGATCTTGATCTGGCGCTGCTTAACGGGCAGGGGGAGGTCGCAGCGTTCTGTAATGCTTTTGTGGATGAAGCTAACCGGATTGGTATACTTGAGCCGGTTGGAACCCACCGGGACTACAGAAATTGCGGGCTTGGCAAGGCAGTAATCTATGAAGCACTGAACCGGCTGCGCTCCAAAGGAATGGTTAAGGCCTATACCGGTCCAAACCAGCCCTTCTATGAACGGATCGGCTTCGTTCCGGAGGTTAAGCTGGGCGTGTGGCGCAAAAAAATAATCTGATGGCTAAGCCAGGCTCTGAACTACGGATCCTGGCTTGTTTATGTCTACAACCTGTTGTGACGGCTGCGGACCCGTAAGACATTTTTCCGACACCACTATTCACAGCCCCGCAATCGGAAAATACAGATCACACTCGCAGTAATGCCTGTTGCCCTTGGCATAGTTAACGGACTCATAGCTGAACTTCTCCTCCAGCTCAAACTGTACGGTCGGCATCCAGATTTCGAAGATATACCTCCAGATTTCACTCAGGGACTCTGCAGAAATTTCTTCCGGCCGGTGTAGGCCGATATAGGTGAATACGCCATATTTATGCGGCTTGGTGTGCCGGACGTTCATATCCGGCGGGATGATGCTGCTGTGGCTGATCTGCAGGGACGGCTGGTAAAAGGTCAGCCCCCGGAACGGCTCAGGGACAGCCGTGAATCCGATAAAGACATCCTTATGTAACGGATTCAGAATCCGCTGGCGGTCGAGGGTAAAGAAATCAACGCCAAGCCTGGCGGCATCCACGGAATCGGCGCTGCGCCCGTCCTTAAGTGTATATTCCGGTCCGGCAATCGAGAAGGAAGGGACCACACTGATCGAGCGGAAGAAGACCAGCCCTTCTCCGGCTCGGCTCATAAAGTCAGCATTGAACCGGTCGAGAATATTGAGCTGGGACGGTGCATTACGCCATTTTGCCGGAGTAAGGCCGTACTCTTCCTTAAAGCTGCGGTTATAGGTCCGCTCACAGCTGAACCCGTATTTGTCCGCAATAAATTCAATGCTGATCCTTCTGCCCAATAGATCCCCGAGTGAGCAGGCAATCCGTCTTCTCCGTACATATTCCATCAGACCGGTAGCCGTAGCACCCTTCCAGATCCGCAGCAGATGAAACTTGGAGACGTTAACATGCTCTGAAATATCGTCAAGGCACAGCGGCTCCAGCAGATGCTCTTCAATGTAATCCGTAGTCCGGTTAATGGTTTCCAGCAAGTAATGGTCCATGCGTTCCTCCTGTACTTCGCAATTAGTGTCCGGTTTTGCGGAATGGATGAGGTGTATAATTCTACCATAGGCTGCTGAAAGGGCAAGCGATTTCATCATACAGCGTTAACAGAAGGAGGAACGGACATGGAAGAGAACGGGCTTCGGGAGCTGCAGGAGCGTTACAGGACAGCAACGGACAGCTTTGTGGAACGGGTGAAGAAGGATGCTAACGTTATTGCAGTCATTGTGTGCGGAAGTCTGGCGTATGATACGGTCTGGGAGAAAAGCGACATCGATATGACCCTGATCATCCGCGATCAGACCCTGCAGCAGACATCATACTGTCTTGACGAGGATGGAATCATCATAAATGTGCAGCTGTTTGAGCGGAGCAGCTTTAAGCGGGGGATGGACAGGCTGCTCGGCGGCTCAATGCCGCAGTCGTATTTTGCCAAGGGGCGGATGGTTTACAGCTCGGACGAGAGCCTGTATGACTATTTCGATGAGCTGAGAAGGATGGGCAGCCAGGATATTGCGCGGTCGCTTCTATGGAGAGCCTGTGAGCTGATTGATATCTGCCACAAATGCCAGAAATGGCTGACGGTGCGTAAGGACGCGAGATATACCCAGTTTTTTCTCCTGAAGGCTGCCGATCTGATCGCCGGTATGGAGCTGTGTGCGCAAGGTGAGCCGCCGACCCGTGAAGCGGTTTTGAGCATGCTGGAGCGTTCGCCGGAGCAGATGGCCCCCTTTTACCAGAATCCGTTGTCCGGACCTTTAAGCGAAACAGAGCTCTGGAGCGCCATCCGGGAGATTGAGCAGGTGCTGGACCGCCATCTTGAGGCTATGAGCCGCCCGGTGCTTGATTTTATGGGGGATCAGTCGCTTAAGACGATGACCATGCTGACGAAGCATTTTCATATGGAGGGGCATTACCTGATCAATATTCTGGAGTATATGGCCGAAAAGGGGATCATCGAGAAGGTATCGCAGACGATCCGCATTACAGCAAAAAGCAAACCGGCGGCTGAGGAAATCGGATTTCTATACATACCATAACGGGGGGAGAACGGGTTAATGTCCATAAGAACGAGCATTGAAATCTCAGGGGCGAAGCAGAACAATCTCAAGAATGTGTCGGTGGAAATTCCGCGCGATAAGCTGACGGTGATTACAGGGGTTTCGGGCTCCGGCAAATCCTCGCTGGCGTTCGATGTGATCTATGGGGAGGGGCAGCGGCGGTTTCTCGATTCCATCTCCAATTTTGCCAAAAGCCGGATCAGCCAGCTCAAAAAAGCCAAGGTGGATTACGTGCGCGGCCTGTCTCCGGTGATTGCAATTGAGCAGAAAAAAGGCAACAACAACCCGCGCTCCACGGTCGGAACGGTTACGGATACCAACGACTATCTCCGTCTGCTGTTCGCCACAGCGGGTACGGGACACTGTCCTGAATGCAGCAAGCCGCTGCGCCAGCTGTCTGCTGCCCAGATTGCCGAGCATATTACAGGCCTGCCGGAGGGGACCGTTATTGAGCTGCGGGCTCCGGTATACAAAATATACGGGGAGGACTACAGCTACACCTTCCAGCAGCTAAGGGAAAAGGGCTTCAAGCACCTGCTGATCGACGGGGAGCCGGTATCGCTGGGGGATGAGCTGGAGACGGATGAGAGCAAGTCCCATGTGATTGAGATTGTGATAGACCGGATAACGCTGCGCCAGGATACCTATATCCAGCTTACGAAGTCAATTGAAGCGGCCATTCTTGCACTGGATGAGGATATTATGATCAAGGTGGAGGTGATCGGCGGTGCGCCGGAGGATTTCTATCAGCATTTTGCCTGCCCGGAGCATCACTTCTTCCTGTGCGATATGCAGCCGTTCCATTTCTCTTTTAACACGCCGGCGAGCGCCTGCCATACCTGTCTCGGGGTGGGGATGTCTTATGTGGTGGAGCCGCATTTTCTGGTGGTCGCCCCGGAGAAGAGCATCAGCAAAGGCGCGCTTAAGAATACGGTGTTCAACACCTCAGGCAAGGACAGCTACCGCACGGTGCTGATGTACAGCCTGTCCCAGAAATACAACTTCAGTCTGGATACCCCGTTTCATGAGCTGCCAAAAGAAATCCACGAGCTGCTATTCTACGGAACCCATGGTGAGCTTGTGCCGATGCTGCAGCCGCCGTTTTCCCAGAAGAAAAACTGGATGACCGGCAAGGACCGGGCGTTTGGCGGCTTTGTCCATGAGATGGAGAACTGGTACAAGCATTATATCCGCAAATCCTCCACAACAGAGGCGTTTGAGCCGAGCTTCATTAAGGACTGCATGATTGAAAAGGTATGCCCGGAATGCAGCGGCGCCCGGCTTAAGCAGCAGCGGCTGCAGGTAACGGTCGGAGGCAAAAACATCGATCAGCTCAGCCGGATGCAGCTGCAGGAGCTGCTGGCTTTTCTGGAGGCGCTCACCTTTGAGCCGGAGGTACGGGATGTGGCGGAGACCATCGTCCGCGAGCTGCATACGCGCACCAGCCTGCTGATCGAAATCGGCCTGCATTACATCAATCTCGGCAGACGCAGTGACAGTATCTCCGGCGGCGAGATGCAGCGGATCAAGATGTCCACCCAGATCAGCAGTGAGCTGATGGGCATGCTCTACATTATGGATGAGCCGAGCATCGGGCTGCATCCCCGTGATTCCGGCAGGGTCATTGAGACGATGAAAAAGCTGCGCGATCTTGGCAACACGGTAATCGTTGTGGAGCATGACCTCGAAACGATCGGCTGTGCCGATCATATTATTGAGATTGGTCCGGGACCGGGGATTCACGGCGGTAACATAGTGGCCAGCGGAACGCTTGAGGATATAAAGGGTGCAGCGGAATCTGTCACAGGCGGCTATTTATCCGGCAGAACGGTTATTCCTGTACCTGAGCGGCGGCGCCAGCTTGGGGACTTTTTTCTCTCTGTTCAAGGCGCGAGGGAGAACAATCTGAAGGATGTCGATCTGGATATCCCGCTGAATGTCTTCATCTGCATTACCGGTGTGTCCGGTTCGGGTAAAAGCTCGCTGATCAACGAAATCCTGACCAAGCAGCTCAAAATTGACAAGACAGGTGCACGGATTGTCGCCGGCAAGCATGACTATGTGTTCGGCGCAGATTTGGTGAACCATGTTATCAACATCGACCAGTCGCCGATCGGCCGCAACAGCAAGTCTAACCCGGCTACTTATATCGGGCTGTATGATAAAATCCGCGATCTGTTCGCCTCGCAGCCGGAAGCCGTGGAGCGCGGCTATCAATCCATTGACTTCAGCCTGACCCATGCGAACGGGACACGCTGTGAGCACTGCGCAGGAGACGGGATCATCGTCACCAGCCTGCAGTTCATGGCCGACATTGAAACGATCTGCCCGGTGTGCAAGGGCAACCGTTTCTCGGAGGAAGGGCTGGAGATCAAGATCCGGGGCAAATCGATCTCTGAGGTGCTGGAGATGACGGTGGAGGAGGCTGCTGAGTTTTTTGCAGATCACAAGTACCTTAAGCATAAGCTGGGCATTATGAACGAGCTCGGGCTGGGCTATCTGACACTCGGCCAGAGCTCGACCACCCTCTCCGGCGGGGAGGCGCAGCGGGTAAAGCTCTCGAATGAGCTGGCGAAGATCAAGCGGGGTGCACACAACCTGTACATTCTCGACGAGCCGACCACCGGCCTGCATCTGGCCGACATCCAGAAGCTGCTGCTGGCGCTGAACAAGCTGGTGGACGGCGGGCATTCCGTCATCGTGATTGAGCATCACCTGGACGTGATTAAATCTGCCGACTACATCATCGACATGGGCCCGGAGGGCGGTAACGGCGGCGGATTCGTGGTCGCGGAGGGCACCCCGGAGCAGGTTGCCAGGGTGGAGGCATCGCATACCGGGCGGTATTTGCGGAGTGTGCTGGGGTAAGAGGCTAGCGGGCTAGTGAGTGCTGTGCTAGAGGGCTGCGAGTGCTGGTTTTCTGGGTAACGGAGTGGGGCTAATCGAATTAAGTGGAAATTAGTCACCTAAATCAAGGTGATTCGGCCGGATGAGAGGATTAGGTGGAAAAAGGTCAGTTAATTCTCTTGTTTTTAGCCCTAAGGGGATTTTTGGCTAAATTAGGTTACTATTTTCCACCTAATGCTTGGAAATATTGATAAACCGCAGAATTAGCTGACGAAAATCTAACTAAATGTTAGAGACCCGCTAGCCTGGCTGGAATTCCAGAAAATTATACTGAAACGTTAAGCTGCAAAAGCTTAGCCGTCCGACACAAAAAGAAGTGTTCTGACGGCTATTTTTTATGGTTGAATAATGGTATATTGTGGAAGTTGGCGATGTTTGCATCATATGCTGAATACATTGGGAGGTAGTCATGCAGCTATTTGCGGTACATCCGTTTGAATTATATTCCCGGGTAAAATTAACGCTGGGGGCATTTGAAGTCATCTCGGATCTCAGGCCCGGCAGTGCGAGAACGGGGGTTTGGAAGCTTCGGGCAGCGGAAGGTCAGAAGGCGTATTACCTGAAAACATTTAGCCGGAAAGAAAGATGGCACCCGGAGGTCTATGCTTATAAGCACTGGGTGAACGGTCTGCAGCCGTATGTGCCGGAGCTTATCTCGGTCTATGAGGGTGACGGCTGGCAGGCGATTCTAATCACAGCCATCGAAGGAACAATTATGCGGGAAGCGGGGCTCCAGCCACCGGCATTACATGCTGCTTATTATAAGGCAGGACAATTGACGAGGCTGATCCATGAGTCACAGAGCGGGGAATGGTTTGGACGCCCGGATCAGAACGGACAGCCAATTGAGCTTTTTCATCATAGTGATCCCGTAACCTATATCAGGCAATCGCTCAGTGACCTCGGAGGAAAGTGTCTGGAAGCTGATTTGCTTGAGCCTGCTGAGGAGGTAAGCTTACATTGGGCAATGGAGCAGGCAGAAGTGTTTGCAGGAGCCAAGCCTGTACCGGTAAGCTGGGATTCGACTCCAGGCAATTGGCTGGTCGGTGCTGGCGGTGAATTTACCGGGATGATTGATTTTGAGAATATGCTGTGGGGCGTAGAGGTTGACAGCTTCGCGGCTTTGTTTGAGAAATATTTTATCAATGACGAAGCTTCAATGAAGGCGTTCTTTGCCGGTTATGGTTCAGACATTCTGCAGGAAAAGCAAATTCAGATCAGGATCAGCTGCATAAAGCTGGCGCTGGGTGATATTTACTGGGGCACAAGGCAGACTATGCCCGGAGCTGCGGCAAAAGGAAGAAGGCTGCTGCAGGCTCAACTGAAGTACATAGGCTAGAAAGAAAAGCGGATGTAATCTAGTTAAACCTTCAGATATTCACAGGGCAAGTCCGTCAACAATCTCCCGCAGCTTGACAAAAGGAAGTGCTCTGCTTTTATGTATCGCCGTCAGCGGCCCAAAGTGTGTATTCCAATTTTACTAACCGCATCATACTCTCCGATTAATGAATCCAGTAGGATAAAATACGCGAACTGATAACAGCTGTCATCCTGATCATAATTTTGGATATACACATTCAAATCAAGTATCTGTCCGTTACTCTCATAGGCGAAATAAATATCCTCATAGGATAGGCTGACATCTCCCATGCTGATTTCAAGACTATCAGAATTCATGCGGGGCCTGAACGGGATGATTATCCAATTGCTGTAGACTGGCGCCTTGCCGCACAGAAGCTCCACCGTCTCAAAGGAATCTACGAGCCCGTCGGCAGAAACAATAAACTCCCGTTTTCCATCTGCATTTACAGTACCTATTTCATAGGTTAAGTTCTCATCTATCTCATGGAGCCTGCCGCTGATTTCGGCCATATATTGTTCTTTCTTATGTTCAAACCCGGTATAAAATTCATGCTCCCGTTTACTGAACTATTTCCAGAAGGTCTGCTTAAGATCGCTTTTTCTGAACAGTTTGAGCATTATATCCCCTTCCTTTCTTATATTCGGATGTATTGTAGCATTTTTTTGATGTGTATGGACTAGGAACTATTTTCAGAGGAATTAATTAGGAAAAAAATGTAACCTTTGGGGGCGGGCTGCGTATGTCAGGAGAATGTCCCAAACTGATCCTGGAGATGATGATATGCAGCTTGTCCGCAATTCTCTTAACGATCTGATACATAACACCGAAGAAGCCGAAATTTCGCTTAAAACGTCAATTGACAGTTATCTGACCAGATTCCGGGAGCTGGAGCCGCAGCTTCATGCCTTTGTGCCCGAAGCCCGGCTGGAGCAGAGACTTAAGCTGGAACAGGAGCGTCTGCTGGCTTTCCTCGCCGGTACCGCCGGTAAACCTGCCCTTTTGGGGATACCGGTCGGAATCAAGGATTTAATCCATGTTAAGAATATGCCGACGCAAGCCGGGTCCCGGCTGCCTGATGAGGCACTTGCCGGTGGGGAAGCCTCCATAGTCACCCGGCTGCGTGAACTCGGGGCGTTTATTGCCGGTAAGACCGTAACTGAGGAGTTCGCCTACCATGGTCCCATCGCTACCCTTAATCCGCATAATCCTGCCCATACTCCCGGCGGGTCGAGTGCAGGCTCAGCTGCTGCAGTTGCTGCAGGGCTATGTCCGCTGGCTTTGGGAACACAGACTTTACGTTCTGTTCTCGCGCCGGCGTCTTTTTGCGGAGTGGTGGGGTTTAAGCCGAGCTATGGCAGAGTTCCGCTGGACGGGGTGATCAAGCTGTCGCCCTCATTTGACACGATCGGCTTCTTCACCCAGGATCTGTCCGGTATGGAGACGGCGGCTGAGCTGCTTATTCCGGAATGGCAGGTCCGTCAGGTGAGTCGTAAACCTGTGCTTGGCATCCCGCGCGGGGTATATATGGAGCTGATGTCGGAAGAGGTGAAACAAGCTTTTGCTGCACAGGTTCGTTCGCTAGAGCTGCTTGGCTATCAGGTGAAGCAGGTTCAGATGCCCTGGGAGGACGAGCTTGTCTATGGTAATGCGATGCTGCGGTTTATTCAGGGGGAAATGGCCCGTGAGCATAAGGATCGTATCGTAAAGTATGAAGAATACTATGGTGCCAGTGTCAGGGAAGCCATTCTTAGTGGTGCGGCTGTTCCGGAGGAGGAGCTGGCTGATTACCGGCAGCTGCAGCTGGTGTTAAGAGACCGGCTGAAGAACCTTATGGAGCAAGAGGGGGTTGATCTGTGGGTATCACCGGCACAGGGCGGAACCGCACCAAGGCTGGAGGCTAACAATACCGGCTGGGCTGGCATGACAGCAATCTGGGGCTTTGCCGGGTGCCCGGCTATCAGCATTCCAGCGGCCGATATAGACGGACTTCCGCTCGGCTTTCAATGTGTCGGCAGCTACGGGGAAGATGAATGGCTGCTGGCCTGGGCACGGCAGGTGGCGCAGGAGCTTTGTCCGAAGAGGATTTGAATTGCAAACACACTTAACAGCCGCTGGACACACGTTTTGTGTTCAGCGGCTGTTTTGGCGCTTCGGGGCAGGAATGGAGTATACACTCCAGATCTTTTAATTATTGCGGTGCAGGCAGGGTATAGATGAATTGTGTATCCTTATTCTCAGGCCCTAGGTTGTAAGCGCGGAGGGTTAGCTCATTGCCGCTGCGGCCTTCAAACCGCAGATCATCACCGGGGAACATGGAGTCCCACTGGTCCAATATCCATTTGCTGTCGGCTGCAGGTAATTGCTCATATAAGAGTGTCTGGGTGCCGGTGGAACGGTCAACAGCAGTCAAAAAGGCGGTATCGCCCGGCCGGATCAGAGCAACATCGGAATAAAAAGCCTCTACATTGTAATAAACGTCCCGCGTTACGCCGGTTCGCATCAATTTCGGCAGGTCGACGGTTTCTTTTACCGCACCGGTACCGTCTTCGATCAGACGCAGGGTCTGCCCGTCGTTCATCAGCAGCCTGTCCCCGGACCAGAGAGCCGGCTCATCAAAGGTAGTATGAAAATCGGTATGCGCCTGGCGCATGAGAGCCCCGTTTTTGAGCAGATAGGTATAGTACTCTGCATAGAGATGAGGTTCCCCGTAAGAGTTTCTAACCTGCAGCACCGTCAATCCGCCAGGGGTATCCTCGAAGGTGAGGTCGACCAGATCCAGACCCCTGCCCAGATGGGCGAGCTTCTGTTTCGCGCCATTACCGGATGAAATGTATAGATCACCGCTATCAAAAGAGACGGAGTAGCGAGTGCCCTTGTAAGTCTCTGAATAACCGCGGTACATATGGAGGCCGTTAGCCAGCAAGCTGCGGGTTGTGGCATCCCAGCGGACCGTGCCGCCTTCCAGCGCCTTAACCAGAAATTTGGCAGGCAGATACAGCTCGTCCCGGGCAATAAAAGGAGTACCCCCGATATTGACGGTGACGTTATCCAGTACCCCGGCTGAGCTGCCGAGCCGAACGGCGAAGCTTTTTTCCCAGCCGCTGAATGTGGCTCGTGTACGGGTCTTGTCCCACTTCATTTCAATTCCGAGTCCGCCCGTGATGTTGGCTGGCAGGTAGGATACACCGTTCTTAATCAAAGCTGTACCTACGAAGCTTCCTGATATGCCGCTGTCACTGCCATAAGTCACATAATATTTCACTTCTTCGGTGCCTGGTCCGGCTGAGGCCGGAGCTGATATTGTACCTGATAAAAGCATAAGTCCGGCAGTGGACAGGAGCAGCAGTTTTCTTATCATGCAGGTTACCTTCCTTTCGGAAATAATAGAATTAGGCTGAAGCTTCATATACGATATAAAAGATTAGACGAGGAATGAAGGGAAATGTTTCCTTTATCTGAGGGAAAATAGAAAATATATACAAAATACTTGAATGGCTGTCTGCAGACAACATCGGCGATGGCTCACATTATCAAAATATAGCAGTTGCAGATTAATTGAGGTCAGAGAAATCTCTCCCACTCGAGTATTGAGTGGATAGAAACCATTTTAGCCCTGCGTTCAACTGGCATTCCCTTAGAGGAATTAAAAGAATACGTTTATGATGCAAGAAAAGCAAGTGATCGGATGCATTTTCGAAGTAACGGGCAGGATAGTTGAACAAGATAAGTGAGGGTTTTATGTCGAATTTGACGCAAGCCAATGAACTGCTCACTGAACATTACGAAGGTACTCTATACATTTCGGGTTGTGTATTAAATCTGGGAAAGTTTTACCCTCATTGCCAATTTTACTAGCTGATAAATTCTTTGCACTTTACAATACCGCCCAGTTCGGCAAATCTAAGCACCTTATATAACTTTCATGCCAATTCACTATTGAAATAAAACAAAACATCCTATAATTTAACTGAAGGTAGATTTATGTTGTGCGTTGTCTATGATAAATAAGAGGTGAAAATATGAATCGCTGTTCTAATTGTCAAAATACAAACATCAAACAGATAAGTTCATTTCATACAAGACTCTTACTTTCCATCTACTTATTTTTAAATTTTTACTTTTTTACAGGTGCCATTGATTACGGAGCATTGATCGCTATAATTCCTGTTTTTATTCCTTATTCATACAAATGCTCTAACTGTAATAAAACATTTCTGGGATTGCCCAAATTTAATTTAAATAACTTTTGGTTAGGAAATAATTCTGATATATATTTACTTGCGATGTCACCTTCAATACTAATAATTACACTCTTAATACTGATCTTCCCATATACAGGACTAGCACGTATATTGTATTTACCAAATATATACTTTCTCAACAGCGTGGTTGTCCTTTTATATCTATTTTTATTTAGAAAACGTAATGGAGCATTGATCCTTTTTATACGGGCTTCGTTACTAATTGTAACTGTGATTCTTTCTGTATGGTTATATCCTCAAGAAGACAGTGTTGGGATAATAAAAAAGATTTTTAATTAAAAACTCGAGCCGGGTCATGCTTCGGGGGAGTAGCTACTTTGGAGTAACTACGTTTAACAATGTGTTTACCAAGAATTTGTTAGGTTGAAAATTTAGTGAGAACATGGTTGAATACTTGAAAGCAGCACGTGATGGTGCAACTTACGCAATAGCATTAATTCATTTATTCGAGTTTAAAGGTATAGTAAAGCAAACAAATTGAAATAGCTTCGTCACGTTCCTAGAAGGCTTGTGTATACCGACGCTAAATTATTTATTTTATTAAGTGGGGAGAGAATGTATGGGCTCTGAATTAATAGTTGTTGATTACGACCCTAGCTGGACTAGAGCATTTGCAAAACTGAGGGAATTCGTACTGCCGGTACTTGAAGACATTGTAGTCTCAATTGAGCACGTTGGAAGTACCTCAGTTCCTGGGTTAGCAGCAAAGCCCATTATCGATCTGGACGTTGTGGTTCCTACGCAGGAAGATGTGTATATAGCTGTACAGAGGCTTGCAACTCTAGGCTATGTCCATGAAGGTGATTTAGGAATTAAAGGACGAGAGGCATTTATTCCTCCAGCCGATGTAATTTGGCATCATTTGTACGTGTGTACCGTGGACAGCGCTGAATATAAGCGTCATATTCTCTTTCGCGATTATATGAGAGGTCATCCCGAGGACGCTAAAAGATACAGCAACTTAAAAATTGAACTTGCCGAACGGTTCAGTAAAGACCGTGCGGCATATTCAAATGCCAAAAGCTGTTTTGTGAACGAGATACTGCAACGTGCTACATAGATTGAACTTGAAAATATCATATAAGGGTAAAGTGGTAAAAGCTGCCGTATTCACGACACCTGGAACCTTTGAGGAGCCCGTAACATTATTGCGTTGTGTTGATTGATAATTGCTTTGCTATCAGATAAGAAAGGGTGAGGATTCATGGAAGCAAAGGTGCTAGAGCGGTTACCAGAACCGATAACCTTAATAAAGTTAATGAAAATTCAAGCATCACTAAATTATATTCTTTGTAAGGAGGAATGACTTCGTTACCATGACTTTGTTCAAGAGTGGGATGAGGGTATTTCTATGGCGAAAATAGATAATGGTGCTGGTGATCATCTGATTATTTTATTTTCCGGTGAAGGCTGTATCATAAAAGGCTTTGATCATGAATCTGGATTAAGCCCCTATGCACAAGATGAATATAAAGTATGGCAAGGGATTTATCTAAAAAAGCTGAGAATACTCCACCCTCGATAGGGTGGGGATGAATCTGCGGTATTTGACCTAAACCCGAACGCATGTGCTATAATATGAATAATATTACCAAAAATGAGGTGTTGCACATGCTGATACATCAAGCCTATAAATACCGGATCTACCCCACACCGGAACAACAGCAACTCATAAGGCGTATGTTTGGCTGCTGCCGCTTTGTGTTCAATACCTTTTTGGACACTTGGAATCAAAGCTATGCGGAAACGGGAAAAGGCTTGTCCTATCACGCTTGTGCGACAAAACTCCCTGCACTAAAAGCACAATACGACTGGCTGAAAGAAGTCGATAGCATTGCTTTGCAGTCGGCTGCCCGTCATGTGGCGGATAGCTTTGATCGCTTTTTCAAAAAGCAAAATCAAGCGCCATGCTTTAAGAGCCGGAAGCATCCGGTTCAAAGTTACACGACCAAATTCACGAACGGGAATATCGCCATTGAGGGGAGTCGCTTGAAGCTCCCAAAACTCGGCTGGATGCGTTTTGCAAACTCCCGGAAGCTGGAAGGCCGGATATTGTCCGCTACCGTGCGTCAAAACGCCAGTGGGAAATTTTTCGTTTCGCTTGGCTGCGAAGTTGAAAAGAACCCACTGCCGCAAGTGGACGCACATATCGGAATCGATCTGGGTTTGAAAGAGTATGCTGTAAGCTCAAATGGTGAACGGTATGCCAACCCCCGCTTTTACCGCCAATATGAGAAAAAGCTGGCGCTTTGGCAGCGGCGGATGGCTCGGCGTACTCCGGGCGGCTCCAACTGGAAGAAAGCGAAGCAGCATGTCGCTCGCATTCACGAACGTATTGCGAATAAACGAAATGATTTTCTCCACCAACTGACAACGAAACTGATCCGTGAAAACCAAACGATTAGTATCGAACATCTGCGTGTCGCGAATATGATTCAGAATCCCAAGCTTTCAAAATCCATCGCGGATGCGTCTTGGGGGGAGTGGGTACGGCAACTGACGTACAAAGCCCTTTGGTATGGACGAACCCTTCGGATCGCTGATACGTTCGAACCGACCAGTCAGCGGTGTCACGTGTGTGGCACGATTCACCCGGAAGTAAAGAATCTTGCGGTTCGGGAATGGACGTGTACCGTTTGCGGTACGCTTCATGACCGTGATGAAAACGCCGCTCATAATATTGCACAAGTAGCGGTTTAACCGCCACCTATCCAAATGATAGAACTGCGGGAACGCAGGAATCGCTTGCTAAATAAGAAGAGGTTACTCTTCTGTTCGCAAGAATCCGCCACTTCAAGCGTTAGCTAAGTGGGGGAGAATTCAATGGGCTGTATATACCGAACACCCGAGGAGTTTGTAGCATTTGCAGCAGATTATTTTGAGCTACCGCTATCATTGGATGCTGTTGTAAAAATTTACGATGATTCCGCCATTACGGAAGATTTGATCCGTCTCATAAATCCCCACTGTGATGTAAAGGACGTTCTTCATGAATTAAAAGACTTAAAGGCACGGGCATAACGCCCGTGCCTTTAGTCTGCCCGGCTGTAACCCGCAGCTCCATCATTTCCGCTTCTTCCGGCAATCCAGAAACCGCATGTTTATCTCACCGCTGCCGGCGGTGTTCGGCTTCAGGTTGAGGCGGAAGGCGTTACGCTTCAGGGTGGTTTTTACCTGCTGCGGTGTCAGGCATGGACGGAGCTGCAGCAGCTGGGCGGCTGCGCCTGAGACAATCGGCGTAGAAATGGAGGTGCCGGACAGCTTAATATAGCATTTGCCCACCCTCAGTCCCGGCTGCTGGCGGGCCAGCCGGGAGCCTGGTGCGAGGAGGGAGATGACCATCTCCCCGGGTGCCACGATATCCGGTTTCACTCTGCCGCCCGGAGCAGGCCCGCGGCTGGAATAGAACGTAATGCGGTCATCCGCCTGGGTGACGGTCCGGCGGTCGTTAACCGCTCCGACTGTAATGGCAGAAGGGCTGACTCCCGGAGAATCCACCGTCCGGGCCAAAGGTCCGCTGTTGCCGGCGGAGATGACGACCGTCAGCCCGGCCTTGACGGCCTGTTCAGCTGCCTGGACGAGCAGATCCTCTTCAGCTGAAGCGGCTGCCGGTCCGCCGAAGGACATGGACAGGATGCGCAAGTTAAGCCTTTTTTTGTTGGCGATGCACCATTCAATGCCTTTAATAATGGTAGAATCATAGCCTTCGCCGTATTGATCAAGCACTTTAACCCCTACTATACCTGCTTCAGGAGCAGGCCCTCTGTATTTGCCCTTGCTAGACCAACCGTTACCTGCGGCATCCCCGCTGATATGTGTGCCGTGACCGTTATCATCATAAGGCTTTGTCCGGTGGTTTATGAGGTCCTTAAAGGCGATAATCCGGTTGACCGGCCGGGTCAGATCGGGATGAGGGTAAACCCCCGTATCTATAATAGCGATGTTAATCCCTTTTCCGGTAAGCTTGCGTGTCTGCTGAAGGGCTGCCGATCCGATTGAAGGGGTGGCGATATTCAGGAAAGCCTTTTTAACTCCGTCCAGATAGACCTTGCCGACTTCCCCGCAGCTGCAGATCCGCTCCAGACATTTCAGCGAAACCTGTGCAGATACGGCATTCAGCAGAGGCAGCCTGTGCTTTACCGGAAAAGAATGTCCGCCTAAATGCCTCTGCAGCATTTGCATCCGGGCCGGAGTCAGCTTGTGCTTGAACTGGACAATTACTGGAACTGCGGCAGCCCGTTTAGCTGATCCCTTAGAATTCTGCAGCTTGTGCTTTAGGGGCCTGTTGATTTTGGCGGCGTAATGCCGTACCCACATTGATTCACTCATGTCTGTCGCTTCACCTCTCCAATAGCACATCCTATGCAGAGAACAGCCCAGCGGACACCAATCTATGAAACGGAGACGATACCACATTTTTACGAGAGTAGGTCATTATTCCTTTCAGGCAGCACTTAAATTGCATTTAATACACTATCTTAAAAGAAAGTGGTGAAGCAAAGTGAGAGAAGCTGAGAAAAAAGCATTGTTGGCAAAAAAAGCATTACTGGCGAAGAAAGCTATGATGGCCCGCAAAACGAATGCAAAGAAGGTTGTGAAAAGAAAACGGAGAATCAAACAAACCTTCAGCCGCTTCGTCGTTCTGGCAACAAGCACAGGCAATGTCAATAAGGACACCACCGGCTGGACAGCCTCGCTGACTAGCGGAGCGGTCACAACGACTACGGATTTCGACGATTTCGGTGTAGCCCAGTTTCCAACCATTTCTACTCTGACTACAGTGCCGTATGTGCTGCGGATAAGAGATGAAGCTGGTAACCTCCTGACAACTAAAAGCGTTTCCGCTAACCGCGAATTCTTTGTAGCCCGTTTCTAACAGACTTATAGTCTTAATGTAGAATAGACACACCCTTATCCCCTATAAACATCCTGAATAGGATATTATAGGGGATATATTATGTTTTCTAATAAGGTATTGCAACGATAGGAGGCAGAAGCCATGTTGGATTGGATTCAAGACTACCGGTTACTGGAATATTGCAGCAGGCAGGAGCACATGAATGTTGGAGACCGCTCCCGGTTCTTTATGCATACAGTCACGGCAGATGCTCCGTCAGGGATGACCGCGCTGGCGCAATATTTTACAGCGGGAAGTGTACTGCTTGCTATGGATTTCAATATTACGGTTCCTGTACCGGATGAACAGCTGCTGCAGCTGGTGATGGAGGAGGTGGCTCCGCATTTCGGTGTGGTGAGACAGCTTGAACGCAAAGGGAGGATTGAATCTGTACATATGAATCAGTTGAAGCCCGGATCGGTCAAGCTGTTCCATGAAACGGAGACTGGCATTCTTCCTGTCATGAAGGATTTGTACCGCCATAACGACAGCGAGCACTGGTATTCTGGTCAAAAGCGCAGGCTGGTGCATTACACTGTCGATACTACAGAGCTTGAACCTTATGAGGATGCAGAGGTAAAAGAGGTCCAAGCCCTGCTGCAGCAGGCTTATTTCGGCGGTGAAGCTGTTGAATTCGGAATCATGCCGCTCGGCTGGCCGTTTGACGATTCCTTAAGACATTCTGCGGCGCTGCGTTTTGTTGCCGGGTTTGCCCCGAAGCTGACCTTGTCTGTGGATGAGTACAGTAATGAAGTTATTCTGCTGAACATAACGGCGAAAGAGCCTGTCCATAAGCTGTATCTGCCGTCCGCACAGCCGCAGCCGTCAAGGCGTGTAGATCACTATCTGTATCTGAATGTGGGCCACGGGCTGGTCTATGTGGTGAACCTGATGGTGCAGCCGGAGCTTACGAAATGGGAGGGCTTTGCAGACGCTAAGCTGTACTCTCTTGGAGAGAATACTGATTTTGCGGAATTTGATCCCGGAACAGCGGAGTGTCTGGAAGGGACAAGCTTATTTTTTGATGAGGATACTTTACAAAGAATGATGGACGAGGTTAACCAGGCGCTGAAATTTGGTTGAAATGTACAATCATTTGCTTGTTTTTTAGCTATAATGACAATTAACCTCACATATATATTCAAAAGACAGCCCGCAGCGGATATAATATGGCAAATAATATTACTGAAGCGCATCGGAGCAGCCTGGAATGCGGGGAGCTCCTGATAATATGCCGGTGAAAGGTCTGAGGAATGATGAGCCTGGAAGCTTTGAACGAACGAGTACAAACCGATCTTTCCTATCTGGCCTACGGCGGCGCGGATTGGGTGCGTCCCCTGGAGCATCCCGAAGGCCATGTATATGATGTTGTCATTGTCGGCGGCGGGCAGAGCGGGCTGGGAGCGGCTTTTGGACTGCTGAGGGAGCGGATCTCCAATATTGTTGTGATCGACGAGAACAAGGAGGGGCAGGAGGGGCCTTGGGAGACTTATGCCCGGATGGTTACGCTGCGGACACCGAAGCACCTGACCTCTATCGATCTGGGAATTCCCTCATTGACCTTCCGCGCCTGGCGGGAAGCACAGACCGGCCCGGAAGGCTGGGCAGCAGTCGATAAAATCCCCCGCAGCGACTGGATGAATTACCTTCGCTGGTACCGCAGCGTGCTCAGCCTGCCGGTTATGAATGAAGTAACGCTTAAGCTGATTGAGCCTGCGGGGGAAGGCGTTCACCGGCTGCATATTACCGGAGCGGGAACGCCCTCCGATGTGCTGCTGGCCCGCAAGGTTGTATTGGCAACAGGTATTCAGGGCGGTGGTGAGTGGCATGTACCGCCGATGATCGCTGAGAACCTTCCAAAGCATCTATATGCACATACTTCGGAGGCCATCGATTGTACTGCACTGGCCGGACGGACAATCGCGATTCTCGGCGGCGGCGCATCCGCCTTTGATAATGCAAATTACATTCTCTCGGATGGTGCTGCAGAGGCTCATGTGTTCGTGCGCCGGGACCAGCTGCCCAGCATCAATCCGATCCGCCAGATGGAGCTGTCGGGGATGATTGAACGGTTCCACACGCTGGCGGATAAAGACAAATACGGGGTAATCTCGCATTTCTTCAAATACAACCAGCCGCCGACGAACGATACCTTTACCCGTGCGGCAGCGTGGCCGGGCTTCCGGCTGCATCTCGGCTCACCTTGGCTGAAGGTGGAGGCGTCCGGGGATAAGGCCGTTGTGACTACACCGCAGGGCGAGTATACCTTTGACTTCCTGGTTGTCAGCACCGGACTGCTCAGCGATCCCGGGCTGCGCCCGGAGCTGCGGCTGGTTGAGCCCCATATCGCGCGCTGGAGCGACCGTTATCAGGCACCGGCAGCTACGGCCAATCCGCTGCTTGATGCACATCCCTATCTCAGCCCGGGCTTTGCCCTGCAGAGCAGGAGTAAGGAGGGCGAGCAGCTGCTGCACGGATTGTTTGTATTCAATTATTCGGCCTTGGCCAGCAACGGGCTGTCAGCCTCGGCCATTTCCGGGATGCGGAACGCGATTCCGAAGCTGGTCGCCGGTGTGGCGGATCAGCTGTTCACGGATGACCGGGAAGCGGTGCTGCAGGCTTTTTACGAATATGATGTGGCTGAGTTTACTGCAGAGTGGCTGCCTGCCAAGGCCTGATTCTTTCATTTATAGAATAACGCCTGCCTGAACAATGGTTCAGGCAGTTTTTTTTGTCTGCTGCAGCACATTAGAAGTTTGACCTTGGCTCCCGGCTCATTGATAATAAAGAGGAACCTATTTCTTCTGCAGATTGGAGTAAGACCAATGACATACCGCAATTTAGAAGAATGCATTAACGATCTTGAAAAGCACGGGCATCTGATCCGGATCCGTGAGGAGGTTGATCCCCACCTGGAGATGGCAGCCATCCATATGAAGGTTTACGAGGCAGGCGGCCCCGCACTGTTATTCGAAAAGGTAAAGGGCTCCAAGTACCGTGCAGTCTCGAACCTGTTCGGCACAATCGAGCGCAGCAAGTTTATTTTCCGGGATACGTGGGAATCTTCCCAGGATGTTATAGCTTTGCGGGATGATCCCATGAAGGCGCTGAAAGCGCCGTTCAAATATGTAGGTACAGGGCTTGCCGCCCGGAAGGCGCTGCCGCTCAAGCTGCCAGGCGGACTGCCGCCTAGCTTCGAGGAGATTCAGATCTCCGATCTGCCGCAGATCAAGCACTGGCAGGGGGACGGCGGCGCTTTTGTAACGCTCCCGCAGGTTTATTCGGAGGACCCGGACAAGCCGGGGATCATGAATTCCAATCTGGGGATGTACCGGATTCAGCTCAGCGGCAACGATTATGAGATTGATAAAGAGGTAGGCGTCCATTACCAGATTCACCGCGGCATCGGCATCCACCAGAGCCATGCGGTCAAGCGGGGCGAGCCGCTCAAGGTCAGCTGCTTCATCGGCGGCCCCCCGGCCCATACGCTCTCTGCGGTTATGCCGCTGCCGGAAGGCCTCAGCGAGATGACCTTTGCCGGTCTGATCGGCGGACGCCACTTCCGCTACAGCTATGTAGACGGCTTCTGTGTCAGCGCGGATGCGGATTTTGTAATTACAGGCGAGATCCATCCCGGCGACACGAAGCCGGAAGGGCCGTTCGGCGACCATCTGGGCTATTACAGCCTGACTCATCCGTTTCCGGTAATGAAGGTGCATAAGGTGTATGCCAAAAAAGGCGCAATCTTCCCCTTCACAGTAGTGGGACGGCCGCCGCAGGAGGACACTGCCTTCGGCGAGCTGATCCATGAGCTGACCGGCAGCGCGATTAAAAATGAGGTGCCCGGTGTAAAAGAAGTGCATGCCGTCGATGCGGCAGGTGTGCATCCGCTGCTGTTCGCAATCGGCAGCGAGCGCTACACACCTTACCAGCAGCTGAAGCAGCCGGCAGAGCTGCTGACGATTGCCAACCGGGTGCTCGGCACCGGCCAGCTCAGTCTGGCTAAATATCTGTTCATCACTGCAGTGGAGGACCGTCCGGTCAGCACGCATGATATCCCTGATTTCCTGACGTATATTCTGGAGCGGATCGACCTGCGGCGGGATATTCATTTTCAGACGAATACGACGATTGATACGCTGGATTACTCGGGAACGGGAATCAACACGGGGAGTAAGGTTGTTTTTGCCGCAGTCGGTGATAAGAAAAGAACCCTGTGCACAGAGGTGCCGGAGGCTCTGGCTTCTCTGGAGGGCTTCGGTGAGGCTAAGCTGGTCCTGCCGGGAATTGTGGCGCTTACGGGCCCTGCATTTACGACCTATGATGATACCGAGCAGGAAATGAGCCGCCTGAGTGCTGTCATTGAAGCGCAGGGAGCGCTTCCCGGGTGCCCGATGATCATTCTGTGCGATGACAGCAGGTTTATCAGCGAGGAGCTGAATAACTTCCTGTGGGCGACCTTTACGCGCAGCAATCCTTCGCATGATATTCACGGTGTGAACAGCAGAATCACGCACAAGCACTGGGCCTGCGATAATGTCATTATCGATGCCCGTGTGAAGCCGCATCAGGCGCCGCCGCTCATTCCGGATCCGGATGTGCAGCGCAATATTGAACGGGTGTTTGCGCAGGGCGGAAGCCTTAGCGGCATCCGCAAGTAATTTATGGGCAAGAGATGTTCCGTCAGCCGTGTAATGGCCGGGCATCTCTTTTTCTTTTATATAGTAGTAGAACCTCAATTCTAACGGACCCAGTCCGCGCAAGCCCACCGCCTTCATATGTTCATTTGAAGAAACCCGTAAGCTCATTTATACTTGGTAGGAAAATTATGGATAGTGGGGCTGGTGCGTCCAATAACTATCGTTATGAGGTGAATACATTGGGAGTATTAGAGACAGAGCGGCTGATATTACGGCGATTTAAGCCTGAGGATGCCAGGGATTTGTATGAGTACCTTTCCAGGGAAGACGTTGTGAAATTTGAGCCATACGGTGTACATAATGAAGCCCAGTGTGAGGCTGAGGCGCTGCGGCGTTCCGGTGATCCGGCGTTTTGGGCCGTTTGCCTGAAGGATTCGGGCAAGCTGATCGGCAACCTGTATTTTCAGCAGCAGCAGCCCGCTGCTTTCCGGACCTGGGAGCTTGGTTATGTGTTTAACAGCGGGTTTCACGGCTGCGGGTATGCGGCGGAAGCCTGCCGGCGGCTGCTGGATTACGGATTCACCGATTTGCAGATACGGCGTGTAACGGCCCGTTGTAATCCGGATAATGCACCGTCATGGCGGCTGCTTGAACGGTTGAAGCTGCGGAGAGAAGGTTTTTTCCGTGAGACCGGTTATTTTAAGCATGATGAGCACGGTGAACCCAAATGGCATGATACCTTTGCGTACGGACTGCTTGGTCGTGAGTGGTTCAGTAGGGCTGAGGAGCCGGTGAAATAAGATGAAGGTAAACAGGCTGCTGGGCTTAGTGGTATACCTGCTTAACAGGGACGTGGTCAGTGCACGTGCCCTCGCTGAGAAATTTGATGTTTCTCCGCGTACGATTCAGCGTGATATGGACTCGATTGGCGAGGCGGGCATCCCAGTAGGCTCCATACAGGGCAAAAGCGGCGGCTATTATATCCTGGACAGCTACAAAATGAACAGGCAACTGCTCCAGTCAGAGGATTACATGTACATTTTGACTGCGTTAAAGGGGCTGGTCTCAGGCTATAACAGCAGGCAGGCAGAGGAAACGGTAGAAAAAATGATATCCCTGTCCCCGGCGGGACTTTCGTCTGAGCAGCCGTTCCGGCTGCAGCTGGATACGCTGCGTGAAGGCAGTGGAACCATACATTCAGTCGAAGTTATTGAAGAGGCGATCCGCAGCCGGACTGCGGTCCAGTTTCAGTACACGGATGCGCAGCAGTCTGTTTCCAGCCGTTATGTGGAGCCCTTGCTTTTGTCATACAGATGGTATGCCTGGTATCTGTTTGCCTATTGCTGCGGACGTGAGGATTACCGGCTGTTCCGTTTGTCGAGGATCAGGGAAATCCGAAATACCGGTCAGACCTTTATTCATAGTCACGGAAACGCGGAGCAGCTGCTTGCTGCCCATCAGGATGTACGGCCCAGCATCAGCATCAAGCTTGCCTGTCCTGCCGGAAGGAGGGTTCAGCTGGAAGAAGCTTTTCCGAATGCCAGAGTAGTTGAAGAACACGGCTCTGAGCTGATTCTGCAATTCAGTGTGCCTGAGACGGAAACCGGCTGGTTCGGAATCCTGCTGCTGAACGCCGGCTCCTGTACCGTGCTGGAGCCTGAGACGCTGCGCCGGCGGCTGCAGAGCCATGCCCGGATGATTTTGCAGCAATATGAGGAATGACGACAGGCTGTTGTCCGGTTTACCTGCTTATAATGGAATCATTCCCATTCAATAAGGAGGATTTTACCATGAACCTTGGAATTACAGACCCTTATACCTGTTGTCCCGTATATGAAACCGGAAGCTTCAGCCTGAGGCTGGTCCGGATGGACGATGCTGCAGATTTGCTTAGATGCTATAGTGATCCCGATTCCCATCCTCTGTTCAACAGCGACAATTGCCATTCCGATTTCAAGATGACCAGGCTTGAGGAAATGGAGCGTTGTATTGAAGCCTGGCTGGGAGAATATAAGACACGGGCCTATGTGCGGTTCAGTATTGTTGAACAAACGTCTGAGCGGGTAATCGGAACTGTCGAATTTTTTACCAGGAAGCTTGAGCAGGGGGAGGAAAAGGGTGAGGCCGGTATCCTGAGACTTGATCTGGTCTCTGAGTATGAGCAAGCTGATGTGTTATCTGAAATAATAGAGCTGGTAGAGCTTCAGTTTCCGCAGCATTTCACCTTCAGCGGCGTGTTAACCAAGGCGGTTCCGCAGGCGGTGCACCGGGTCGCAGTGCTTCAGAGGCTGGGCTACCATAAGCTGGAGAGAAGCAGAGAGCTGCCTTACGGGGATTATTACATGAAAACTACCGGATAGCTCTATTACCAGGTATTAATCATTCATAGATGGAGACAATGGCATACTAAGAACTGTTTCTACAGGGAGATGCCATTATGAATGAGGAAGAGACTTATAAGCTGCATTTACAGCTGCTCAGTGTATACGAAAAAAATGTGCGGCCTTCCGGGCCGAATCAGCGGCAGCTCGATTATTATAAGCAGCAGCTGTTTATGTATGCAGAGGATAAGGTCCAGCGGATATTTGTCTTAAACCAGCTGCTCAACCTTCATGAAACCTCCCGGCGACACCTCGTCAAAGACTGCGCGGACCGCTACTTTGGGAGAGAGCATATAGATCGCACAGAATCCGGTGTATAGCGATAACGGCAGATTTCTTCTTAGTCCGGCCATATAGGTGTAAATAGCCCGTCCAAACTCCCAGTTGGAGTCTTGGATGGGCTAAGTTTTTTGCGGAAGAATGTCGAAAAAAGTAGTAGGAATAAGATAGCATATAGAGGTAGAATGAAACAACACTATCAGGAACCGGCAGGAAAGCTTCAGCAAAGGAAATATTATAGAAATTAAGGGTGGTCAGCGGCGGATGGAGAAAGGCAGGATACGCGGGCTATGGGCAGCTCTGGCGCTGTACATATTGGCCTGTATCTGGGTAGAGATCCAATACAGCAGCATACTGTGGATGATCATTATAACAGGCGGACCGCTGCTGGTCTGCTGTGCATTTTGGAAAAGAGGGGGCGGCAGCAGGCCGGAGTTAAATATATCACGCCACTGGATTCAGCTTGCGTTTCTGCTGTGGTCAGCGGGCAATCTGTTTCTGACTCTGTTTCCGGGAGGCCTGACCATTTCCTTCGGAGATGAGCCGTACAGCGTGCTGCTGGCGGTAATGGTGCATATTCCGGCAAGAGTCGCGATTCTGTTCGGCATTGTACAGGTTTACAGGAAGCTGAAAAAGCGGATAAGTAAACTGCAGGTTCTATGGGACCAGATTACAACTGTAGAGTGCATTGTGGGCAGTGTATGGTTTATCTTTTTTCAGGACGAAACCTTTCACTGGATGCCGGGCGGCCTGCAGTCGTTCGCCGTCTTCTTTTATCTGCTTGTACCGCTGCTGGTGCTGGCCGGACTTACTCTGATCTGGATCTATATGGACAGCAGCCAGCGCACACCCGGCTGTATCCTGCTGATTTCGGGGATCGCCCTGATCGGGACGCTCGATCTCATCCAGGCGCTGCACGGCGGACTAATCTCAAGTCCATACATAGACAGCCTGTACCGGCTCTCCATCGCAGGAATAGCAGCCAGCGGTATGATGGGGACGCTGCAGATTAGCAAATCGGAACCCGCAGCAGTACCGGAGAATAATCCGCGGATGCTGAAGGGCGGGATCCTCTTTTTAATGTATCCAGTGATGATTGTGCTGCTGAAAGGCTTCTCTGTATACGTGTTTCTGTATTTTACGATCATCATTATGGCTTATTTCATTGTAAGACTATATGCCAAGCAGACCATCGCCGCCAAAAAAATGCTGGAAACCGAAAGGGAGTACAACGAGAAGCTTCGCCTCTATCTGAATGTTATTGAGCAGGCGCCGATGTCTATTCTGATTACGGACAAGGACAGGCAGATTGAATATATCAATCCCTATTTTACTGAGGTGACGGGATACCCTAAGGAGGAAATTCTCGGCAAGACACCCTCCCTCCTGAAGACTGACAAGACCAGGCGTGAGACCTATAACCAATTAAATGAAACGCTGGAGGCAGGGGGGAAATGGCACGGGGAATTTGTTAACCGTAAAAAGAACGGTGAGGAATATACGGAAGCGGTGCTCGTCTCCTCCATTAAAAATGACAGCGGTGAAGTCACGCACTACGTCGGCATTAAAGAGGATATTTCTGAATACAAACGGATGAGAAAAGAGCTGTCTGACCAGCTGTACTTCACCTCACAGTTAATTGATACGCTGCCGCATCCGCTTTTTTATATCGATGAACGGCAGTGCTTTCTCGGCTGTAATGCCGCTTATGAGCAGGCCTTTCAGGTGTCGCGTAGCAGGCTGGCCGGTATTCCGATGAGCATGCTGCCGCATTTGCCGGAGGACGGGTACCGCAATCTGAGCGAGATGATGACTGAAGTGGCGGCGACCGGCAGATCCTCGAACCGGCAGATTATCAGGACCTTTGCTTCGGGGGAGGAGCACCACATTCTGTATTCCCTGTCTGCCTACCGCTTGTCCGATTATTCGGTCGGCGGGTACCTGGGGATTATGACCGATATCAGCGATCTGAAGCATAAGGAAAAAGAGATTATCGATAACCGCAATTTCCTTGATGCCATCATCAGCCATATGCCGCTCATGATAACGGTGAAGGATGCGCAGCACCTGAAGATTTTTAAGGCTAATCAGGCCAGTGCGGATTTCCTGGGCATAGCGCCTGAGCAGCTGGTAGGCCTGGATCTGCAGACGGTGTTCCCTGAGGAGATTGCCCGCAAGCTGATGGATGCGGATAAAAGAGTAATCGCCACCGGTCAGTCCTTCAGCGAAATCGAGATTATTCCCGACGACGGTGAGCACTGCAATCTCAGATATGTACTGACCACCAAGCTGCCGATCATGGATGCCGAGGGGCAGCCGCTCTACCTGCTAAGCGTATCGGAGGATATTACTGATGCCAAACGGCAGGAGGCGGAGCTGAAATCTGCACTTAATCTGGCGGAAGAAGCAACAGCTGCCAAGTCACAGTTTCTGGCGAACATGAGCCATGAGATCCGTACACCGATGAATGCGATTATCGGAATGGCCTATCTGGCGCTAAAGACCGGCCTTAACCCTGTTCAGCAGGATTATATCTCCAAAATTCATAACGCCGGCACCTCACTGCTGGGCATTATTAATGAAATTCTTGATTTTTCAAAGGTGGAATCAGGCAAGCTGGAGCTGGAGAACACGGACTTTACACTTATGGAGGTCATCACCGGGGCACTGGATCTGTCCAGCCAGACGGCCGGGGAAAAGGGGCTGCAGCTGCTCTGTACAATCCAGCCTGAGGTGCCCGCCAAGCTCAGCGGTGACCCGCTGCGTCTGGGACAGATTATTACGAACCTGCTGAGCAACGCGATTAAATTCACCGAGGAGGGTGAGATTTCGATTGCAGTTGAGCTGAACAGCGTGATTGACAGCAGGGTCAAGCTGCAGATCAGCGTACACGACACCGGCATCGGCATGAGTAAAGAGACGGAGAGCAAGGTGTTTCAGGCCTTTACCCAGGCTGACAGCTCGACAACGCGGAGGTTTGGCGGAACGGGACTGGGGCTGGCTATCAGCCGCAAGCTGGTAGAAAATATGGGCGGCAGCCTGTGGGTGGACAGTGTGGAGGGGCAGGGCAGCACCTTTGCATTTACCGCCTGGTTTGATCTGGTGCAGAATGCGGCTTCCCCGGTTCTGCTGCTGCCGGAAGCGGCTTCCCCGGTTCAGGAAAAGGATTACAGGCTGGCCGGAACCCGGGTGCTGGTAGCCGAAGACAATGAAATTAACCGGCAGATTGCCGCTGAGCTGCTGAGAAGCCAGGGAATGCTGCCGGATCTGGCAGTGAACGGGGCTGAAGCAGTGCGGTTGATAGAAGCGATGCCTGCGGACCGGCCTTACGGCATCGTCCTGATGGATCTGCAGATGCCGGAGATGGACGGCTTCGAGGCGGCGGCGAGAATCCGCGAGCTGTCTCCGGGACTGCCGGTAATCGCCATGACGGCCCGGACGATGCAGGAGGAGCGGGAGCGCAGCTTTGCTTCAGGCATGAACGGGCATATCGCCAAGCCGGTTGACCCGGATATCCTGTTCACGAAGATCAGCAGATGGGTTACAGACGGGGCTGTCCGGCAGGCTGGTGCGAGTGGGGAAGTGAGTCTGGAAGCAAGTACAGAGGCAAGTGCTAATGCAAGGATTGACACCGGTGCGTTGTCTATCCTGCGGCTCGGCGGGATTGATACAGCGGGCGGTCTGAACCGGGTGGGGCACAACCGGACATTATACAGCAGCCTGCTGCTGAAATATGCGGACAGCCAGCATGAAATGGTTCAGTCTTTGCGTGAGGCGCTCCGGAAGGAGGAGGCTGCAGCAGCGGAAAGGCTTGCCCATAACCTGAGAGGGGTATCGGGCAATCTCGGGGTTACCGAGGTAGAGAGGCTGGCCGGTAGCCTGGTTGAAATGTTCAGCCGGGACGCAGGGCCGGAGGTGCTGGAGGAGCTGCTGCGCAGGCTGGAAGCAGCCGTACAGGAAAGCTCCGGGACAATCATCAAGCAGTTGGGCAGCAACCGGCGTTCAGCAGTGCCGGAGGAGGAGAGGGGACAGCTGACGGTCCCGCGGGTGCAATTGCTTGAGCGCCTGCTGGAGCTGCTGTTGGATGATGACAGTGAAGCTGTTGATTATTATGCCGATATAAGGGGTACGGTGGCCCGCCTGATAGATCCGGCTGATCTGCAGCGGCTGGAGCGCAGTCTTGGCCGGTTTGAATATGAGGAGGCTGTGGAAATTACCCGGCAGGCTATCCTTGAAAGTCATTATGAACAGAGGTTGATGTAAACAATGCTGGATTTAAGACCTGTTATATTAGTCGTTGACGACACGCCGGACAATATTGCGCTGCTCAGCGGCCTGCTGAAGGAATGCTACAAGGTGAAGGTCGCTACAAACGGCGAAAAAGCGCTGCAGATTGCCAAGGCTGCTCCCCCAGATCTGATTCTGCTGGATATTATGATGCCGGGTATGGACGGTTACGAAACCTGCCGCAGGCTAATGGAGGATGAGGTGCTGAGGGAGATACCGGTGATTTTTCTGACCGCAAAAGAAGAGGTGGAGGATGAGAACAAGGGCTTCGATTCCGGTGCGGTCGATTATATTACCAAGCCGATCAGTGCGCCGATCCTCCTCTCGCGCGTGAAGACACATCTGACACTGAAGCGCTCCAAGGATTTTCTTGCAGACAAAAACCAGTATCTCGAAGCAGAAATCTCCCGGCGGATCCAGGAAATATCGCTGATCCAGGAGGTCTCGGTCATGGCGATGGCGGCGCTGGCGGAAATGCGTGATCCGGAAACGGGCAATCATATTCAAAGAACCAAGCTGTATATCAAGGAGCTGGCAACCGGGCTGGGCCGAACGGAAAAATATGCGGACGTCCTCAGCCCCGAGCATATCAGCCTGATTGTTACCTCGGCACCGCTGCATGACATCGGCAAGGTGGGCATCCCGGACCATATTCTTCTCAAGCCGGGCAAGCTGACAGACGAAGAATATGAAGTGATGAAGACACACACAACCCAGGGCCGGGATGCGGTCCTGCGTGCCGAGCGGCTGATGAACAGCACCGAAACCTTTCTGCGGTTTGCCAAGGAAATCGTCTATTCCCATCATGAGAAATGGGACGGTACCGGCTATCCGCAAGGACTGACCGGTGATGCAATCCCGTTGTCCGCAAGGCTGATGGCGGTTGCTGATGTGTACGATGCGCTAACCAGCAAGCGCGTCTACAAGGAGGCGATGAGCCATGAGCAGGCAGTCGATATTATTGTCGGGGATGCCGGCCGGCATTTCGACCCCGATATCGTAGAGATTTTTGTGAAATGCAGCCAGAAGTTTCAGGAGATTTCTGACCGGTACTAGGCCGCCACTGCCATCTATAGCAGCACTTCAAAAAAGAGCCCGACCAACCTTCTATCGCAGAAGGCTGGTCGGGCTCTGCTAGTTATTATAGTAGGGGAGGGCAGATAGTGTTCTGAGAGTCGTGAGGGTCGGTGTACTGCTGTTGGAGGTAGAGGAAAAAGTGCCTCTCATCCGGCAAAACTGAGCCGAGCGGCAAAATGAAAGTCAAAAATGCCTCTGATTCCGGCGAAACCCGGCCGAACGGCGAAATGAAAGGCAAAAGTGCCTCTGATTCCGGCGAAACCCGGCCGGATGGCGAAATGAAAGGCAAAAGTGCCTCTGATTCCGGCGAAATCCGGCCGGATGGCGAAATGAAAGGCAAAAGTGCCTTTGATTCCGCCGAAACCCGTCCGAACGGCTAAGCCGTAAAAATCCCCGCACGGCCCTTCACACGCCGGGCTTCAATAACCTCCTCGTAATCTCTGACCAGTCCGTCAAAGATATTATCCCAGGAGCGGCTAAGCGCCAGGCGCCGCCCCTCGTGGCCCATCGCTGATCGCAGCTCGGGCTGCCCGGCCAGCCTGCAGATGGCCTCGGCCATTGCCTCCGGCTGCTGCGGGCTGAACAGTGTGCCGCTCCGGCCGGGCACGACCAGCTCGCGCGGGCCGCCCGCATCTGCGGCGATGACCGGCAGCCCGGAGGCCATAGCCTCCAGCACGACATTCCCGAAGGTTTCCGTAGCGGACGGAAACACGAAGATGTCGCTGGAGGCGTACAGCTCTGCCAGCTCATCGCCGTGCCTGCTGCCGGTAAAGCTGACATTCCCGGGCGCCGATTCCCGCAGCTCCGGCAGCAGCGGACCATCCCCGACGACAAGCAGATGCACGTCAGCGGCAGCGGAAGCCGGCAGGAGGCGCATGGCCGCCATGAGCGTTGCGAGGTCTTTTTCCGGAGCGATCCGTCCTACATACAGCAGCAGCAGCGGAGCTTCGACCCCGTAACGTCCCCGCACATCCTCCGTACGCTTCCCCGGATTATACAGCCCGCAGTCGACGCCTCTCGACCACAGCTTCAGGCCTGTAAAGCCGTGTGCCCGAAGCACGCCGGACGTTTCCCGGGATGGTGCCAGGATGGCGTCGCAGCTGCGGTGAAACCATTTCATATACTTCCAGTAGAGCGGAATGAGGCTGGGCATCCGGTAATAGCGGAGGTAGCGGTCAAAATGGGTGTGGTAGGAGGCGACATGCGGAAGATTATGTTTGTGGGCATAACGCAGGCCGTATAAGCCGAGGTTGAACGGGGTCGCCAGGTGCAGCAGGTCGGGGCGGAAGGCGCGGAGCTCATTGCTGATGGAGGACAGGCCCGGAAGGGCCAGTCTGCACTCGGGATACAGGAAAAAGGGGATGCTGGAGATTTTGCGTACCGGATCGTCACACTCTTCTCCGGGAGCAGACTTTGGTGTGAACAGCAGATGCTCGATTCCACGGCGGTTCAGATGGCCGGTCAGCCGGTGAAGCGTACGGGCAACTCCGTTGGTCTGCGGAAGATAAGTGTCCGTAAACAAGGCAAGACGCATCAATATCCCCTCCAGGACTTTAGTTGCCCTGATCATAGCAGGTGAATATTTGGCGGGGGTCAGCGGAATGTTAAGGCTTTTTTCGGGATCGGCAGAGTTGTCCCTGCACTTTACGCTCCGTTGATACAAATCCGCACAACCGTAAACACTCGTCCACTATAGTTATTTAAAAAATAAACTATAGGAGTGACATCGACTTTGAAAAGATCAGGCACTACCATCCTCTCGCTGCTGCTGGCAGCTGAATTAGCACTTGTTCCCGCCTGGGGCGGGGCCCCTGCATCGGCGGCTGCGGCACAACCGGCGGGCACTCCGTACAATGCTGACGGCTCTTATAATGTAAACGTTCCTCATATTATTGTGAATCAGGTATATGGCGGAGGGGATGCAGATACTACAGGCGGTTATTTTTCAAGCGGCTATATTGAGCTTTATAATCCTCTGGACGTGGATGTTGACCTGAGCGGGTGGTCACTGCAATACTCTGATCCGGCCATGAACGGGACTTGGAGCAGATTAGAGCTGAGCGGGACTATCAAGGCGCATTCCTCTTATCTTATTACGGACAGTAAAAATAACCCGTCCTTCCAAAGCGACATCAGCGGCAAGGGTGACCAGACATGGGGCGGGCTCCTTTTCAATAATAAAGGTGTAAAGGTGGTTCTGCTCAGCAATACGGACCTGCTGACGGCGGTAAATCCGTTCGAGAGCAAAAGCGCTGCCTATGTGGACATGATCGGCACAGCGGGAAATGACAAGGGCTCCGTGATTGACGGCTATGAAGGGGATTATCCGACAGGCAAGGAGGAAGGAACCTCCAAACAGAAGTCGGTGCGCCGCGCGGATTTCGCCGATACGGATAACAATAAGAAGGATCTGAAGCAGATCAGCTTCGACAGCCTGGATGCAGCCGCAATGAATCTGATGAAGCCGCACAGTAGTAGGGATGGGGCGTGGGGAGTCAAGGCACCCGCCCTCGGTGTAGCCACAACCGCGCTGCCAAAAGCGACAGCGGGCTCACAATATACGGTTGCCCTGTCCGTGTACGGCGGAGTCCAGCCGTATTCCTTCAGTGCAGCCGGCTTGCCGGAAGGACTTGTGCTTGATACAGCAACCGGTACGATCAGCGGCATTCCTCTGGCAGCAGGTACATCAACAGTGAGCTATACCGTCTATGACAGCTCTGCTGCTCCAGCCAAGGTTTCCGGAACGCTTGACCTTATTGTGAATAAGCCTGCACCTGACCCTAAGCAGGATCTGATCAGCATTACCAAAATCGGCGGGTATTCCGTCGGTACGACGAATGAAGACGGCGGCGTGGCCGAAATAGTCCGCTATAACCGGGATAACGGCAAATTTTATCTGGTTAACGGATCAACTCATCCGGCGACTGTAGATATTGTCGATCTCAAAGACGGTGTGCACCCGGAGAAGGAGGCTAGCATCAATATTGAGGTGCTGTCCGAGACCGGAGGCTTCAGCTACGGGGATTTGACCAGTGTGGATATTAATACGGCGACTAAACGGATTGCAGTGGCGGTCCAGGAAGCCGATGCGATGAAGAACGGCAAGGTGCTTGTGCTTGATTACGGCGGCAAGCTGCTGGAGACGTTTGAAGCCGGGGTTCAGCCGGATATGGTCAAATACACGGCTGACGGCCGCTATATCCTGACAGCTGATGAGGCGGAGCCTCGTACTCTGGCAGGCGATCCGGAGGGCAGCGTTACGATTATTGATACCGTGACCAAGGCAGTAAGCCTGGTGAAGTTCGATAACCCTGCAGTCATAGATGATCTGGTGCATATCCGCGGGGCAGCAGACCCGGAGACGAAGCTGATTACCGGCAAAGGCGCCAAAGCAGACGCAGTACGTGATCTGGAGCCGGAATTCATCGAGCTGTCCGAAGACCAGAAGACGGCGTATATCAGTCTGCAGGAGAACAATGCTATCGCCGCTGTAGATATTGCTTCCGGCAAGCTGCTATGGGTGAAAGGACTGGGATTCAAGGATCTCAGCCTTCCGCAAAATGCGCTGGATCTGCAAAAGGATAATCTGATCCAGCTTGAAAACGTACCATTTTACGGCGTCTATATGCCCGACGGGATTAGCCAGTATACAGTCAACGGTACAACCTATCTGTTCACGGCCAACGAAGGCGATGCAACGGAATGGGACAGCAAGGAGAATGCCAGCACGATCGGTAAAATGAAAAGCTCACTTGATCCGGCTTCAGCCGCCGCCAAGTTCCTGGCCGGAACAACAAATTATGATGGCGTTGAAGTAATGTCGGATATGGGCCATGACGGCATTTATCTGTATGGAGCGCGTTCCTTCTCCATCTGGGATGCTTCTACCATGAAGCAGGTGTATGACAGCGGCAGCGATTTTGAGCAGATCACGGCAGAGCGTCTGCCTGCTTACTTCAATGCCAGCAACAGCAACACCACACTGGACAGCCGCAGCACCAAAAAAGGGCCGGAGCCGGAATATGTAAAGACCGGCAAGGTGGGCAATAAGGCGCTGGCCTTTATCGGGCTGGAGCGCATCGGCGGTCTGATGACCTATGATGTAACCAATCCGGAGCAGCCGGCATTTGTGAACTATATCAACACACGCGAGTTCACCCCGAAGAATAATATAGAGACGGATACGGGTCCGGAGGGAATTGAATTTATCGCTGCAGCAGACAGTCCGACCGGACTGCCGCTGGTGCTGGTTGCCAACGAAGTCGGCGGCACAGTGGCCATCTACCAGCTGAATGTAACAACGTTGACGCTCGATAAGACGGCATTGTCCCTGCAAGCCGGCGGTGCAGCAGCAGTGCTTGCAGCAGATGTGCAGCCGGCAGGAGGAGCTGCGGCCGGGCTGAGCTGGAGCTCCTCCAATTCAGCGGTTGCATCGGTTGACCAGGCAGGCAAGGTAACGCCGCTTGCTGCCGGGACAGCGGTAATCTCAGTATCCAGTGCTGACGGCTACGGTCTGGCTGAAGCGCAGGTGACAGTGAAGGCAGCCGATCCGGTAACGAGCCTGCCGGGCACCGGCCCGACAAGCGGAGTCCCTGCGCCGGTTCCAGCATCTGATGGAACTGTCATCCAGGCTGACGGCAAGGCTGTTGTAGAGGTTGCAGCAGTTACGGATTCAGCCGGCAATACTTCTTATCCTGTCAGCCTGGAGGATGTGACAGCTGCACTGGAGCTGCTGCAGGGAGCAGTGGCAAAGGAGCTGTTGTTCCGTACAGCGGCGTCTGATACATCAGCAGCAGCTACCCTTCAGGTGCCGGCAGCTGCATGGGCCGAACTCGCCGGCAGCCAGATTCAGACAGTGACCTTTGCCAGCAGCTCCGGTACGGTTTCGCTGGACCGGAATGCCGTCTCTGCCATCCACACTGCTGCGGCAGGGGAGGCTGTCAGCCTGACCGTTGCCAAAGCCGCGTTCCCGGCGGATTCAACTGGCTTGATCGGCACCCGTCCGGTGCTGAGCTTTACAGTAAAAGCCGGCAGCAGGGAGGTTTCCAGCTTTGGCGCAGGCAGTGCTCTGGTCCGCATTCCTTATACCTTGTCTGCAGGTGAAGATGCCAATGCGGTTGCTGCTTATTACGTAACAGCATCCGGAGCATTGTCTGTGCTGCCTGCAAGCAGCTACGACGCGGCAGCCGGAATGCTGACCTTTAAGACCCCGCACTTCTCGGTTTATGCTGTCGGCTATAACAAGCAGGTGTTTAACGATACTGCAAACAGCTTTGCCAGAGATTCCATTACTTATCTGGCGGCGCGCGGTATTATCTCAGGCACCTCGGCAGGGCAATTCGGGCTTAAGGCTCAGCTGAGCCGCGGAGATGCAGCGCTGCTGCTGGCCCGCCTTGCAGGAGCGGATCTGAATACAGCAGGAGCCGGCAGCTTTACCGATGTGCAGGCTGATGATTATTATGGGACAGCTGTGAGCTGGGCCAGCGCAAACGGAATTGTGAACGGTACAGGAGACGGCCGATTTAATCCTAAGGCTAATGTTTCACGCGAACAGCTGGCGGTGATGATTACCCGTCTGGCTGAAGCGATGAACTGGAGCCTGCCGGTTAACGGGGGTACAGCTGCCGGCTTCGCTGATCAGGCGTCGATCAGCAGCTACGCGCAGGAAGCGGCCAAGGCAGTCCGGCAGGCGGGAATCCTGTCAGGCCAGGCTGCGGCGGACGGTACGGTGAACTTTGCCCCGCAGGCTTCAGCGACACGCGAGGAAACGGCGCATTTGCTTGCTAAGCTATTGAAGGCTGTACAGTAAACAAAGCCTGTTATTATAAAGTGTTCCGCGCCGCAAAAAACGGAGGCAAATCCAGGAGCTTTTTTGCGGCAAGGATATTTTAAATTTTATTGTTATGGGAAAACTGCATGCTATAATGGAGCGGAGCACGCCCAAATTCATGTACGAGGTGATCAGCGAATGGGATTTCAGGCAGGACAGGTGTTTATTAATTTGCCCGTTGCCAATCTGCAGAGGTCAGTTGAATTTTTTACCGCGTTAGGGTTTGAATTTAATCCTCATTTTACGGATGAGAACGCAACCTGTATGATTATTAACGGCAATACGTATGCTATGCTGCTGACACGGGAGTATTTCGGTACGTTTACGAACAAGACGATTATTGATTCTGCTGCCCATACAGAGGTTATTACCTGTTTCTCCGCAGCAAGCAGGGAACAGGTGGACGAGCTGGTGCAGAAGGCGCTGAATGCCGGCGGCAAGCCGTTCAACGATCCGGTCGATCACGGCTTTATGTATAATTGGAGCTTCCAGGACCCGGACGGGCATCTGTGGGAAGTTATGTATATGGACGAAAGTGCTGCACAGTAAATCAATACATTAGTATTTTTCAGGCAGGTGCCCGGTAAGGGTGCCTGTCTTTTGTTGTTTATGTGGGTATTTTGTCATGCTGCTGCAGTCCCGGGTTAACAATATTGCAACAATTTATTTACGGTGCGCATACAAAACCCCGCAGAGCCGTTAATATCCAGCTTCTACAATAAGTGCGTGGCAAATATTACATACATAACGAAATGACCAAGGCTTTAACAGAAGGGATGATAAGGCTTGAAAAGAAATATGCTGCACTTATCCATGAAATGGAAGCTGGTTCTCAGTTTTACGGCGATCTCACTTATCTTTTTGGTTGTGGCGCTGGTTCAGGGGCAGAAGATTAGTCAGGTGGAGCTGTCGATGGAACGCCAAAAGTCGGAGATGGAAAAAAGAATTACCGTTTCGACGATCACCCAGCTGCTGCAGGAGCTGAACAGCCTGGAGACAGAGCTTGCAGAATCCAGTGACCTGGAGCTGGCACAGCCGTTTATGGACAAGCAGCAGCAGCTGGAAGAGGCTGTGGCCAGGGTTGATTTTGAAAAGGAGACCTCTGCGTGGAAGGATCTGCAGCTGCTGCAGTCGGCCTTAAAAATGTATAGCGGTTATGTCGGGAAGCTGGTTGAAACGATGGGGGATACAAGCCTTGACCCGCTGACAGTGCTTGAGGAGATTGACGGTCTCCATACGAATGCGCTTGCTGTTCATCAGCAGCTCCTTAAAATTAATACCGCACTCTATACGGCAGCTTCTGATAATGCGGACAAGGCGCAGGCCGAATCCTTTACGCTCCTGGAGCACACCGTGTCCATCGTCTATTATGCTGCAGGCATAGTGGTTTTGTTGTTGCTGATACTGGCTGTACTGCTGATCCGTTCGTTCCTTGCACCGGTAGGCAAGCTCCAGCATGCGCTGCGTAATATTGCAGAGGGCGATTTGCGGCAGCAGATTAATTCTCCGTACGATGATGAGCTGGGACGGCTCAGCTTTCATTTTGACCATATGGTGACCCGGGTGCGCGAGATGCTGCGCCAGACGGTGCAGGTAGCTTCAACGCTTGCAGACTATTCCCGCTCATTCCAGGAGTCGTCGACGGTTACAGCCAATACAAACCAGGAAATTGTAAGAACCATCCAGGAGATTTCGGTAGGAGCGGACCAGCAGGCTGTCCAGTCTGAGCAAAGTGCGCTGCTGCTGCAGGAGCTGGAGCGGGAAGTGGCGGAGATTACCGATTATACCGACAAAATGCTGGCGACCAGCGGAACGGCTGACCTTAATGCACGCAAAGGCTCGGATACGGTAGGTGAGCTGCAGCGGATTTCAGAGCGCTCGCGTTTCTCTATCGGCAAAGTATATGAAGCGCTGGAAAAGTTGGTTGAGCAGTCGGGCGATATTTCGCGGATCACGAATTCCATTACAGAAATCTCCAAGCAGACGAACATTCTGTCACTGAATGCGGCGATTGAAGCGGCGCGGGCGGGTGCGGCCGGGAAGGGCTTTGCAGTTATCGCTGATGAGGTCCGCCACCTGTCGGTTCAGACCAGCGATTCTTCCATCCTGATCAGCCGGATTATCGGGGAGCTGCAGGAGAATATGGCGGGCTTTGAGAAAGAGATGCTGGACACGAAAAAAAGCCTTGAGGAGCAGGATTCCCAGGTTGCAGAAACCCTGGCCTCCTTCAAGGCGATAGACCACTCGATTTCCGGAATCAGCCGGCAGATTACGCAGATTCACGGTAAGGTGGAGGAGACGCAGCGGATTAATTCCCGGCTGGGGGAATCCATCCATTCCGTGGCATCTGTTGCTGAGCAGACGGCGGCAGGCGTTCAGGAAGTGAACGCATCAAGCACCCAGCAGGATCAGGCCATACACGATATCGCCCGCCAGGCGCTGGAGATCAGCGAGCTCTCACAGCGGCTGTTCAGGGAGATCAATGTATTTAGAATTGAAGAGGATGGAGCCGGGCCGGCCTCCGCCGGCCGGCTGATTAGCATGGATGAGGCGAGACAAGGCAAGGAAGAAGCACCGCTACTCGCTTTGGCTGAGTGAGGCATTGAGCACAGCTACAAGCTCCGGCAGCCAGGCGGTTAATGACAGGAAGACGAAGCCCGCAGAGCGGGCTTTTGCTGTATTCATATACCATGATTCTGTGATGCCGAACGGTGACATATCCTTATCCGCTGTACGTTGCGCCGTTATTGCCTGTTTTCCGGTCACGGCTTCGATCAGTGAAATGACTTCCTGAATGGCAATGGCCCCGTCCGAGCAGGCGTTGACCGGTCCGGTCAGCGGCGAGAAGCCCAGCCAGTAGAGGAAGTCTGCAGCTTCATCCGACCGGATAAAAGAGATCAGCGCCTCCGGATTCGGGATGCCGACCGGCTTGCCTTGCGTGATCTGCTCAATGTGAAAATGCAGCCGGCGCGTGTAGTCATCAGTCCCTAGTACAATTGGAAAACGTACGGCAGCAGCCGGAAAAGCGGACTGGCCCAGCAGTATGGCTTCGGCCAGCCGTTTGCCCTCCTGATAGCTGAAATCGTCCTTCGGGCCCAGACGGACCGGATAATGAGCCGGGTCAAAGCCGGCTTCATGCAGCATTTCCGGGCTGGGATCATATACAGACAGGCTGGAGGTCAGAATGTACCGCCCTGCAGTATCTGCAAAGATATTGGCCGCCGCAGCTGCATCGTCGGGGGAATAACAGATGTTGTCGTATACAACATCAAAGTGCCGGCCGCTAACCGCCTCAGCCAGAGCCTTCGCGTCAGACCGGTCGGCGTTCAGCCGTGTAACCCGGCTGCCGAAATCATCGGCCGTTTGTCCTCTTGTCAGGATCGTCACCCGGGTATTCTCATCCTCAAGCAGGCGCTGAACCAGCCGTTTGCCAAAAAAACGTGTTCCTCCGAGTACAAGTATGCTTCTCATCATTCTCCTCCTTGGTCAGGTATCAGGCAGACATCCGCAGCCCGCCGTAACTTCCGGTGTATCCGTTAGGGGCAGGGACAGCATAATGCCGGGCTTCAACCTTACTGAAGCCGGTGGCCATTGTAATACCTGCAGCCTTCTGCCGGCGCAGGAGCTCCAGCATCACAGGGACCTGCCCCTGCTCGTAGGCCCCGGCCAGTGCGGCCAGCAGCAGCCGGAAATCACTGTCTGCCGGCAGAGCGGGACCGTCGCCGGCCAGCTCTTCGCGTACAGCTGCAAGAGCCTGCCTTGCCCGGTACAGCGCGGCTTTGACCGCACCCTCCGTGGTATCCAGCTGCTCTGCCGCCTCCTGGGCCGGGTAGCCGAGCACATCGCGCAGCAGAAAGACCGTCAGCTGGAGCGGAGGCAGCGATTTAATCAGGGCATGAAATACCGTTTCCAGCTCACTCAGGCTGCTCTGGCCCTGTTCCGCAGCAGTCTCAGCCTGCTGAAGCCCGCGCTCCATTGCACGGTGATGTGCAGATTTACGCCGCAGGCTGTCAATCCAGGTATGCCTGGCAATCCGCAGCAGCAGTGCCTGCCGGTTGGGACTGGCCGCCCACCCGCTGTAGCCCAGCGCCTTGGTCCAGGTGTCCTGAACCAGATCATCGGCCTCATGTCTGGAGCGGGTCAGTGCCAGGCAGTAGCGGTCCAATGCTGTATGAAGCGGGTGTAATCTCTCGTCATCAGCGGCTTTATCCGCCGTATCGTGCTGATCCAGGATAAGCATGTGCGGTCATCTCCTTTTTGGCAATCCTCACCGGAGTTTTAGTTCCCTCTATTATATAAGCGAATAAGTCCGGATTAAAGATACGGGGTTTCTGCAGTTTTTTTATTAGCAGTCTTCGTATCCTTTTCCGTCAGCTGTTCGGCTACAGGGTATCACTCAAGCAACATTCAAGGAGGTATGAAGGATGAGTGTTATCCCTTATGTAGTTGAACAGACAGGCAGAGGCGAGCGGTCATATGACATTTACTCGCGGCTGTTAAAGGACCGCATCGTCTTTGTCGGCGCAGCCATTGATGACCAGCTGGCGAACAGCATTATCGCCCAGCTGCTGTATCTTGCCGCAGAGGACCCGGAGAAGGATATTCAGATGTTTATCAACAGTCCAGGCGGGTCGACTACCGCAGGGTTCGGCATTTATGATACGATGCAGGTAATCAAACCGCAGGTCAGCACTATTTGCACAGGCTTTGCTGCTTCCTTCGGTTCCTTGCTGCTGCTGGCCGGAGCTCCCGGCAAACGGTTTGCGCTGCCGAACAGCGAGATCATGATCCATCAGCCGCATGGAGGAGCGCAGGGCCAGGCCAGCGATATTGCCATCAGTGCCAAGCGGATTCTGCAGATCAGGGAAAAAATCGTCCGGATTACGGCAGAACGGACCGGCCAGCCGGCAGAGCGTGTAGAAAAAGATATGGACCGCGATTATTTCATGACGGCAGACGAGGCACTTGACTACGGCGTTATTGACAAGGAAATTTCAAGTTTATAATCATAAAGGAGCTGATGAGCATGCTGCAGGAATTGCTTGGACAGAAGGTAGCCGTGCATTTTCTGGATGGAACAAGTGTCAGGGAAGGCGTGCTGGAGGAGCTTGACGAGCGTTTTGTAAAATACCGCACAGAGTTTCAGCTGCTGTACATCCCGTTGACCTCAATCCGGGCGGTAGCGCTGGAGACCAAGGAGCGGGAGCGTCCGCGGGTCGGATTCGGGCATTAGTAGTTAAAATAAGGGGACTATTCTTACGCCGGAAGGCGCAGGGGTAGTCTTTTTTATGCAGGCAGGATTCCATTGATAATCATTATCAATTATACTGAAAAGAATGATAGAGTGATTGATATGATGGTGGTGAGCTGGCAATGGTAGAAGAGGAAATAACGGCCGGTCAGGAGACGGACCTGCAGGACTGGGAGGAGCTGGCCTTCCGCCTGCTGTCTGTTCAGGCTGTAAAGGGCGCAGACGAGGTGAACCTGCCTCAGCAGCTTGCCTTATCCTATGCGCTGATTGTGGTAACGGGCGGAACGGTACAGCTGCTGGCAGACACCGGACTGCTGGAGCTGACAGCAGGTTCAGTCTGTCTCTCCCTGCCGGGGCAGACCTTCGGGGCTGTGGAGCAGTCCGGAGGTCTCGAGATGTATATTTTTTATTTCAATGTATATCAATACGGTCCGGAAAATGAGGGAAGCCGGCTGATCACGACGGTTCAGCTGCTCCCGCAGACGGGCTTGCTGGCACAGATACCGGTGCAGTCTATTCTGACAATATGCAGTGAGCTGGCACACAAGGAGGAAATACAGCGGCGGAGGGTGAGCTTTCGTGCCCAGATTGCTTTTCAGGAGCTGCTGCACAGCATCCGGGTGAGCGGCAGGCAGCGGCCAAGGGATACGGGCTATGCGCTGGAACAGGCCAAGCAATACATTGAGGAGCATTTCACTCAGGATTTAACCTCCCAGTCGCTGGCCCAGGCTGCCGAGTTCAGCCCTAAATATTTTAATGACCTGTTTAAAAGGAAATACGGCAAAAGTGCCCTTGAATATGTCACAGAGCTTAGACTGCAGCAGGCCAAGCGACTGATGGCGCAGAGCGGCTCGAAGCTGCGTGAAATTGCCCACCAGGTCGGGTACGCCGATGAATTCTACTTCAGCCGCAAATTCAAGAAAATGATCGGGGTACCTCCGGCGGTCTACATGAAGAGCCGCCGCCGCAAGCTGGTAGCCTATTCCTCATCGCTGCTGGGACAGCTGCTGCCGCTGAATCTGATGCCTTATGCGGCTGCACTGCATCCGAAGTGGACGGAATATTATTACCGGAAATACCGGACAGAAATTCCGGTTCATATCAGCGCCTACCGCAGCAACCAGGACTGGCAGGCCAATCTGGAGGTGCTGCGGCAGGTTCCTGCCGATCTGATTCTGGCCGGGGACATGCTTCAGGAGGAGGAAAAGGCGGCGCTGGAGCGGCTTGCACCGGTCCATTACCTGTCCTCCGAGCCGGCTGACTGGCGCAGCCAGTTTCTCACCCTGGCAGAATGGCTCGGGGAATCCTGGCAGGCGGAGCAGTGGCTTGCCGCTTTTGACCGGGAGGCAGGACGAACCAGGGAGCAGCTGCAGACACAGATCGGTAAGGAGACCGTTGCGGTTGTCCGGATGCTGCACAACCGTTTATACCTGCACTGCAGCCGCAGCATGGCCAGTATGCTCTACCAGGAGCTTCAGCTCCAGCCTGCCTATGACGGCGGCGGAATCTATAACATCCCGGTAACTCCGCAGGAGGTTGCCGCGCTCGGTGCGGATCATTTGCTGATGCTGATCCGCAGGGAAAGCGATACGCTGAATGAATGGAGCCGGCTGCAAAATGATCCCGAGTGGCTGAAGATAGCGGCTGTACAGCGGCACCGTGTACATTTTCTGGCCTCAGATCCGTGGCGTGAGCAGTCCGCATATGCGCAATTACGGATGATTCGCGAGGCCGGGCAGCTGTTCCTCGGCCAATCGTCCATACATATTCCGTAATTAGTCCATTGAGCACCGGAAGCTGTCCCGCTATAATCGGTAATGATAATCATTATCATAAATAGTAAATGTAAAAGAGTGGGATGAGATGAAACATGCGGCCGGATTCAAAGCAGCCTCCCTGCTGGTGCTGGGAATTGTATTAATTGTAGTTGTCAGTGTGTTATCGGTGCTTTACGGCTCCAAGGATATCAGTTACATAACGATCTGGAATGCGCTTGTCCATTTTGACCCGGATAATATAGACCACCAGATCATCCTTACCTCACGTATTCCCCGGGTAGCCGGAGCACTGCTGATCGGTGCTTTTCTGGCGGTCTCAGGGGCGCTGATGCAGGGAATGACCAGGAATTATCTGGCCTCACCGTCGATTATGGGGGTCAGCGACGGTTCTGTCTTTGCAATAACCCTATGCATGGTGTTTCTGCCGGCTACCTCATCCATGACGATGATTCTATATTCACTGGCCGGCTCTGCCCTGGGTGCTGCGCTGGTGTTCGGAATCGCCAAGCTGGTTCCAGGCGGTGCTTCACCGCTGGCGATGGCCGTCCTAGGCACAATTATCGGTACCTTTCTCGGCGGAGTGTCCCAGGCGCTGTCGGTCTATTTTCAAGTCTCGCAGGATATCAGCTTCTGGTACAATGCCAGGCTGCATATGATGGACCCGGCGGTAATCAAGCTCGCTATTCCGTTTGCTGTTGTCGGCCTGACGCTCGGTATGCTGATGTCCCGTCCGGTTACCATGCTGTCGCTTGGTGAGGAAACGGCTGCTGGACTCGGGCTCAAGGTTACTGTTGTTAAGGGGCTGACGATGCTGAGCGTGGTGCTGCTGACAGGCATATCGGTGGCCATCGCCGGCAAAATCGCCTTCGTCGGACTCATTATCCCGCATATTACACGGCTGCTAATCGGACAGGACTACCGCAAAATCATTCCGTTCGCTGCCTTCTTCGGGGCGCTGTTTCTGGCAGCGTGTGACCTGATCAGCCGGTTTATCAATTATCCGTTCGAAACGCCGGTCGGTGTCGTTACAGCACTCTTCGGGGTACCGTTCTTCCTGTATCTCGTGAAGACGAGAGGGGGCAGCCAGGCATGAGCAAGCCTTCTCTTGCACCACAGTCCAAGCAGCGGAGATTCTGGTCACTGTTCCTGCTGCTCAGTCTGCTGACACTGGCCGCCACGTATATCAGCGTGACCAACGGCACATTTGACCTTACCGTTAAGGATGTGTTCCGCACGCTGCTGCGGATTAATCCTGTAGAGGATTATGATCTTGTCATCTTTGAATTCCGCCTGCCGCGCATTGTGCTCGGCGCGCTGGTCGGCTTCGGGCTAGGCATCGCCGGAGCTGTGCTCCAGGGGATTTCGCGCAATACGCTCGCTGATCCGGGTATTCTGGGCATTCATGCTGCCGCGGGGGCGTTCGTGGTGCTGTTCATGTTCATTACCGCAGGCACGATGCAGGCTCCCGCCTGGCTGTCGGTCATGTCAATGCCGATGTTCGGCTTCATCGGCGGATTGGTCGCCGTTGTACTGCTATTCGTGTTCGCGAGGCAGGACGGGGAGTTCCATCCCCAGCAGCTGATTCTGGTCGGGATTGCGCTGGCCTCGGGCTTCGGGGCCGTTACGTTGTATATCTCGCTCAAGATGGACCCGCAAAACTTTGAAATGGCTACCGTCTGGCTGGCCGGAAGCATCAGTAATGCCAGCTGGCGCCAGATCCTGTCCACCCTGCCCTGGCTAATCATTCTGACGCCAATCATCTGGCAGAGGGGAGCGGTGCTGGACCTGATGCAGCTTCATGAGGTAAGCGTTAGGGGAGTCGGCGTCGCAACCGGCCGGGAGAGACAGATTTTGCTGCTCTGCTGCGTCGGACTGGTCAGCGCGTGCGTCTCCGTGTCAGGCAGCATCGGATTTGTAGGGCTGATTGCCCCTCATATCGCCAGACGCCTGATTGGTAATACGTACAGATATATCGTTCCTTTATGCGGCATGATCGGCATGCTGATGGTCGTACTGGCCGATTTTATCGGCAAAACCGTATTTGCCCCTGCTCAGCTGCCGGTAGGCATCGTTATTTCCATAATCGGTGTACCTTATTTCATCCTGCTGCTGTTCAAGGCGCGTGTGAGATAATACAGAAGAGAGTCCAAGACGCTGTGTTTCAGCGCTCCTGGACTCTTTTTGTGCGTTATAGCAGGAGAAGAGATTAAGGTATTGGATTCCGGCGGCTACACATACTACAACTGGAGAATCACGCAGATAACGGCGTAGCTGGAGCTGGCGGCTGCATGGACGGGAAGAAATCAGTTAGCCGGCAAGCCAAAACGGGTAAGGTTAATTAGTGCGCCTGAAGCCGGAGGTGAGCGGGTTGTTTGATTTTAAAATAAATTCGTATGAAGAAAGGCGCTGCTGTGTTACAATAATCTAGTTGTCCTTCTTACCGGATTTGAGGTTCCGTCAGACCGAAATTTCTGAAAGTGACACTTTATAAATCTTAGAAAAACGAAGCATAAGCGTGTATTTACATGCGTTCGGGAGTATTAACAGGATAATCGCAAGATTTTACAGACTATGTATCAATTTTTGTCGTTTTTTATTGATTTATTGAAAATGTTTCTGTATAATCAGCCTTGTTGATTTTTCATAGGATGTAGCCTGCCCAAGCTTGATGAAACGAAACGACTGACAACGAAACGGATCCAGAGCAGCAAGGCTAATAACTAATAACTTAAGCAAATTTAGGGGGTTATTAATTGTGGGAAAAGCGTTAATTATTGGCGCTGGCGGCGTAGCAAGCGTTGTTGTTCATAAATGCTGCCAGAACCCGGATGTATTCGAAGAAATCTGTATTGCCAGCCGTACGGTGTCGAAATGCGATGCTCTTAAGGAGAAACTGGATGGCGGCCAGACGAAGATTTCTACGGCTCAGCTTGATGCGGACAACACGGACGAGGTTATTGAACTGATCAAGAGCTTCCAGCCGGATGTCGTGATTAATGTGGCTCTCCCATACCAGGATCTGACGATCATGGATGCTTGCCTGGCTACCGGAGTACATTATGTAGATACAGCTAACTACGAACCGCAGGATACTGCGAAATTTGAGTATTCCTGGCAGTGGGCGTACAAGGAAAGATTTGAGAAGGCCGGCATTACAGCCCTGCTGGGCAGCGGCTTTGACCCTGGCGTAACCGGTGTGTTCACTGCGTATGCCCAGAAGCATTATTTTGACGAAATTCACACAATTGATATCGTTGATGCGAACGCCGGCGACCACGGTTACCCGTTTGCCACCAACTTCAATCCAGAGATTAATATCCGTGAAATTACCGCTAACGGACGTTATTTCGAGAATGGCGAGTGGATTGAAACAGCTCCGCTGTCCGAGAAGAAAGTCTACGATCTCCCGGAGATCGGTCCTAAGGACATTTACCTGCTGTATCATGAAGAGCTGGAATCCCTGGCCAAGAATATTCCTGGCGTAAAGAAAATCCGCTTCTGGATGACCTTCTCGCAGAATTACCTGACTCACCTGAAGGTGCTGGAGAATGTCGGTATGACTTCGATCGAGCCGATCCTATATGAAGGCAAAGAGATCATTCCTTTGCAGTTCCTGAAGGCGATCCTGCCTGACCCGGCATCCCTCGGACCAAGAACCAAGGGTAAAACCAACATCGGCTGCATCATTCAGGGTACAAAAGACGGCCAGCCAAAAACGTATTATGTCTACAATGTATGTGATCATGAAGAATGCTACAGAGAAGTGGGCTCCCAGGCCATTTCCTACACAACCGGCGTTCCTGCTATGATCGGAGCTATGATGATTATCAAGGGTATCTGGAACAAGCCGGGCGTACACAACATCGAAGAGTTCGATCCGGATCCGTTCATGGATGCACTTAACAAACACGGGCTGCCTTGGCAAGAAGATTTCTCGCCGACGCTGCTGGACTAGGGCGTAAGGCAATGAAAGAAATCGATATCGACATCAGCTCGCTGCCGTCACCTGCTTATCTTGTTGATGAGCGGCTGCTCAAGAAGAACCTGGAGACCCTGAACTACGTGCAGGAGCGTACCGGAGCGAAGATCCTTCTGGCGCAAAAAGGGTTCTCCATGCACGCGCTGTACCCGCTGGTCGGCAAGTACCTGCATGGCGTTACCTCCAGCTCCCTGTTCGAAGCCCGTCTGGGCTTCGAGGAGATGGGCAAGGAAGTGCATGTCTATGCACCGGCCTACATGGACCGTGAATTCGATGAGCTGCTTGGCTATACCGACCACATTGTGTTCAACTCGTTTGACCAGTGGAGCCGGTTCAAGGACCGGGTGCAGAATGCCGGCAAGCCAATCAGCTGCGGTATCCGTGTCAATCCGGAATATTCCGAGATTGAAGTGCCGCTGTATGACCCTTGCTACAACTACTCCCGTATGGGTGTAACGCTGCCGAACTTCCGTCCGGAAGAGCTCGACGGCATTGAAGGTCTGCATTTCCACACCATGTGTGAGCAGAACTCTGATACTCTGGAGCGCACGCTCAAGGTTGTAGAGGAGAAGTTCGGGCAGTATCTGCACGGCATGAAATGGCTCAACTTCGGGGGAGGCCATCATATTACCCGCGACGATTATGATCTGGAGACACTGATCAAGTGTATCCTTCATATGAAAGAGACCTACAATGTGCAGATCTACCTGGAGCCGGGTGAAGCGGTTGCGCTGAATACCGGGTACCTGGTAGCCACTGTACTGGATACAATGCATAACGGCATGGATATTGCCATTCTCGACACTTCGGCTGAATGCCATATGCCTGACGTGCTCGCGATGCCTTACCGGCCGAACATCATCGGCTCCGGGCAGCCCGGAGAATATCCGTACACGTACAGACTCGGCGGCATGACCTGCCTGGCCGGGGATATCATCGGGGATTATTCCTTCCCTGAACCGCTGAAATACGGTGACAAGCTGGTCTTCCTTGACATGGCGATCTATTCCATGGTGAAGAACCATATGTTCAACGGCGTGAACCTGCCGGCCATCGCTTCCTACAACGATGAAGAGGGCCTGAAGATCATCCGCGAGTTTGAATACAGCGACTTCAGCGGCCGTTTGTCTTAATTCTTTGTATAATAAAGTGCCTTGTAAGCCGGCTGTGGCTGGCTTGCAGGGCGCTTTTTTGATTTCTCGTGGAAAGTAGAGAGTGAATAGTGAATAGCTGCACTTTGTACACTTATTATGCACATTTTCGCTGTCGCCACGGCTTTAGCTGCACTTCATACAACTAAAAGCGGCAATTTTGGCTCTATCAAGCAAAATGGGGACTTTTAATTGCACAGACTGCAGTTAAAATGAAAAATGGACTCTTTTCGCGCCGAATAGTTGCAGAAAGTGCAGTTATGCTCAAAAAGCAGCCCCGCATCACTTCATACTAATTGCAATCTCCTCCTGCAGCGGCAGCCAGCTGACAGTAGCCCCGAGTTGCTCGCTGATAAAGCGCAGCGGAAGATAGATTGTACCGTTCACAATGAACGGCGGTGTGGCCAGGGTTACGCTTTTACCATTGACCGTTGTCTCTCCGCTCACGGTATTAATGGAGATGGAAAGGGCCGGTTTGCTGGCGGCGGTGCGGGTAATGGTTACTATTTTGTCCACCTTGGATGTTGTGCCGCCGTTACTGGTTGGAGTGGTTGTATGATTCTCCTTATAGGCGACGATAGCTCCCAGCTTATCGAACAGCGAGCGCAAAGGGACAAAGTTCTGGCCGCTGCGGGTAATCACACCGTTGGTCAGATAAACCGGTTCCCCGTTCAGGGTAACGGCTATCGGCTTCTGCATCGGCACCGGCTGATCAAAGCTAAAGTCATAGTTGGCGTAGCCGAGCTGCGCGTTTTTGTTGACGCCCCAGCCCCAGAGGGTGCCATCACTTTTTTGCATAATGATGTGGCGTCCGCCGCCCTCAATGGAGGTAATATTGGAGGCCAGCAATGTGAACACTGCATCTGCAGAAATTGTTTCTTCGCCGATAGAGGCCGTATATACCTTGCCGTCAGATGTTAGAGCTACGATAGAACGTTCCATAATATAAGCATCCGTTACATTATTGATTCCGCTAAAACGCAGCGGTACCGCCTGCTCATGAAAGGTCGTACCGTCGGAGCTGCCGGTAATGGTCATGCCCCGGAACCAGAGGCTGGCGCTGTCGTCGATAGCAAGCGTGCTGCGCCCGTTGTCACGAAGGATACGGATATCCTTAAGTCCGGTAACAGGCACGGGATTCATTACATCGCTGCCGGCAACCGGATTATAGATTGATTCGATGGGCCAGGTCCAGAGTGTACCGTCTCCGGCAAGCGCAAAGTTTCTCTCCAGCTGTATGATGCCGCTCAGCTTTTGGACGGGCTGGAAGGAGGCCAGCTGATCTGTAGAGGTCCAGACCGTCCCGTCCTGCTTCAGGAACAGGTATCTGTTCCAGTACCCCTGGTTGTTATCCTCAGAATAGCCTCCGGCGGCAGTTACTTTATCTATCCCGGCTACAGGGGAGAAGGTAACCCTTCTGGCATCATCGTCAGGTAAAGCCCCCTGGTAGACAGCACCCGCCCCGCTTACAGCCAGGTATGTACCCTGCACCAGTGCAAGGTCCGTCAGACCGGCCATTTCCGGCATTTGTTCTGTCTCCATTGCTAAGGTCCTGGTATTGGTCTGCCACTGCCAGACGGAGAGATCCTGCTTAACCGCTAGTCCGCCTCCGGCTAGACTAAAGGAAGCTTTAATCTCGGATAGTCCCGGTACCTTCGTTGGCACGGAATGGCTGTCGCCCCAGACCCAGAGGGAACCGTCATTTTTGATCAGGTGTGTTGGCCCGTAGGCGGTGATACTGGAAACTGCGGCTACAGTATCAGCAGCCTCCGCCGTTCCAGCGTTGCCGATTGCAGGAATACCGGTTGCTGCGGCTAAGCTTAGCGCCAGGCTGAGCAGTTTGGTCCATTTTTTCATATAAAAACCCCTTTTACTGAAATCCATTAACTTACAATTAGACGCTCCATCCCTATAAAAAGTTTCTGAAGAAAAATGTCGCTCATTGTCGGCTGACCTGTGATACAATATCCTAGTCTGTTTTTTAGTTTTGTCCGTATCTGAGGAGGAAATCAGCGTTAATGAAACATGCACCTTTTATTGCAGTAGAGGGCCCAATCGGGGCTGGTAAGACGACACTGACTACGATGCTGGCCGAAGAGCTGGGGCTTCCGGTCGTCAAGGAAATTGTGGAGGAGAACCCGTTTCTGGACAAATTTTATCAGAATATGGACGACTGGAGCTTCCAGCTGGAAATGTTCTTTCTCTGCAACCGTTACAAGCAGCTTGAAGACACCGTGACCGAGTACATAGAGAAAGGAAAACCGGTCATTTCGGATTATCATATTTATAAAAATCTGATTTTTAGCGAACGGACACTCAAAGGCACGAAGCGGGACAAATACCGTGAGATTTACCACGTGCTCACCGATGATCTGCCGAAGCCGGATATTATTCTGTATATTAGAGCGGATCTGGATACCCTGCTGAAGAGAATTGCGAAGCGTGCCCGGGCGTTTGAGGAGGAAATCTCCAAAGCCTATCTGCAGCAGCTGATCGAAGACTATGACGATGCGATGGCCCAGCTGGCCGTCCGTGAGCCCTCGACCGTAATCGTGACCATTGACGGGAATAAGGTCGATTTTGTAGAAAATCAGGAAGACTACCGTGCAATCGCCGCACAATTAAAGGAGCTTATGAAATGAACACATATAACATCCCGGACAACGCCATTATTACAGTAGCCGGAACGGTGGGCGTCGGGAAATCGACTCTGACCGGAGCGCTGGCGCAGCGCCTGAACTTCCAGACCTCGCTCGAACAGGTGGACCACAATCCTTACCTGGAAAAGTTCTATCATGATTTTGAAAGATGGAGCTTCCATCTGCAGATCTATTTCCTCGCGGAGCGGTTCAAAGAGCAGAAGAAGATGTTCGAGCTGGGCGGCGGGTTTGTGCAGGACCGTTCGATCTATGAGGACACCGGGATTTTTGCCAAAATGCATGCCGATCAAGGGACCATGTCCAAGACCGACTACGACACGTATACCAGCCTGTATGAGGCTATGGTGATGACGCCGTATTTTCCGCATCCTGACGTGCTCATCTACATCGAAGGCAGCCTGCCGTCGATCCTTACCCGGATCAATGAACGCGGCCGCGAGATGGAAATCCAGACCGATGTCTCCTACTGGGAGCATATGCACGGACGTTATTCCCAGTGGATCAACGAATTCAGCGCCTGCCCGGTGCTGCGCCTGAACATCGACGACTATGATGTCAATGACCCGGCTTCGATGTCTGCCATCCTGGAGCAGGTGGGCAAGGCGATCAACCGGAGTGCGGTGACGAAGTGATATTTTATATATAGAAGATAGCAGGAGCCAGCCGGTGCGGTTGGCTTTTTTTGCGGGGAGAGAAGAATGAAGGGATTTCAGAGATTGTTCAGAGGCCTGTGGTAGATTTAATGCATCGTCGTAAAGGTGCCCGGGTGAGGTAGCTGGAATAGGGAGATGAAGATTACTTGGAAATATACAGACAGATCAAAATGGGAAAATCGAGTATGCCGACATGGTTTAAAGTTGTGGTAGTATCAATACTAATTCTGAGTGTTTCCTCTCTTATATGGTTTATAGCTGGTTCAACTGCATATTTCCAACGGGGAATGGATATTGTCGGGACCGCTTATTTAATTCTGATAGCTGTTCCTTTGCTAGGGCTGGTTTTAGGCTTTACACAAATCTTACTTGAAGGATGGACTCCGGCAACTAGTGTTCACCACTTTGGCGTATTCGTAGGGATATTACTATCAATAGTACTTTGTGTCATCTTAATACATAGTGTCGCCTCCAATGGCTGGACAGAAAAAAAGATAGAAAGTGATTCATTAAAGATAACTGCAGATGGCAAATATGAATACAGAATTGAATTAATTAATCTATTTCAAAGCAATAGTAATGCGAGGCTTTATTTAAAGGAGGTTGAATCTGAAGAGGAAAAATATATCCCTATCAATATTCAGACACGTGAAATTAATAGTCTTATAGTGGGAAAAGTGAATAATTGGGTGATTCTTGAACCGGCTAAAAACTCATCTCGTTACTTTCTGTCCACAACAGAGAAACTCCGATTACCACAAGAGCAGTTTGAAATAGACGTTGAGAAGGGAAGCTCCAGGAAATTAGAATGAATAACATTTAAAACGTATAGTGCCACATGTGAGTGATCAACTCCATGTGGCTTTTTTCCTTTTCACTAATGAAAATCATTCATGCGGACAGATAAAAGGTGGCTCTAAATCTAAGAAAACGACGTTTGTTTTGAGACAAAAAGTCGAATAAAAAAATTTATTTTTAGAAAAATCACATATTCATGCAAATTACCCCCTTTTTACCCCTCTGAAACAGAATTTTGTCGAGATTTGTTAAGAGTTTGTTTAGAGCGTCCTGATAGAATGGACTTCAGATATGAAAAAATAGGTATTAAGAAGCTAATTATTCTTGTCCGTCGTAAGGGAGCCGAAAGGAGAGAGCGTGCAGCTATAAGGTAAAAAAGACTAAACACCAACAATTCTTGTAGGACGGCGGACGGAGAATGATGAAACAATAAGGGGGAGCATCGAATTGCTGATGAGCAGGAAAGCAAAGAAATACACCGCGTTAAGTCTGACTATTATTATGCTGCTGTCTTTGATACCCGATGTGTGGACAGGGCGGGTGCAGGCTGCGGCGAAGGACATCGAAGTGGTCTTTAAAAGCGGGGCGCGTATAGGAAATCTGTCCTACTCTGCTACCAATACATTTATTAACTTCTATAACAATCAGGTAGAAGGGTTTAGACAGACCGAGACGGATAAGGATGCCCAATATGATTGGTCCCGCGGAGATATTTTTGCAGGGGTTAACGATAATGAAGCGACAGTACAATTTGAAGTCCGCGTAGCGGATAATCCTATTTTGCGGGAAATGGCCAAGAGCGGACATGCCGAAATGAAGACCGGCTTCGCGGTTCTGAGACGTCACTCCGGATTTTTATGGACACGTCATTCTGCTATTAAAATCAGCATCGATGGAAGAGAGCTTATTAATGAAAGAACCGGGGGCAGCCAGGTTTACAACAAATCTGCAACTGCTGTTATTACTCCAAACTCCGTAATCAATGTGTGGGTCTACGGTGAAGGGGATGATGATGGCGAGGCGGCAGGTGTACGCGGCTTCTACCTCAATTTTGAGGACATGCAGCGTCCGGTACTGAACAACTACACCTTCACCGGCAACGGTGCAACCCGTGAGAATACAACAATCAATCAAACTGAGCTGTATGTGAAAAAGAGCGAAAATGTAACAGTCGCCTATAATTTCACAGAGCCGGTCAAGCCTACAACGCTGGTAGCCAGCAACTCTGAGTTTTTCCTCCGGCATCCGTTGTTTATGAACCCGGCGGGTACGGGTCTTCCCGGTGCGGGACAGATGCAGTATCTGGAGAACATCACTTACAGCTCCTCTAATCTGAGTACGCTGAATAATTCGATCGCCTTCTCCTACAGCCCGAATGAATACTCCCAGAGCGGAAATCTTCCGGTGGAGCCGAAGATTGCAGGGACAACCCCGAACAATCCTCCGATGGAGCAGACGATGCAGGAGAAATTCACGGCAGCCGGACTTGCCGATGCGGCGGGTAACATGGCAACGATCAGCTTCCCGAATGCCGGCAGCTCAGCGAGCTTGCCGAATGTACAGGGCAAGACAGTTGACCCGTTCAACTACAAAAGCGGCGGCTACCGGGTCATTGTCGATGCGGTAAGACCGAAGTATACCAAGGTCGGAAACGGCATCCAGCCGGAGATTCTGACCGGGGTAACGCTTAACGAAGGCGACATTATTGACTTTACGGTACAAATGACCGAAGAGGCTGTTGTTAAAAAAGGCTGGATTACCGCCCAGACCTTCCTGCGCTTCAATAACGGCATGAAGGCTTACTACACAGGCGGCTCCAATACTAAGAACTGGACGTTCCGGATGACCGTTCCTGGCGGTACTGCTGTTGAAGCGCCGCTGCTCAAGGTCATTGCGCTTTCGCATGATGCGAAGGGCGATAACACGGACATCAACGTCATTCAGGACTATGCAGGTAACCTGCTGTTCCAGCCGGCCAACTATGACGGCGAGCATGTGGACGGCGATACGTCGCTGGTCAATTCCAAGATCGACTGGGCGAATCTGTCCATCGACAATACGCTGCCGATCATCGGCTACCGTTATGAAACCGGCGGAGGCAGCAATACGACTTATCAGAAAAAAGGCAAGGTTACGATTGATGCCAATGATCCGGCAGTAAAGGTTCCTGCCCTTGATCCGATTGCAGCAGACCGCGGCCTTGACAGACCAAGCCGGGGGATTTACCGCCCGTCAAATATGACCGGCTCGGCTTCGCCGTCGGTTGGTCTGGTGTACTACCTGTGGAGCCAGAATCCGGCAGATCCATTCGCATCTGTAGCGGATGATAACTATGCAGCGCTCAAACGGTACGCACTGTCTGCGAAGCAGCCTTCAGAGGAGCTGTATCCGGACGAGTTCCAGGATATCAAGCTCCAGGTTGCCAATAACAAGACGAACCTGCTGACACCTCCGGCAGAAGCCTTTACCTCTGAGAACAGCGGAGAGTGGTATCTGCACACATGGACTGCAGACATGACCTGGGATTCAGCGCGTGAGCTGAAGCAGTACGAGCTGAAGCAGCAATATGTCAGAGAGCATGATGAGCAGTACAAGGCCTGGCTTGCAGAGGCTCCAGGCACTGAAGATGAAAAAATTCTGTATGCCGACAATAAGGCATTGGTTGCTGTTGGGCAATACGGCGACACAAATGTATGGAAGCTGGACTATTTCATGAAGGCTGATTCCAACTGGACTCATAATGTCGGAATCCTGAAGCTGGATAATCAGGTTCCTGTTATTGCCAACGGAACTCCGAGCAACGACAACTCGAATAGCGTTGAGATTACAGCCCTTGTATCTGATCCGCACAGCGGAATCGATACCGTGAAGTACCAGTGGGTTAAAGACGGCAATCAGCCGGCGGATGTGGACTGGAAGCCGGCCAACTACAACGGCACAACAGTAACCCAATCCACTTACGAGGATGTTTTTGAAGACGGAAGCTACTGGCTCTACCTCAAGGCGGCTGACAAAGCCGGTAATGAGATTACAGATGTAGCTTACAGCAATACGATCACTGTTAATTCACAGGACAGCATGCCGGCAGCTTTCTTGCCGGAAGCAAACGCAAATTATGTGCAAAGCCACGATGTTATGTTCAGCATAGGTGGCATCACACCGGACTTCGTCGGATATGCGATTACAGGCAGCTCCAATCATCCGGTTAGCGAAGGTGAATTCACCGCACTTGATCCGGTGGAAATCATCCAGAAAAAATTGCTTCCTGAAGGCTCGCCATCACCGTCTCCATCCACTCAAGGAGGCAGCGGCGGAGCGGAAGCAACGCCAGCACCAGCACCAACACCATCTCCAGCGGAAAACGGTGGCGGAAGCGGGCCGGAAGTAACTCCGGAACCAACACCTGCAGCAGATCCGGCTCTGGAGCCGGTAGTAGGCGCAGCGGCCGGACCAGCGGCAATGATGAAGCTGCTGTCCGTTGGTCTGCTGAATACAGGCAGCTTTAAGCAAGTAGCTGTCAATGCACTGGAAGCAACACCTGAGGCTGAAGCTTCAGCTACACCGGCAGCAGCTGCCGTGCCAACTGTGGCACCAACTGCCGCAGCAGCTGCGGAAGCGGAAAGCGGAGCTCAAGCTTCTGCCGCACCATCAGCTGATGCCCAGCTGGAAGAGGCTGCAGATCAGGCGGCTATGCTGCTGGCAGCAGAAGAGCCTGAGAAGCTCACCTATCTGATTCCAGCGGACAGCACCAAGAACGGTGTACAGTATGTGCACTTAATCGTGAAACAAGGCGACAAGGCGTATTACTACTCCAAAGCCTACTATTTTGATAACGAGCCGTCCTCTGTAACGTACAGCAAAAACGGCGTGAATTATCCGCTGCCTAAACAGACACTGAACGTTACTGTTTCAGAGCTGTACAGCAAGACAGGCGCGAAGACGAAATATCAATGGGTCAAAGCGGATGCGGCTGCACCTGAGGCAGTCTCCCAGGGATGGACAGACCTCCCGTTTGGCGGAGCCGTTGATATTACGGGCAAGGATTTGAAGCCGGGTGAAGTAGTGGACTACATCCTGTATGTATGGTCCGTTGACGGAGCAGGCAACAGTGTCATTTCCCGCACTCCAGAAAGCTTCAAGGTTTCAGCAAGCGGAGATAAAGAAGCGCCTCCGGCGGCTGCCGAATCGGCCCTCCTGTATCTGTCGGGTGATGAAGAAGACGGCTATACCGCCATTGTGAAGCTGAGCCTCGAAACAGAGGACAAAGCAGGCTATGAATACTCCATTTCGCCGGATAACGGTGCAAGCTGGGTAAACTGGAAGCCTTACACGAACTTTGTATCGGTAAAGGTTCCGACAAGCAATCCTGCATTCCTGGAAGTCATGGTCAAGTACAGAACGCCGGGCGGCAAGATCAGCGACGCTGCCAAGCTGGAGATTCCGGCCCAGATGCCGGATGAGGCTCCGGTGTATGCGCTGGCCGGCATGAATACAACAAGTCCGGTAAATGCCACTGTTGGTGCCAACATTGAAGTGGCGGTTCCGGCAGGCGTGAAGGTTATTGTCGGCAAGGTGAATCCGACCGTACCGGTACGCACCGGCAATACCTTTAATGTTAAAGAGAACGGCTTCTACAGCTTTGATCTGATTGACCTTAATGATGCCGAGCGTACCGACACCCTGTACATCGTTGTTAAGAATGTGGATGGGACGGCACCAATGGCTACCGTTGAATATCCGTTCACGGCACTGACTAACAGCAATGTTACAGCCACACTGGTTGACTCTTCTGAGCCGATTATTATTACGAACAACAACGGCAAGAGCTCTTATACCTTTACCGAGAACGGCTCGTTTACCTTTGAATTCAAGGATGCCGCAGGCAATACCGGCACAGCGGTAGCTACAGTTAACAATATTGATAAGGAAGCACCTAAGGTGAAGATTGTCCGCTCCTACCAATACGGAGCTGATGGCAGTAAGGTATTCGGCACGATTTTGGACGGCAATGGCAATGTGGTTCTCTCCTCCGGAGTGACGCTGGAAGTGCAAAAAGCGGACAATTCGGCGAAGCAGATTTTTATCACCAGCCAGAACCAGACTATCTCAATGAAAGAGAACGGTGTAGCTTCCTTTACAGTAGCTGACCAGTTCGGTAATACAACAGTTGTTAAAGAAACAGTAACCAATATCCTGAACACTGCGCCGGATGCGGATAAAGTCACTTATACGTTCGTGGATGCCGCAGGAAAAGCAGTACCAGACAGCAAGATCGTTAAGATTGGCGGACAGGAGTACGCACAGGGTAAGGTCAAAGTGACGGTATCCGGCAAGACGACCGCTCCGAATATGGTGTTCTCGGGTCTCAAGCCGATCCAGTCCGGTGCAAGCTACACGAACAAAATCAGTGCAGCTGACGGAACCTTCACTTACTCAAGAGAATTTGAGAGCGCCGGCTCAACAGTGATGACGATTTCCGATCTGCTCGGCAATTCCAGCAAAATTCCGGTGACGGTAAAGGGTCTGGATAATACAGCACCTGAGCTGACATTGAAAAAGAGCGCGGTCGGCATTGCCCAGAACAAGCAGGACTTTAAATTTGCTGTTGATCTCGGCGGATACACTGTATCCGATAATGTCTCCGCAGCAGCTGATGTGAAGGTAGAGGTTACCGGTCTTGACCTGACCAAGCTGGGACGCCAGCAGGTTACTTACACAGCAACAGACCAGGTAGGCAACAAAACGACTGCGACACAGGATGTCATTGTAGTCAAAGACGGCGGACTGCTTATTTTCGGAGACGATACACTGATTTCAGCTTCCTCCGGAGAATCGGCATTGTTCAGCAGCAATACCATTACATTCAAAATTAGCGGCTACAACACTATGAAGGTAGCTGGCGCTGATAAAGTTAACGAGTGGGGTACATTCGATCTGATGTATCAGTCAGGACTCTACCGCGAAGGGCAAATGAAATCCATCGCTACCAAAATCACCTATGATCAGCTGGTAAGCGGCCAGTACAAGGTTACTTTCCCGAAAGCCGGCTGGTACACAATTATCGTGAGAACGCAGGAGCGCGACCGTGAGTATGCGACCTTCTTCGTCAGCAGCACGAACTAGAAAAGAACTATGAACAGGGGGACTATAGGTGAAGCTGCTTAAAAAAACGTGTGCGATGATGCTCTCCTTTGTGATGGTATTCCTGTCCACATCAGAGAGCCTGCATGCCCTGGCGGATGCGGCTAAAGCAACAAATACAACCACGATCCAGAATGATTTCATCAAGGTGACCGTGGATAATGCTACAGGCCGTTACGGTGTCCGTACCATTGAAGGCCAGCCAATACGCAAAAAGGACCAGAATACAAATTTGCTGTTCCAGGGAGATGATCCGGAAACGTCGTTTACGACGTTCCGGATTGACGGAACAGATTATATCTACGGCAACAAATACAAGTTCGACAGCAAGTTTTATTCCGAAACAACAGCACCAAAGATTGTAGAGAACTCTAACGGGACGAAGCAGCTTGAAATGCTGTGGAAAATTAAAGGCGTTGAGATCAAGCAGATCCTCATGCTTTACACCGACAGCAAGGATATGGTGAATTCCGGTAATATCAATATCCGTTATGAAGTCAACAACAAAAGCGGAGCTGTAGTTGAAGTCGGGAGCCGTATCCTGCTGGATACGATGGTCGGCGCCAATGACGGACCGCTGTTACAGATCGGCACAGCCTACCAGGCTCCGCTGATGGTAGAAAGAAAGCTGGTGCATGACCCGCGTGCAGCAGGCATTCCTGAAGAGGATGCTGCGCTGTACAAGCTTCCTTCCTACTGGGTTATGCGTGACAAGCTGGACCTGACCAATCCGCAGGCGACAAATGTTGTCGCCTACGGCTTCAACAATATTGCCGAGCAGAACATCAACATTGTTGATGAGATGATTGTCGGCCACTGGAACGGGCTGGCCAACACGAAATGGGATTACAAGGTGAACCCGAATCTGGACTTCACCCGTGATACCAATGATTTCGGAAGCGCCGATTCTGCAGTAGCCTTCTACTGGAACCCGGACAAGATTGCAGCCGGGGGTTCCCAGAGCTTTGAGACCATATACGGTCTCGGGGAAATCATTGCTCCGGATAAGGTATTCTCAATCCGTTATGTAGACCAGATTCAACAGCTGGCCACCCTTGAGGACGACAGTGCCTACAGGGATGAGGGGATTTTCGATATCACCGCCGAGGTGGAGAATCTGGCCGCTTTTAACATGGAGCACTCCAAGATTGAAGTGCAGCTTACGCTCGAAAGCGGACTGAACTTCGTCAGACTGGACAGTAAAGGGAACGTCGTAAGAGATGCGAACGGCAATGCAGTGCTTGAGAACACGCGCAGCCGGACACTGGAATTCAAGAAAACGGCATCGCCTGAAGAAGCGGAGCAGGGCATCCTGCCGAAGTACAAGCCGGGTGATACCATTGCCGCATCGTTTAAGGTGCAGGCTAAAGGCAGACCTTGGCCTACAACCCGCGAATATATGATTACAGCACGCAGTCCGGAGACCCAAAGTGAGATTGAGGGTATGGCGGATGAAAGCATCAAGGCACAGTATGAGTCGAACAAATCGAACTTCATCCTGCTGCCTCCGGTGGGCGAAGCTACTCCAACCTACGTATACGGAATGTCGCCTGAGGAGCTGTACAGCACCGACGTGAAGTATATGACCGTCAACCTGTCGAACATTGAGGCCTACAATACAGGCAACGAGACGACAGCAGCTAACTTTGATCTGTATCTGAAAGAGACAGTGACGGGTGAACGCTACAAGGTTAACGTACAGGATGCTGTCGTAATGCAGCCGACCGACGACGGAATGTCCGGTGATATGAGAATCACCTACCGCGGCGGAGATAAAGTGGATGAGGCCGGCAATGTAATTGAAGAAGGCCTCGGACCTGAGCTTCCGCTCGGTGAATACCAGGTGGAGATTGATTATAAGGGTGATGCCGGCGGCGATGAGGAAATTGCCTCCATGTATGACATCACCACTGAACAGACCATCCTTGTATCCGACAATGACGAATCGCGTATCCGCGAAGCCGGCATTATGGTCGTATACAAGCAGCTGGTGGACGTCAGCGGCATCGCGAACGGTTCATCTGTAAGCGGAGATTTGCTTGACGATCTGAACAGCCTGTTCCCGGATGAGCCGTTTGAAGACGGAGCGTTCCTCTATAACGCAGTAACAGAATACAAGAAGACCAAAGCGGTAATCGGAATGGCCAGCAAGGCTGTTGATCCGGAATTCGAGCTGAGTGAATTCATGGATGATGAAGCGCTTGAAGAAACACCTCTCTATAACTACATGCTGTTTGACTCCGAGGAAGACCTGGAGGAATTCGAGGCTGAAGCAGAGGAAGAGGAGATTGACCGCGAAGTAGTCGTAGTCATTCGCGGGATGATCAAGCAGGTCGGCTCCAAGGCTGACGAGCAGGTTATTGTAGATACAAAGACTGAACCGGCCATTATAAATGAATCTGTAGCTTATACGGGTAAGGATCTGGCGTTTGTCCGCGGGAAGCTGGATATCTTCGGCGCGAAGCAGTCTGACGATATGCCGTTCCTGGATACCCTGTTCATCAAAGGGGACGGAACGCTTAGCGTAGCCAGCAGCGGTTTTATTTTCCACAAAGGGGAATGGACGCTGGACTTCTTTAACGGCTTCAACAAGTCGCTGGGGGATGAGAACTTCAACCTTCCATCGGCCAGCACGGGTGATGATGATGAAGAAGAAGAGGAAGAAGAAAATACGAATCCTGAAGATGATACCCAGAACGGCAGCCTGAAATGGGCAGTCGGCGGCGTAGGCGACAGATTGAATCCGCTGCGCCAGGTAATGATCGAGGATGTATACTTCAACAGACAGTCGCTGTTCGCAGCGCCGAGCTTCTCAATTGACGGCTTCGGACTTTCTTTTAACGACTTTATGTTAAGAGAAGGAGGGATCTCCTTCGGCGGCTCCCTGTCGATGAAGATTATCAATGCAGAAATCAACAACGTTGTATTCAATGATAAAGGTTTTGTCGGCATTGATGCGGCCCTCAAATTCGACTTGGGTGAGGAAGTTGGCTTATTCGGACCTAAGAAGGAAGGCGCCAAGAAAAAGGATGACGACGGACCGGCAAGCCCAAGCGGTGAAATTACAGTCACCCACTTTGTCCAGGATATCGGCGGAGAGCCGGTAGAGAACCAGTACGGGCTGGCATTTGATGCCCAGCTTAAGAACATGCTCGAAGTGTCGGTTGAGCTGTCCCTGAAAAAGGTTAGAGACGGCCGGATTCTGCCGGATGTCATCGCCTTCGGGGCGGGACTTCCTTCTCCGGGTATTCTGATCACGGGTGCTACGTATCTGACTGGAATCCGCGGCGCGGTTCGTGAGCTTGCGGATACGATTGCCGGCGGAAGCAAGGATGATCCGTTCCCGCTGACTGTATCAGCAGGTGTAAGCTTACGCTTTGGTATGGCTCCGGCTTACTTCTTCGGAGATGTCGATCTGACGGTAAAACGGACCGGACTTAAAGTGGAGGGTAAGATGGATTTCTCCACTATGGCAGATCCGGAAGATGATGATAAGCTGCCGATGCTCACCAAAGCGCTGCTTGAAGCCCAGTGGGTAACCCCTTGGTTCGTGCGCGTGGAGGCAGAGATGGATATCGGCGGATGGGATATCATTATCGGTAAAGCGGGGATCTTTGTCGGGCAGAACCTCGAGAAGAACCGTACTGATTTTGAAGGCTATATCGGCTCCAAAATTCAGATTCCTAATGATGTGCCGATTGTCGGCGGTATGCCGCTATCCAGCATGTTCCTCGGAGTCAACAATGATAAGGTATGGGGCAGCATCGGCATTCTGCTGATCTCGCTCGGAATCACCTATTACTGGGGCGGCGGGGTTGAATTCGGAACTTCGACAGACCAGCTGCCGGATGGCGTTATTCATCTGGTTGTAGATGACCCTGAGCTCGGACCTCGTCTGATGGTTATCGGTCAAGGTGTTGAAACTTTGGCAACCTCCGCAGCAGCTGTTCCGGCAGCCGAGCAGGAGAATCAGGAAATTGTCTACCGCGAAGTAGCCGAAGGTGTGGAATACGTTGAAAATGGTTCTCTGAACGTCAGCGTAGGCGGCATCACGGTTAAAAACAGCGGCAGAGTACATGAGATTCCAATGGGTGATGTAACCGGTAATGCGGTTATCGAAATAGAATATGAATCCAAGGATCGTCCGGAATTCACACTGAAGGATGCAAACGGCAAGCTATTCCCGGTTAAATTCGATAACACGAATACGGACCCGACTGCCAATGCGTTCACTCAATATATTCCGGCAGCAAACTCCAAAGACCAGGTCGATGTGCGTAAAGCATATGTCATCGTTCCTGCAGATAAGGTAAATAGCGGCACATGGACACTGACGGCTGTTTCCCCGGTCAAAACCAAGCTGCTGAACGTACCGACTGCACCACAGCTGAACGATATCGTTCTGGCTAAGGACGGCTCGAATGCGAATAAGTTCAACGCTTCCTGGAAAGTAGCCAATGCAGCCGAAGGGGATACAATCAATCTGTATTTGGCCCAGGATGCGGTTTCCAAGGAAACAACAACGCTGGATAACGGAGAGTCCGTGCTTGAAGCAGGTGATCCTGGTCTGCTTATTGCCAAGGATATTCCGGTCGGCCAGAACGGCGGCGTCAGCGGCGGAGTAACCAGCGGAAGCACCAGTATTGACGTAACGAATGTAACCCTGATGGGCAATCCGGAGGATATCCGCGGACTGCTGAGACAAGGGAATTACTATCTGCGTGCCGAGCTGAAATCCAGCGCGACCTTCGCTACGAAGACCTCGGTGCAGAAGTTTGAGATTGTTGATCCGTTTGCACCGCAGAACGTCAGCGATCTGAAGGTAGAACCGGCAGGAAACGGACTGTTTGCCCTTTCCTTCAAGCCGGGAGCGAAGAAAGCCGGACACAGCGGCTATGAGCACAGCTATATTATTGATGCAAAACGTCTGCAGGACGGCGAAATGAAGGATTATGACAATTTCGGTGAAATCCTGTTTACAGAATCGGAGCTTGCCCCTTACTGGAATGCGGCAACAGGCAAGTATGAAGACATTCTGATCGGCGGCTGGTCCGCAACCTCCACATCAGATGTTGTGGAGCTTGGAAGTCTGGAAGGTACCACAATGGACCTGAAGGATGTGAAGTATGTCGGTCTTGAAGTCGGATATGAATACGAAATCGGCGTGTCGGCAGCAACAGTTCCGACAGAGGCTGATGACAAGAACCAGAATTACCACTACGCAGACCGGATTGCTGCTGCGAAGAAGCTGCTTCCTGTACCTGTTAAGCCTAAGCTGAATGTGACAGGCCAAGGTACCGTGGAGAACACCGGAGATTACATCAATCTGCTTACCAAGCAAACGGAACAGACACTGACGTTTACTTCAGATCAGAAAAATGTAACCGTTGAAGCATTCTACGCGGAAGAGTCGATCGGTAAGGCAGCGCTTAGCAACACTGCAAGCGGAAGCCAGGGCACGCTGAAGCTGACCAAGTTCCAGACAGACGGACCGTTTGCTGTAGAACTGCGTGCAACGAATACAGTAACCAAGGACCTTTCCGTAACCATGCTTTATCTGACAGTTGATACCATTGCGCCTGTGCTCTACATTGACCAGCCAGCGACTGGAGCAAGAACGGCTAACGACGGTTCGGGCAATAAGATCACTGTTGCAGGTACTACTACAAAAGGAACTCTGCTGAAAGTAGGCAGCACGGTAGTTCCGGTTGCTGAGGACGGGACCTTTAATGCACAAGTGCCTGTAGCATCGGCTGATCCGACCGTTGCGCTTCAATTCATTGCTACAGACGGTGCGGGAAATGAAAACTCGGCTGTTGTGAACATCTCGAATGAAAGCTTTGATGTTCCTTCGGCACTGATTCTCGAGCAGGTTCCTTCTCTTCAGCCTGGAGACAAGAGCATCATTGCTAAGGCTTATCTAAAAGTGGCCGACGGCAAGGACGAGAACGGTAAAACGAAGTATAAGCAAGTCGAAGTAAGTCAAAAAGACATGAGCAAAATCACCTACTCTGTAGCATCCGGAGATTCGGTTGATGTGGAGACCGTGGTTAATGAAGCAACACAGCAGCGCACCACTACCGTCACCGCCCTTGCAACAGGCTCAAGCCTGATTACAGGGGAGTACACAGTAGCGGATGGAGTAACAATCCAGGGCTTTACGGTTGCTTCGGTTGAAGTGCCTGAGCCTGTGAAGCTGGGCAGTCTGGTTATTTCATCACATGCAATAAACAATGACACCTCACATAGTACAGTTATTGTTTCCGATTCTGGTGATATGACCGGCCAGCAGCTGGCGTATAAAGTTTACAGCGGAGACAGCAAAGTTACTCTTCCGGAGTTTAAAGCGGATTTGAGTGACTGGAGTATACTCCCTGCGGACGGAAAGGTTCCTGCTAAGACTGGTGATGTCGTTGTAGTAGCCAAACGGACATCCCTGAACAAATTGGCCATGGCGGCTGCTACCGTACCGGCAATTGTCTTTACTGGTCTGTCTGTTTCAACAAAGGCAGTCAACAAAGATGAGCTTCATACAAAGGTTGAAGTAGCCCCTAGTAATATGGCTGGCCAGGAACTGGTATACAAGGTATACAATAGTGCTGCCACAGCAGTACTTCCGGAATTTAAGTCTGATTTAAGCGCATGGAGTAAGCTTCCAGATAATGGACTGCTTCCTGTAAGCAGCGGTAATGTCGTTGTCGTAGCTAAACGGACTACCCAGGACAAGCTCTCTATGGGGGCAGGAATGGCTGGAGCAATTATTTATTCCAAAATATCGGTTTCAGCAACAGAACTCACCAATGATACCGGACATACTCAATTAATCCTTGAACCTGGTGATCTGGCTGGTCAAGAACTTGTCTACAAAGTTTTCATCGGTGGTAAGAATGCTGTGCTTCCGCAATTCAATTCGGACTTGAGCAGCTGGAGTCTGCTGCCGGCAACCGGAGTAGTTGCTGCCAAGCCTGATGATGTAATTGTTGTAGCTAAACGGACTTCCAAAGAGAAGCAGGCTGTTTCGTCTAATATGACCACTGCGAAAATCTTTAATGGTATACCGGGTGGTAGTCCTGGAGGTGGAGGCCCTGTTGCACCGGCAGCATCGCCGGCACCTACACCAGCACCTGGCGTATTGCCGTCGGTAACATTAAACGGTCAGGATGTTGAAGCTGCGTGGAATAATACGACAGCAGTAATCCATGTTACTGACAGCAGTAAAGCTGCAGAAGGCAGTGGCGATATTGTGATCAACAGCACTGATGCTACAGCAACAGGCTACGATATAACACTGGATCTGAGTGTGGTACAGCAGGCTGTTACAGCGAAGAAGAATATTGCGGTCAATGTACCGCTTGGGCAGTTTGTGCTGACACCGGAGAACCTGGCCGGACTTACAGGCCCGCTCAAGATTACGGTTGCAAACAACGCTGTATCAGACAAGAATGCAATGACGGCACTGGCGAAAGCGCAGAACTTCAGTGTACTGGGGTCTGGACAAGGAGCCACAGTTACAGCCAATCTGGCTTCCGGCAAATGGACACCGTCTATGAAGGCTAAAGTAGCCATTCCTGCGGGAATAACAGCAGCTGAAATTACAGCGGTGGTACTGAAGGATGGACAAGGCAACTGGACAACTATCCCTTGGAAGAAGGATAGCAGCGGAAGCAATGTGGATGTGCAGATTACCGGAGAAGGCAGCCTGTTCTTTATTAACAACAGCAAGCTCTTCAAAGATGTATCCAGCAGCTTCTGGGGAGCAGCAGGTATTAATGAAGCTTCCGGCAAATTGTTCGTGCTGGGTAAATCAGCTGACAGCTTTGCTCCACAGGCACAAGTTACCCGTGCAGAGCTGCCGACTATTCTGCTTAGAGTAGCAGGTCTTATGAACAATACGTTCATCGGGCAGAACTTCACGGATGTGTCAGCTGGCAGCTGGTATAACCGCAGTGTATCCATTGCAGCCGGACTTGGTATCGTCACCGGACAAAGTGCCGGTAAATATGCTCCTCAGGATACTGTTTCAAGAATGGAAGCAATGACGATGGTTGGAAGACTGCTGAATGTGGTCAGTGCCGGCGGTGAGATCCTTAGTGATGCAGAAGCTACGCAATTACTCAGTACCTACGCCGATAAAGATTCAATCCCGGCCTGGGCTAAGCAATCGACCGCGCTCAGCATCAAATACGGTATTATCCGTGGTGTTGACGGCAGCATTAATCCATCCGGCGTATTAACCAGAGCCGAAGCTGCAGTTATTGCAATCAGACTCAGCCAGTATATTACAGACAAACAATAGATCAGAGGACCCACACCTGTTGAAGAACTGGTGTGGGTATCCTACTGTATTGAATTACATTTCTATTTTAAGGTGGTGTCATGATGGCATTAAAGACAAAATCAATCCTCGGGTTGGCGGTTGTACTGATCGTACTGACTATCGCGGCAGTTACCGGCGGCTTGATGGCCAAAGCTGACGGCCAAACCTGGTTAACCCCGGCAGATACGTCATGGTACGACCCGGACTATACGACCTTTAAGATTGATACGGTTCAGAAGCTCGCTGGGGTAGCGAAGCTTGTAAATGAAGATACGGATGACAATGGAAATAAGATTAACGGTCTCAGCGGCAAAATTATGGAAGTAGACCAGGACCTTAATTTGAGCGGATATCTATGGGTACCTATCGGAACCGGAGAGTATCCTTTTCTAGGAACGCTCATATCAAAGGATGGACAAATAATCGAAATTTCCGGGATGAACGTAAAGCCTGATCTGTCCTACCAGGGGCTGGTAGGTAATATGATCGGGGGTACCGTTGGGGGATTTCAGTTCCGGGATAACGGATCGATCAGTGTAACAAGTGTTACCTATGATGTCTATGCAGGAGCGGCAGTCGGAAAAATGTCGGGTTCCAGTATCGTCTATGACATCAACAACTACATTACTGTTACAACGGATAGTGCTCCCTTCACTGCCTACGCAGGCGGGATTGTAGGGATGGGGGAAGGCTCTATTGCCAACTCTTTCAACTATGGTGCAGTTACTGCTAACGGTTCTTCTGCAGCTGGCGGAATTGTTGGCTACGCTGATGCAGCAGGACTGAATGTAAAGAAAGTAACCAACTCAGGCTCTGTACTTGCTAACGCACAAGGCGGGGACACCGTCTACGCCGGTGGTATCGCAGGTTATGCAATCGGTACGCTGGTCCTCAATGATGAGAACACGGTAATCAGTAATAGTGCTCCAGTTACTGTAAACGGTGGTGCTACAGTCTTTGCGGGAGGCATTACCGGTAAAATTGACAATACGGCAGTATTCTCGGACGCAACCAGCAATAGCGGACCGGTTACTATTCAGGCTCCTGCCGCAAACGCAACATATGCAGGCGGCTTGCTTGGTGCGGCTGGTGTGATAACCAGTCCGGATATGAGTATTGCATTCGACAATACTGCAGCTATTATTAATAATGGCGGGAGCAATGTGCATACAGGAGGTATTGCCGGCTACGCAGGCAGCACTGTTACCTGGACTAAGCCGTATACTAACGCTACGGATGTAACCGCGACTGGTGTACAGAATATCTACACCGGCGGATTAATCGGTTACGCAGCCAAAGGTATCATTTTGAACAATACAACCGCAGACGCCTATAAGAATACAGCTGATATTCAGGCTAGCGGTAATACTGTAATTTATACAGGCGGTATTGCCGGTTATGATGCTGGCGGGATTATCAGTAATGCTTCCTTTGCAGGCAGCATCAATGCTGTAGGGACATCCGAAGTGTATACAGGCGGAATAACCGGCTATGAGCTGGGTGGAAGCATACAGGCATCCCAGGCGGGCGATGTTGCTTCTATTCCAACTATTACTTCAGATGGTACAACCGGCGGGATCACAGGTTATTTGGATGGAACGCTTAATAACGTATCCGTTAAATACATTAAGCTTAAGGCTACATCTGAAGGAGGTATTGTCGGCGGGATCGCAGGCAGTGCACAAGGTACAATCAGCGGCGCAATTGCCGGTGATTCAGAATCTTCAGATTATAAGAGCCTGATTATTGAGGCGGCCGTTAGTAATACGTCTGCCGGTGCAGACAATATTACATTCGGCGGTCTGGTTGGTATCAATGATAAAGCGCTGGCGCTTACAGACAGCCGTGCTTTCAGAGTAGGACTTCTTAACGAAAGCGGAAAAAGCGCCTATACGCTTGGAGCAGCAGCAGGGAAGCTGAACGCGCTGGCCGTGATCGGGACAAAAGAGGCTCCTGTTGTTGTACAGGATTATTTAATAGATTTGAATGCCGATAATAGCATTGCCGGCGGTGCAATCGGGATAAGCCGTTCATCAGCAATGTATATTGAAGCAAGCCGGATTACGGTTAATGCCAAAGGAACAGCAGCTCATGTTGGGGGAATCTTCGGTGAGAACCATGGGGCAGCTCCTTATGTACTGGCTCAAAATATCACCCTTAACGCTCAGAGCACTGACGCGCTGCTGGGAGGGGTTACCGGTCTTAATACCGGATCCTTGACAGATGCGACGGCGCATGTAGTTAACATTACAGCTGAAGGCGCACGGACTGAGGTAGGAGGAATTGCCGGCCGTTCAGCAGGTGCAGATGCATCAAACCGGGCCAGCATTATTACTCCGGTACTCCATGCTGGTGAGGAAGCTATTCTTACTGTTAACGCGCCGGATATCAAAGCCGGCGGTTTGGTCGGATATGCCACAGCTACAGATATTGTTAATCCTGTAGTGGGTGCGACAGTACCGGATTATGCCAGCATCTCAGTGAAGACAGCAAATGTTAACGCAGGAGGCTTAGTTGGTGTTCTGGAGAACAGTAGCTTAAGCGGAGATGCCACTACAGTCAATCTGGAAAATTTGCTTCTGAATACAACAAAAGAAGCAGCCAACGGCTATACCGGCGGGTTTGTCGGATACAATGACAAATCCAGAATTGAGCGTCTGGTCGGTAAAGCACTGAACCTTACAATTAATGGTCCTTCCGCAACTACAGGGGGGATGACCGGCTATAATCTGGGTACAGATTCAGCAGTTATCACAAACAGTTACATCACCGGCCTTAGCCTTAAGGTGAATGCTACAGCAACAAACTCTACAATCGGAGGGATTGCCGGCCTGAACGATGCCCGTACAGGTGACCCTGTACTGAATCCGGGAACTGCAGTAAGCTCTCTTCAGAACAGCCGTACGCAGGGAAGCATCGCAGTAACGGCACCGAATTCTAAGCTCGGCGGTATGGTTGGTGAGAACCGCACTCTGATTGCCAACAACAGCATCACAGATAAAATTTCTGTCTCCTCCAGAGGAAATAATGTTATCTTTGGCGGCCTGGCAGGAATTAACACTGAAAAAGGAACATTGTATTACACGTATTCCAATGCGAATCTGACCATTGAAGGTGCGGGAACTCTGGCCGGCGGTCTGGTTGGAGAGAATACCGGAGCAGTGAAAGGCTCTTATATCGATATTGATGTTACGGGAAAAGCTACGGGTACAGCCAGCCAATCCGTCTTCCTTGGAGGTCTGATCGGGCGTAACAGTGCAGGAACAGTAGAACAATCGTATACATCCTCCAAAGTTACGGCAGAAGGTGTCTATACAAATGTCGGAGGACTAATCGGTGAGCTTACCGGCGGTTCCGTGAAGAACTCTTACGTAGCAAAGAGCGTCTCTGCAACTGCAGCTAATTCTTATGCCGGCGGCTTCATCGGCAGAATTAAAGACGGTAAAGTAACTAACGCCTACTCCGCAGCAGAAGTATCAACTAAAGCGGGGGCTTATGCCGGCGGGTTTGCGGGTCGTTATGACAATGCCAGCAAAGAGCTATTATACAAAACCTACTATATTAAAGATGATTCACTGAACATCAACAAGGATCTGCCGGATTTTGCAGAGGGCAACCACCGCTGGTTGAACGTGCATGTACGGCTCACTACTATTCTTTCAGCTACACTGAAGGATCGCACTGTATTCCCTGAATTGTCCGGCTGGGATTTCAACGGCGCCTGGAAATACGGCTCATTGAACGCCAGCTACAAATATCCTGAAGTGAACCGCGAAGCGAATACAGGCGGGGATGTCGGCAATGAGGTGAATGCCAACATCAACTGGTACATGAAGGACAAGGATGCTATAGACTTCCAGATTACTACTGAAGCTGAGCTTGCAGGACTTGCGGCAATTGTTAACGGTACAATTGCAGGGGTGGACAAGTTCAATTTCACAGGAAGAACAATCACGGTCCTGAATCCGATTCATATCCAATCCAAGCAATGGGTTCCAATCGGCGACAAGGAAGAAAATGCTTTTGAAGGAGCCTTTGACGGCGGCAATCAGCTGATTGACGGTCTTACACTCCAGCCAGTCTTCACGTATTCCGGTCTGTTCGGAGTAATAGGGGTGGACGGGACAGTATCCAATATTAATCTTGAACCGCTGTCTGTAACAGGCAATCAATTCAGCGGCGCTCTGGCAGGCTTGAATCTTGGTACAGTATCTAACGTTGATTTGAAGCTGTTGAACGGTATTAAAATCAGCGGCGGAACCGTTGGCGGTGTCATCGGTAAGAATACTGGAGATGTCTCTGGACTAAAACTTACCCTGGACGGCGGAAGCCGGATTGAGACCGTATATAGCGGAGGTATCGCCGGCGGTATTATCGGTGAGAACGTATCTGATCTGATTGCTGATACTTATTCTGTCCAGGCCATTGACGGAAGCATCGGCAGCTCTGCTGATCAGGCTGTTGTGGGCGGAATCGTCGGCAGCCAGGCAGGTGATGTAACAGGTCTGAAGGCTGAAGTAAGTTCAAACCTGAGGGTCTCCGCATCCGGTATGAACAGTATGACCGGCGGACTGATCGGTGCTTATAGCACTGGTTCGGCTAGTGATCTGGAAGTGAATTTCACTGACGGTGTGCTCGAAGCACGGGGCGCTGACTCCATTCTGGGCGGAGTGATCGGACAGGCTGCTGCCGGCACTAAGCTTAAGAATATTACAGTAACAGGACCAGCCAGCGGTGTGCAGCTGAACGGTAACGGCACAGTTGGCGGTATTGTAGGGATCAAAGAGGGAGCTCTTGGCGGCATGAAACTCTTGGGTGCCGGCTCAGAAAGCAATACCTTCGATATTGAGCATGTAAAAGTAGAGAATGTTAAATTGGCTACGGTGACAGATTCTCTGGAAGCAGTAATCGGCGGAATCACCGGCCGGGCTGTAAATGTAGCCATGAATGACAGCTCGTTCGCAGGCACGGTAGCAGCTCCTGGTGAAACAGTGGCAGCAGGCGGGATTGTCGGCCAATCCGAGAATACCATTCTATATAAAGTAGAAGCAGCTCCTGTAATGACTGTTACAACCCAAACGGGTGAAGCTGCAGCAGGCGGTATTGCCGGAACGAGCTACAGTGATGACATTGATCTTGGCTTTGATTTTGGTAAAGCATATCCGCTATACAGAGGCATTTATCTGGCCAATGTTCATAACGGTGCTATTACAGTAACCGGAACAGACAATAAGATGGATCTGTATGCAGGCGGATTGACCGGCCGCAACACGGATGCCTCCATCTATCTTTCTAATTCGGCTGTTGACCTTAAGGTAAGCGGCGGAAAGACTGTGAATGCAGGCGGAATCGCAGGCTACAGCAATGGCATCATCGTTGATGCTTTTGCCGATAACAGCCTGACTGCAGAATCCGGCAGTGTTTATAATGTCGGCGGTATTGTCGGCTGGGGAGCAGATGGGGAAATTCATCACAGTGAAGCAGCCTCCGGAGCAGGCCAATCGATTACAATTGGAACGGCGCTGACATTGGACAATTCGCTGCCTTCGACACGTGCAGGTGGAATTGTGGGTCTGGGCGACCATATGATTATTACGTACACCCATGCCGGTATTCCGGTTAATATCACCGATACTAATAAAGACAACACAATATATGCAGGCGGCTTCGGTGGTTTGCTGGGCGAAACAGATATTCGTGAAGGTCAGATCAAGCTCTCTTACGCTACTGGCGCTTTGAATATCAGCGGTAAGCTTGGAGCTTATGTCGGCGGCTTTGTTGGCTCGGTCGATCGCTTCAGCATCAGTGATTCATATGCTGCAGGCAATGTAACCAATACTGCTCTAGATACACGCAGCGGCGGTTTTGCAGCAGCAGTAGAAAGAAATGCCAGCATCAGCAGCTCTTATGCGCTGCAATCTAAGGTTTCTACAACGGGTATCAAATCGGCAACCCGTTCATTTACCGGCGGCTTTGCCGGTTATAACGACGGTACGCTGAATGATGTTTATGCAAATGTGCCGGGACTCAGTGCAAGTGCACCGGGAGCAGACTTCCAGCAGGGATCGCTGGTCGGCTACAATTTCCGGGATGGTAAGGTGAACAGCTCACGGTATGTAGGAGAACTAAGTGCCGTAGGCAAAAATGCAGGCGCAAACGAAGATGCAGTGAAGCTTGCGAAGGGTCAGGCGCTTAATCCGCTTGCATCAGGAATGTGGAATATTGACTATGACATTACCTTCCTGGACAGCTTTAACGAAGGTGCCGTTACTCTTAACACACCGGCACAACTGATTGGAGCGGTTCTGCTCTATAACGAGACAGGTTTGGATTACTACCACCTGTACAACAGAACAGCTAACGGGAAACCTGAGATCAATACACTGCTGCTTGGCGGGGATATTGACCTTGGCGGTAAAGCCTGGGTAGCGTTTGACAGCTTCAAGGACAAGTTTGACGGACAGGGCTATACGCTCTCCGGACTGAAGCTGGCTGTAACAGAAGGCCAGTATACAGGCTTTGTAACAGAAAACCTTGGGGAAATTACAAATGTTAATGTTGCAGGAGCAGCAGGTGCCGGTAAGAACACAGGTGTAGTTGCGGGAATTAACCGCAGTACTGGAGTGATCTCCGGTGTTACAATCAGTGCAACCCTGAAGGGTACTGAAGCAACTGGAAGTGCTGCAGGTGTTAACGAAGGTACTATCAATGAGGTTGTGGCTACAGACCTGATGCTGACCGGTACAGACCGCCTTGGCGGAATTGCCGGAATGAACACAGGTACTGTTAGTGCTTCCAGCTCCAGCGGAAACATTAACGGCAGCGGAGACGCAGCAGGCGGTATTGCCGGAGTAAATGCCGGAGCAATTGAAAATGCCGGCTCCACAGCAAGCATTAGCGGCAACTGGACGGCGCTTGGCGGTATTGCCGGCCGAAATGCCCAGGCGGGTACCATTACAGCTGCGGAATCCAATACGCGTGTAAATGCTCCTGGCTCTGAGTTCAGTGCCGGCGGTATTGCCGGAATAAATACTGGGACAATCAATAACTCCAGCTCAGGCGGAAGAATTAGCAGTCTCATGGAATCGTCCGCCGGCGGCGGCGGCGTTATCCCAACGGGCATCAATAGCTCTATCTCTGCAGATAGCGGCAGCGGAAAAGCTCTTGGCGGCATTGCCGGCCGGAACACAGAGAATGGAACTATTAATAATGCAGTGTCCAATGCAGTGGTTGAGTCCTACGGAGCCGAAGTTTATGCCGGCGGTATTGCGGGTGTGAATGAAGGCGGCATAGATTCTTCTGCCTCAGACCAGGGAATTGGCGGCTGGGGACAATCAGCCGGCGGTGTTGCCGGATTGAATACAGGAGCTATTCAAGATTCAACCTCGAGTGCTATGCTAGGCGGTGAATGGAAGCTGCTTGGCGGTATTGCAGGAGAGAACACAGGTACAATTGAAAATTCCGGCGCACGCGGAGGCATCAGCGGCAGTGCTGAAGCGGCCGGCGGTATTACCGGAGCAAACGCTGGTACAATCAGCACCTCCAGCTTTGGCGGAAGCTTCAGCGGACAGATTAAGACTGCAGGAGGAATTGCAGGCCTTAATGAGGCAAAGGGCAGTATTACTGACTCAATCTCTTATGCAGATGTCAATGTGAATGCTGACGAAGCTGTCGCCGGTGGTATCGCGGGCTTTAACAGCGGCAGTATTGACAACAGCTTGAACGCTGGAAGAATTTCCTCCGCAGGTAAAGTGAACGCCTGGAGCGGCGGTATTGCAGGCTTTGCAATTAGCGGTTCTATCGAATCCTCGTTAAATACAGGAGAAGTGAGAGCAGCCGTTAACGGTCTGTTGACACCGGGAGCAGCATTCTTCGGAGGAATTGCAGGCCAGAAGAGTGCATCTGCGGATATAAGCGATTCCGTATTCAACTTCCAGATGCTGAAGAATAATATTGCTTACTTTGATGCAGCGTCTAAGCCGGTAGCAGGTAACCCAAGCAATCCGGAAGATAATGTTATTGCGGACGGCAATATGGAAGTTGCAGACAAGGTATACGCAGCTAATAGTGTAGACCTGGTAACCGGTACGCTTTATGCGGGTCTGAATGAAGAGCACTGGACAGCTGTCCAAGCCTTTAATCCCGGGCTTAAGGCATTTGCAGAAACTGCTGAAGGCAGTCTGAGCACGGCTTCAGTTATCCTGGATTCCAAGGATTTGATCAACCGTGTGGCTTCCGGCTTTACACTCGGCGGCAATGAATCCGTTAATTGGAGCGCAGAGCCAAGCCAGGTTGAATGGAATGGAAATGCAGGAAAGCTTGTTACCGAAGGCGGTGTTAAGTTAACCGTCTCCGTTGAGGGGGCAAGCAGAAGCATTGTAATTAACGAGCCGGCCGTAAAATATCCGGTGCAGGCGGTAACACCGTCAGCGAACTCGGAAGATAAGTACTTTATTACTGAGATGGCAGTTGAACTGGTTACACAGGAGCAGGGAGCCAGAATTTATTACACTCTGGACGGAAGCACTCCAAATGAGACCTCGCTGCTGTACAGCAAGCCGGTTGTACTGAAGAGCACTACTACAATCAACGCAGTTACAATTATCCCGGGCAAAGAGTATAGTAATGTGTTTTCGGATACCTGGTTCCAGAAGGCAGTAGCTCCAACAGCTGCAGCCGCTGACAGATTCTTTGTTGATAATCTGACAGTTGTTCTGAAAACAGAAGAGCCGGGCGGAAGTATCTACTACACATTGGATGGCAGTAAGCCAGATGAAAAATCACAGCGCTATAGTACACCGATTGTTTTGGAAAAAACCACTACAATCAATGCAATTACGGTTGTTAAGGGTAAAGTGTACAGCGATGTGCTTACGGAAACCTGGTTCCAAAAGGCAAAAGCTCCTGAACTGGTATCGGGAGAGCAAAACTTTATGCACAGTGTTAGTGTAAAGCTGGCAACGAAGGAACCGAACGGCATCATTTATTACACGCTGGATGGAAGTACGCCGAATGAAACATCATTGCTTTACAAAGATCCTATTCTCTTGACCGACACAACAACAGTTAATGCAATTACAATTGCGCCTGGAAAAGTACGCAGTGATATGTTGACAGGTGTATGGACGCTTGCACCATTCACAGGCGGCGGCGGTGGTGGTGGCGGGGTAGCGATTATCCCTGTAAAAGAACCTGCAATCACAGCAGTCACCAGCAACGCAAGCATTAACGGTGACAGCGAGGCACCGGTGAAGGTTGCCAGAAACAGCAAGCTGAAGCTGACTGCTCCGGAAGGGCAGGTCATCTACTACACGCTGGACGGCAGCACACCGACGGTGAACAGCACGAAATACACCGGTGAGCTTCTGATTACCGGAAACATGACGATCAAAATGATTACCGATCAGGATGATAAGGTGATCACTATCGAGTACGCGGTTGAAAACGCCAAGTACAATCTGAAGAGCACAGCGGATGAGGTTAAGTACATGACCGGTTACACAGACGGTACGTTCAAACCAAGCGCAGCGATCACAAGATATGAGCTGATTGCTTCCCTGGCACCGCTGCTTGATATGGAGAACGTAAATGTAGGCAATCTCTTCACCGATGTGACAGCGGAGCACGACAAGCTGACTGCATTCTTTGCTTCGGCAGGCATTATCCAGGGCTACCCTGACGGCGGCTTCGGCGGCACCAAAGGCTTGACGAGAGCCGAGTTCGCGAAGATCATGACCACTGTCCTGAATCTGGATGTTACAGCTGCCGGATTGACGAAGCAGTCTGATCTGAAGGGCCACTGGTCAGAGCAGTATGTGAATGCTTTGTCTAAGGCCGGGTATGTGCAAGGCTTCCCTGACGGCACCTTCAAACCGAACGCTCCGATTACACGTGCAGAGGCTGTAGTTATGATCAACCGCATTGTCGGCACCAAAAAGCTGACAGTATCGGCTGTGAAGTACAAGGATCTGCCAGCCACACACTGGGCGTTCAAAGATATCATGTCTGCAGTGCAATAAACGAAAAAGGAATGAGTAGCGGATGAAAAAACAGCTGGCTTATCTGTGCATCATAGTATCCCTGCTGTCCGCAGCCCTTTTCTACAACGGCACAACCAGTGCCGATACGCAGGTAGTCAACAATGCCGAACAGACCTATCAGCTTACCGAAAAGGCGATGTTTTACCTTCGGGTGCTGAAAAGTGACGGGACGGCAAGTGCCACGGGTACAGGAGTCATCCTGTCCCCCGGCGGCACGGCGGTAACCGCGTACCATGTTGTAAAAGGTGCTGACCGGATGGAAGGTGTAATGGCAGACGGGACTGTGATCAGTCCGATCAAAGTTACGAAATACGATGAGCTGAAGGATGTAGCAGTGCTTGAGCTGCCTTCGCCCGCCGCGATGAAGATGAAGAACAATGTCTATGCTTATCTTCAGGTGCGCAAAGATGCGGTAGAGCATGGCGAGGCTGTATTCGCACTGGGTTATCCTTTAAAGAATACGAATATTATTACCGAGGGCATCGTCAACACGCCTGCAGCGGAGATTAACGGCCGCAGCAGAATTCTGACCTCGGCACAGATAGCAAGCGGAATGTCCGGCGGACCGCTGATGGATGCGCACGGCCAGCTGGCCGGCGTGATTTCCGGCTCTTTACGGACGATGAATAATATTCATCTGATCGTTAACAATGATGATCTCCGCAGCCTGCTGCCGGCGGTGCTGAAATAAGCTGCCATCCCGTGCAGCTGAATAAACAGGTCTTATTACAAAATGATGGCTGTCCCAAGGCGTCTGATTTTAGGCGTGCAGGACAGCTTTTTTTTAAAAACAATTTCCTGGAGAAAGGCGGGAGAGGAATGATTAGAGCGTTTTTGCTGGATGTGAATCAGAAGGATCTCTATAAGCTGGATGCGATGCTGCACAGGTCAGGAAAAGTCGCTGTGATCGGAAGGTCTTCTCATCCGCAGAGCGCTCTGGAACAGATGACCCAGCTTCAGCCGGATGTGCTGTTTCTGGATCTCCAGCTTCAGGGCCTGCAGGGAGTACTTGTTGCCGAGCAAATCAAGCAGCTGCTGCCTGCGATCCAGATTGTTGTCACCACAGAGAGTAAACAGCACGCGCTATGGGCTTTTGACCAGGCTATTGTGGATTATCTGTTAAAGCCGTTTGAAGAGGAACGCCTGGTCCAGTCCCTGGAACGGCTGCGTAAGGGCAGCTGACCGCAGGAAAGGATGCCGGAAGGACTTCCCCTGTGATACAATATTCTGAAAAGCCAAAGAACAGGGGATGGAAGGAATGTATGATTTCGAACGCATAATTGACCGCCGCAATACCCGCTCCTACAAATGGGACCAGAGCGAAAAGCTGTTTGGCAACAGCAATATTCTGCCGCTGTGGGTGGCTGATATGGATTTTGAGAGCCCGCCGGCGGTGAAGGAAGCTATTCTGCGCCGGGTGGAATCCGGAATTTACGGATACAGCGTGACTGGTGAATCATACAGACAGGCGATTGTAAGCTGGTATAGCCGCCGCCATAACTGGGAGCTTCAGACGGAATGGATTACAGATTCTCCGGGAATCGTCACCTCGCTCAGCTTGGCAGTTGAGCTGTTCACACAGCCGGGGGATGAGGTGATTCTGCAATCGCCGGTCTACTATCCTTTTTATGATGTCATCAATATGAATGACCGCAAGGTAGCGAAGAATCCGCTGATCTTAAGCGGCGGACGCTATGAGATGGATTATGTCCAGCTCGAGGAGCTGATGCAGGGCGGCGCCAAGCTGCTGCTGCTGTGCAATCCGCATAACCCGGGCGGAGTCGTATGGAAGCGTGAGGAGCTGCTGCGCCTGGGCGAGCTGTGCCTGCGTTACGGCGTCACCGTCATCTCCGATGAGATTCATTGTGACATGATTATGCCCGGACATCAGCACATCCCGTTTGCCTCCTTGTCGGAGGAGCTGGCAGATATTACGGTAACCACACTGGCAGCAACCAAAACCTTTAACCTGCCGGGCCTGCAAACCTCTTATATAGTAGCCAAAAATCCGCAGCTGCGCCGCCAGTTTGAGCGCAAGCTGAAGACGCTTAGCCTGCATATGTCGCATTATTTTGCCCAGGAGGCGGTAGAGGCGGCTTATAATGAAGGGGAGACCTGGCTGGACGAGCTGGTCCTGCATATTGCCGGTAATGCTGATTATGCGATCAGCTATCTCGCAGAGCAGCTTCCTGAAGTTAAGGTTATGCGCCCGGAGGCTACCTATCTGCTCTGGCTGGACTGCTCTGCTTTCGGGCTTGATGCAGCCGGACTTAAGAAGCTGATGTACCAGGAGGCGGAGGTAGCGTTTAATGAAGGCTCCGTTTTTGGTACAGAAGGCAAAGGCCATCTGCGGATCAATCTCGCTTGTCCGCGTTCTATCCTTGCTGAGGCACTGGAGCGGTTCAGCCGGGCGGCTGCACCTTATCTTACAGCAGCCAAATAACCTATCGCTATAACACATTACAAGTAAGCTTGCCGCTGCTTCCTGTGAACATACTGTTCGCGGGGAGCGCGGCAGGCTTTTTGCTTGACTATGCGGAATACAGAGATGAATGGAGAGAAACTGTACATGAGCACAACCCGAATGATAATTGACTGTGATACCGGCATTGATGATGCACTTGCCATACTGTATGCGCTTCGTACCCCGGGTGTTGTAATAGAAGGAATTACTATGGGCTTTGGCAATACCAGTGTTGAACAGGCAGCAGAGAATACGTTCAGGCTGCTGGATCTCGCTCAACCGGACTACGATATTCCTGTTGCCATCGGCGCTCCCAAGGCGCTGGCCCGGGAGCTCGGCGGCTTCTCGCCCCATGTGCACGGGGAGAACGGCATTGGCGGCGTTCAGCTCCCTCCGTCTTCCCGGCAGCCGGTTAAGGAGACTGCCGCAGAATTTATCGTAAAGCTGGCAAATGAGCATCCCGGCGAATTCGTGCTGGTGACACTGGGCCGGCTGACCAATCTGGCATTGGCGCTTGAGCTTGACCCCGGGCTGACAGGCAAGCTGAAAAAGGTGGCCGTGATGGGCGGTACTATTTTCAAGCCGGGGAATGTGACACCGGTAGCCGAAGCCAATCTATGGGGAGATCCGCTGGCTGCTGACCGGGTGTTTACTTCAGGCCTGCCCGTGCTGATGGTGGGTCTGGATGTGACACTGGAGACATTGATTACTGCAGAGCATATGGAGCTGCTGAAACGCCAAGGCAAGGAAGAGAACCGGGCGATCATTGACTTTATGGACCGTTCCCTGCAGCATTATTTCAACTTTTACCGGGAGGCGAACTACATTATTGACGCAGCACCGCTGCACGATCCGCTGGCACTGATGGCTGCGCTGCAGCCGGATCTGCTGACCTGCCGGAGGATGAAGGTCCGTGTTGAGCATCAGGGGGAGCATACCTGCGGGATGGTCGTAGCCGATCTGCGGGCGCAGCCCAAGGTCGGAGAGTTCATTGAGGTGGCTGTTGGAGTGGATGCCCGGCGTGCGGTCGGTGTCTTTTTAAGCGCGTTTATGTAAGCTTTCCCGTCTGCAGGGTTCTGAAGAAATGTCAGCGCCGGCATTCAAAAGTGACAATCTATTAATTTGCTAAATTGTGCTAGTTTGGTAAAATGATAGGGTCGTGATAGTCCGGCATTCAGAATCTGCAGATTGGAGAATAGAAGATATGAAAAGACTGAGCAAGCTGATATTATGCGCTGCGATAACGATGAGCGGCTTTACTGCTTTTCCTGTACAGCAGGCACAAGCTGCTGCCGCAGGCAGCGTGACCATTATGCTGGACGGTTATCCGCTGCCCTTTCCCGTGTCACCGGCCGTAATGAGCGGAACAACAATGGTACCGTTCCGGGCCATTTCCGAAGCACTCGGCATTAAGGTGGAGTGGAACCAGACAGCCAAGAAAATTACAGCTACCAGCACCGGAGCCTCAGGCTCCAAGGTGGTCACTCTCACTTTAGGCAGTACAACGGCAACAGTAGACGGTGCAGCAGTTAAGCTGGCTGTAGCACCGCAGAATATCCGCGGCACGACGATGATCCCGCTCAGCTTCTTCGGCCAGCAGTTCGGAGCCGGGGTGAGCTGGAATCAGGCTACAAAGACTGTATCCATCACTTCGCCCCAAAGAGACCTGTATACACTCGGCTTCTATGCCCAGAAATCCTACGGTGAGGTGTCGCTGATTCAGAGCTTCGATGCTGTTCATTTCGGCTGGAGCCGGCTTGACCGCAGCGGCCAGTTTACGACAAGCAGTACGGATTTCTGGTGGCCGAAGGCTGACGGTGATGTGACGCCGGAGTCGATTGTCCAGAACGCCGCAGCCGGAGGCACGGCCCCTTATCTGATGGTCTATTCGGGAGATAAGGAGCTTGAGCTGACGAAGAACCTGGAGGACCCGGCATTGCAGCAGCAGACCATCTCGAGCATCGTGTCGCTGGCAACGGAGAAGGGCTTCCAGGGCATCGGGCTTGATCTGGAGGGACTGGGGCTGACCGGTGATAAGCAGCTGGTGCAGAGCCAGTTCAATACATTCGTGAAGAACTTGGCGGCGGTGGCCCGTCCGGCAGGACTCAAGCTGACGGTCATTCTGCCGCCGCTGAACGGCTCTTATAAGGGGTATGATTACAAGACGCTGGCATCGCTGGCTGATGATCTGGTCATAATGGCGTATGCCTATGAAGATGAATCCAGACCGGAGCCGCTGGCTTTGGTTGATCAGGGAATCCGCCTGGCGCTGGAGCAGGTCAGCAGGGACAAGCTGATTCTCGGCATCTCGGTATACAGTGAGAACGAGACCTCTGTTAATGCAAAGATCGGCCTGGCGAAGCGTTACGGGCTGAAGGGCATCGCCATCTGGCGTCTGGGCCTGATCGGCCAGCCGGTATGGAACGAAATGAGTAAATCCGTGGAATTATAAGGTTATTAATAATGAAGAGGCTGCTGCGTGCAGTCTCTTTTTTTTGCCTGCTCGCGGCATATGGAACAAGCTCAACACAACAAATGTCACATAAACCTGGGCGCGAAACCTTTATAATTTTTAAGGTTGACCCTTGGGCTGACTACTTTACTTACAGGAGGACATTTGAGCATGAGCATAAAATATAAAGCACTGGAGCTTGATAAGCCGCTGACGTATGAGCTGGAGGGGCTTGAAGTAGGCGTTACCTCGAACTGCAATTTCCGCTGCGATTACTGCTGCGCCTATAATAGAAATGACGGGGAGGCCATCAACGGCAAGGAGGTTATCCGCATTCTGGAGGAGCTTCCGGGGCTGAAGCGGGTCCGTCTCTCCGGCGGTGAGGTTACGCTGAAGTTCCAGGATTGTGTGGAGATTGTGTCCTACTGCTCCTCCCGCGGCATCCAGACCCAGCTTAATTCCAACGGAAGTCTGCTGAACGCGGAGCGGATTGAACAGCTGGTGAAGGCCGGCCTGACCACGATACATATTTCATTTAACTTTACGACGGCTGAAGGCTTCTCGAAATATTACAACATCCACCCGACAGTCTACGAAAAAATCAGAGAGAACATCACCCTGTTCGCCAAAACAGACGTGAACGTTGTGCTGGAAACGCTGCTGTTCGACCAGACGCAGGATAACATGCAGGAGATCAGCGACCATGTATATTCCATGGGAGTACGGACCCACGAAATCCAAAACAGCATCATTATGGGCCATACCGGCTGGAAGGCAATTGCGGCGCAGGAGAACCTGAAGAATGCCGTGAACCAGCTGATCGCTAACCGGAAGGAGGACACCACGCTGTACTTTACCTGTATGGACCGGTTCATGGACAGACTGGGCTTTGAAGAGCAGCCGGGCGTCTACTTCCCGCACTGTATTGAAGGCAAGAAGCAGCTGCATCTGCACGGCAACGGCGATATTCTGATCTCCGAGCTGTGTCATCCGGTCATTATCGGCAACATTTATAAAGGCACCTCACTTACTGAAATCTACAGCAATATGCCGAAGCCGCTGGAGCGGTACCTGGAAAAGCTGCCTTGCCCGGCGCTGGACGCTCTTTTCCCCGCAGAGGGGTAAGACGGCATGCTCCGGATATGGGGCTATAGCCTGATTTAATTTGGACTGCGGCTTCTATGCCGTGGTCCTTTTCTATTTTCCATGCCAAATAACCCTATAATTCGACAAAGTGTGATATTATTCGCTGAAATTCTTCATGTCATCTTCACTATCCACCAGTACAATCCGATATAAATTGTAATAAATGTTACAAAAATTAGGCTTTTTAAAGAAGATGGATAAGATGAGGGCGGAAGGGTGCTTATTAAATGAAAATTCGGATGAAGCTATCGGTTATGATGATCGTCGTTACACTGATTTCTACAGCAATGATGGGGGTTTTCACGTATAACAAATCCACTGGCACTATAATGGACCTCACCGAATCCGCGATGGCACAGGTTAACACCAACAAAGCACAGACAATTGAGGCAATGATCGACAAAGAAAAGCGGAGCATGCAGCAGGCGGCCGGCGAATCAGAAATTATTGAGCTGCTGGCGAGGGAGGCGGCCGGTGAATTAAGCGCCGGTGATGAGCTGCAGGCTGAGGTTAATACACGGCTGCAGACACAGGTCAAGGATGCGGGTAACCTCGAGCACATGTTTGTAGTTAATATGCAGGGCATCGCGGTTGCTGACAGTGACACTGCTCTGGTGGGCACAGATTTCAGCGAACGTAATTACACGATTAACGTGATCAAGACCAAGGCGGCTGTGATCAGCGAAACACTGAAGTCCAAATCGACAGGGGCTTATGTGCTGGCTTTTGCCCATCCGGTAATGAAGGACGGTGAGATGATCGGGTTCGTCGCCTCAGCCGTCAACGCGAACAGCATTATTAAATATCTGGCGGACGCCAAGGTGGCCAATGCCCCTTCCTCCTACGCTTATCTGGTGGATGAGACCGGGAATATGCTGTATCATCCTGATGAAACCAAGATTGGCCTCCCTGTTGAAAATGAGCAGATAAAGGCTGTGGTAGAGCAGGTGAAGACCGGGGCTGAGGTTCCGGACGATAATGTGGAGTATCTTTTTAACGGAGTGGAAAAAAAGGCCGCGTTTACCGTAATGCCGGATACCAAATGGACGCTTGTGCTGACCGGTGACATCGGTGAAATCATGAAGCCTGTCGACAATATGACAACCTTTATTATCCTGCTCGGTATAGGCAGCCTGCTGCTGACGCTTCTGATCGGAATGATTGTGGCAACCCGGATATCTTCACCGATCATCAAGCTGACCGAGCTGATTAACCGTACGGCCGAGCTGGATCTGAAATATGATATGCAATATGAGCATCTGGTACGGAATAAGGACGAAACCGGTACAATTGCCAGAGCCATGTTCCACACACGTGCGGTTCTGCGCGATATGGCCGGAAGTCTGGTGAACATTTCAACCAAAGTGCTGGATAATGCGGTGACTCTGGAAAAGCTTTCGGTTGACGTGCGCGAGAACGCGCATGACAACTCGGCTACAACCGAGCAGCTGTCTGCAGGCATGGAGGAGACGGCGGCTTCCACCCAGGAGATGACGGCAGCGATCCATGAGGTGCAGACCAATGTCCAGCTGATTTCCGGCCGGGTCAGAGAAGGAGCGGAGGTGTCCGGCCACATTACAGAGCGTGCGCTTGCCCTGCAGCATGATGCCCTGGAATCGACGGACAGAGCCAAGCGGATCTACGAGGCGGTACGCACTGAAATGGAACAGGCAATCGAACAATCCGGAGCCATCAACGAGATCAACGTGCTCGCGGATACCATCCTGTCGATTACAAGCCAGACCAATCTGCTCGCGCTCAATGCGGCGATTGAAGCCGCCCGGGCGGGTGAGGCAGGACGGGGCTTCGCGGTTGTGGCCGGCGAAATCCGCAAGCTGGCCGAGAAATCCTCGGAGACCGCATCAGGCATTCACGATGTAGTCAAAAATGTCTACACCTCCGTCGGACTGATGAAGGAGCATTCGGAAGCCGTACTGGACTTTATTGACCGGAACGTGCTTGCCGACTATGAGCGGCTAAATGAAGTCAGCCAGCAGTATAACGAGGATGCTTCAACGATCAACGGGCTGATGGGACAATTTGCCGAGGCCGCCGATCATCTGAATGAAACCGTAGGCAGTATTGCCATTGCTGTGAATGAAGTGGCTGCTACTGTTAATGAAGGAGCGATCGGAGTACAGGATATTGCCGTGAAAACCGCTGACATCGTTGAGAAGACCTTCCACGAAGCAGCGATGGCGGATGAGAATACCCAAAGCGCCAAGGAGCTCCAGAGCCTGGTCGAAAAATTCAAAATATAACCGAAAAACAATTAGCGGTTCCTGCTTGCAGGGACCGCTTCTTTGCGCTTTCCCGGGGGATTATTCCGGGTACACCATAAATTTGGCGCTGCAGCGGTTCTTCCTGGTATTTCAGTCCATAATTATAGTAAGAATATAATATGATGTCAGGTTTACCGTTTATTGCATATTGAAAGGGGGGAACAGCATGGTAGAAATCTCACTTAAAGAAGAGCAGCTGCCGGGAAGCTTACAGGTGAAGCAGCTGCAGGAGAGCTTTTTGCTGGATTTGATCCGGGAGGATTGGCTAAGTACGGAGCAGGCCAGAGCCCGGCTTCGCCAGCTCAAGCTCCCCCAGCTGGCTGCCGAGGGCCTCAGGCTGCGCTTTGCCGCGGCTGAGCTGAAGCTGCCCCCGGAGGAGCTGTCTCCCGCCTCCAGACGCAGACAGCATGCCGCGGGGATGGAGTTTCAGCTTGCCTGCCGGGAGGCGGCAGCAGGCTGGAAGCATATTTATCCGTTTGCCAGTGAAGCGAATCCGCTGCAGCTTTTTTTTCTGATCCCTGCCAAGGAAGGGGCGGAGCATACGGACCGCGCCGGACGGTTTATGGAAGAGCTGGAGCGGAGGCTGGGCTCCAGCCTGAAATACGCATGTACGGTTACAGCAGGTGTTGAGCTCAAGGGCCTGAAGCGGCTGAAAAATGCATTTGTCTCCTGCCTGTGTGCCCTCGGCAGGAGCAGCCTGGCGGAGACGCAGCAGGTAGAAGGCAGCTGGGCTGTCTCCGCCGTGACCTGGCTGTCCGCAGATGAGGAACGCCGGCTGCTGCACCTGATAGGGACTGCGGATACCTTCGCCTTCGGGCAGGAGCTGGATGCGCTGTTTGAAGCAGGCAGGCAGGAAGCGCCGCTGTCAGACTTGCATTTGTATCAGGGGCTGCGGGTTCTGCATCTGCTGGCCGTTACTGCCGGAAAGTTCGCCTTCCGGGGGACTGCCTTGTCCAAATATGTGTGGAACAGCCACAGCACGCTTGCAGCCTGTACGAATGCGCCGGAGCTGAAAGCTCAGCTGTCAGCGCTGGCCCTGCTTGTCATGGAGGAAGTGAGGCTGGCCCGCCAGTCCCCGGAAAGAGCACTTGCCGAGGCGCTCAGAAGATATATAGAACGAAATTACGGCTGGGAGCTCCAGCCTGCATTAGCAGCCCGGCTCTTCGGGATGGAGGAGGACAGTCTGCTGAGGCATTTCAAACAGCATGTCGGCATGCAGCTTGCTGACTATGCCGTCAAGATCAGAATGGGCAGAGCGGAGCAGCTGCTGCCGGACGCCAGCCTGAAGCTTAACGATCTGGCCCTGCTCGTCGGTTATGACAGCCCGGGTCATTTCGTGAGCGCCTTCAAGAAATACAGCGGCAGAAGCCCGAAGGAATACCGTGAGCGGTACCAGAGAAGCCGCTAAGTCATTTGCCTCCGGGTAACAGGCTAACAGGCTAACCGGCGGATCAAAGAGATCGTCTGCAAGCCGGTTAGTCATGCACGCAGGCACGGGCTCAGGCGGAAATAATCCGCTGTGCCTCCTCCGCTGTAACCAGCCGCTCAGTCTGCTCCTTCATATCCTTAAGCCGGAGCTTGCCAAGCGCAGCTTCGCTTTCTCCGATCAGGAGGCAATACCGGATGCCCCGGGCCGAGGCGGCGGCCAGTACTTTTTTGAGCTTACGCGTGCCGGTGTCCACACTGACCCGGATGCCTGCATTCCGCAGCCCGGCAGCGGCTGACAGTGCCAGGGGCATCGTCTCACCGACAGGAATAAGCAGCACGCCCGAATATTCCTCCCGGGCGGGACGCTCAAGCAGCAGTGCCATGATCGACTCCATGCCAAAGGAAATGCCAACGGTCGGGACATTCAGATCATCCCGCCCCACCAGCCTGCCGATGATGTTATCATACCGTCCGCCGCCGCCAAGACTTGAGGTATAGCTGCCGGTTGCATCAAAGATTTCATATACCGTTCCGGTGTAAAAGGACAGGCCGCGTGAGAGGAACGGGTCGAAGACGCAGATGGCAGACAGTCCGGTGGCAGCAATCAGCTGCTGCAGCGCCTGTACTTCAAGAGCTCCCGGCTGCCCGGTGAGCTTATAGCTGTCTGTCAGACTGCTAAAGTCTGTGTTGTCAGTCTCCAGCAGCCGGGCAATGGACTCAACCGCGGCTCCACTGAGCCCCTTAGCCTGCAGCTCAGACAGCACACCGGGAATGCCGATTTTGGCCAGCTTGTCCAGTGTAAGCATTACGGACAGGCTGTCCTGCACAGGCACGCCGGCTGAGGACAGAATCTCCCCCAGGAAACGGCGGTTGTTCCATTTGAGCACCACAGGAATATCCAGCTGCCGGAACACATCTGCGGCCAGCTGCATCAGCTCGGCTTCCGCCTGCGGACCGGCAATGCCGGCCACATCAGCATCGCATTGCAGGAACTCGCGCAGACGGCCCTTTTTGACGGGACCGTCGCGGAATACCTTGCCGATCTCATAACGCTTGAACGGCATGCTGATGCCAGGATTCAGCGTGAGCACCTTGGCGAACGGGATGGTCAGATCATAACGCAATCCCAGTGTGCGTCCGCCCTGATCGGTCAGCTGGTACATTTCCCGGAGGATCTCGTCCCCGCCCGCATATTTGGAGGCCAGCAGCTCCAGCTCATTCAGCATAGTCGTCTCCATCGGCTCATAATCATACAGCCCGAACAGCCTGCGCAGCACAGTCTGGACCTTTTGTCTGGCCGCCTGCTCTGCTCCAAAAAAATCATAGGTTCCTTTAATATTTTGCATCCTTAACAGCTCCTTGGGTTTGGAATATAAAAAAACGCGCAGGACCTCGTGGTCCTGCGCGTTCCTATTCCGCAGGGAGGTCAAACGCGAATAGCGTTAGCCCTCCCTGAATGCCTTCAGGTGTGCTAACGCTGCTTGTGATGATGAAGCTGATTCTGTATGATGGAAATGCTGTTTATAAGGCTCACCGAGATCAGCTCCCTTTACATTTTGATTAATGCACATTATAACGGATGAGAAGGAGCCGTGCAAGCGGCAAAATACCGGGGGCGGTTACATGATGACTAACGTGAAAAGAGGCATTTTTAATGAATTATGAACAAATAATAGCTGCAGCCGAAGGCTTTGCCAAGGAACAGCTGGGCCGGGACACCACCGGACATGACTGGTTTCACACTGACCGTGTACGGAATACAGCAGCACTGATCGCCGGAATGGAAGAGGCGGATGTCCTCATCTGTACAATTGCCGCACTGCTGCATGATGTAGCCGATGAGAAGCTGAATACTTCCAAGGAAGCCGGGTTAAGGAAGGTACAGCAATGGCTTAATGAGCATTTGGAGGATGCGGGGCAGATCAGGCATATCATGCTCATTATAGAGACCATGTCCTTCAGCGGGGGCGGAGGGTCTCCCATGTCTACTCTGGAGGGGGAATGTGTACAGGATGCAGACCGGCTGGACGCCCTGGGGGCAATCGGGATTGCGCGGACAATGGTTTTCTCGGGGGCCAAGGGCCGTCCGGTATACGATCCGGAGGAGGCTCCGCGTGATGAATCACTGCAGAAGGAATACCGCGATTATTCCAAGGGGACGGCGGTTAACCATTTTTATGAGAAGCTGCTGAAGCTGAAGGACCTGATGAATACCGCCTACGGGCGCAAGCTGGCTGAAGAGCGGCATGCTTTCATGCTGCTGTATCTGGAGCAATTTTATAAAGAATGGAATCAGGGCAGCCGGAAGCTGTTATAATGGGACAATGCTTAACACGGAAGGAACAACTACATGAGCGAGTTACAATTCAGAGATTATGATTTAAATGAAGAGATTATCAAGGCGCTGGACGTACTGGGCTATTCGAGCCCGACTGAGGTGCAGAGCAAGGTCATTCCTGTAGCCCTCGGCGGCCAGGATCTGATTGTCAAATCCCAGACCGGCAGCGGCAAAACCGCCTCGTTCGGCATTCCCGTCTGTGAGCTGGTGGACTGGGCCGAGAATAAGCCCCAGGTGCTGGTACTGACGCCGACACGTGAGCTCGCCGCACAGGTGAAAGAGGATATTACGAATATCGGCCGTTTCAAACGGATCAAGGCGGTAGCTTTGTTCGGCAAGCAGCCCTTTGCCCCACAGAAGCTTGAGCTGGCCCAAAAAACACATGTCGTCGTTGGTACGCCGGGACGCGTGTTCGACCATATCGAGCGCGGCACCCTGCCGCTGAACAAGATCAGAACGCTAGTCATTGACGAAGCGGATGAGATGCTCAGCATGGGCTTTATCGAGCAGATTGAGAAGATTATCAAGCAACTGCCTAAGGAGCGGGTTACGATGCTGTTCTCGGCCACGCTGCCTGAGGCGATCAAGAACCTGTGCCGCAAATATATGACGTTGCCTGTGGATATTGAAATTGAAGCCAGCGGGATTACGACGGCGACGATTGAGCATGCGCTGATTGTGGTCAGACAGGCTGCCAAATTCGGGCTGCTGCTGGACCTGCTGACGGTGGAGAATCCGGACAGCTGTATTATTTTTTGCCGGACGCAGGAGCAGGTAAACGATCTGTTCCGGGGGATGGCTGACCAGGAGCTTCCTGCGGACAAGCTGCACGGCGGGATGATGCAGGATGAGCGGTTTGAGGTGATGAACGCGTTCAAGCGGGGCCAGTTCCGTTATCTAATTGCTACAGATGTAGCTGCCCGCGGCATTGACATCGAGAACATTACCCATGTGATCAACTACGATATCCCGATGGAAAAAGAGAGCTACGTGCACCGCACCGGCCGGACCGCCCGTGCAGGCAAAAGCGGCAAAGCAATTACGCTCGTTACCCCTAATGAGCATAAATGGGTGAAGGACATCGAGGGCTACATCGGGTTTGAACTCCCGCAGATGAAGGCCCCGTCGGAGGATGCCGTGGCCTATGCCAGGCCGGCCTTTGAACAGAAGCTGGGCAAACAGCAGGTCCGCAAGGCAGGCAAAACGGAAGTTATGAACCGGAACATTATGAAGCTCTATTTCAACGGCGGCAAGAAAAAGAAGCTGCGTGCGGTCGACTTTGTCGGCACGATTGCCAGGCTTGAGGGAATGACCGCCGATGATATCGGGATCATCACTATCCAGGATAATGTAACCTATGTGGATATTCTGAACGGTAAAGGCCCAATGGTACTGCAGGCAATGAAGGATACAACAATCAAGGGCAAGCTGCTTAAAGTGCATATTGCGAAAAAGTAATACCGGAAAACGGGAGAAGGTTAAAGCGGCAGCTGCGGTGAAGCGCAGTTCAATGAGACCCTCCGGGAGCCCTGCTTCACTGCGGAAGATTTGATCCCGCAGTGAAGCAGGGCTTTTTGTTGTCGGAGCAGGCCGGGTGCAAGTAACGTGATATTTTGGGCTGCAAACATCTGCGGATTAGCGTACATTTCAACATAACTATCACAAGTATGCTGCTGAAGGGGATGGGGAAGATGATAGACGTGAGAAGCCGGGAATTTGCGGTTCCCTTTTTGCAGAGCCTGATTCAGACGGATACCTGTAATCCGCCGGGGAATGAGCACCGCTTATCCCTGCTGCTGTATGATTTTTTGCAAACGGCCGGGGTTGACAGCACGGTCCGGGGGATCGGGCAGGGCCGAAGTAATCTTGAGGCTGTGTTTGCCGGCGCCGCCGGAGGCAGAAAGCTGATGTTCTGCGGACATTTGGATACGGTCAGCGCCTGGACTGCCGAAGCGGGGAAATACCCGCCGCATGGCGCTGTAATTGAAGGCGGCCGGATGTACGGCCGGGGCACCTCTGATATGAAGGGCGGGCTGGCAGCCATGCTGCTCGCTGCGGTGTCGCTGCAGCAGGAGGGGATCCGCCTGGGCGGTGACCTGATCTTTCTGGCGACAGCCGGTGAGGAGGTCGACAGCTGCGGGGCACGGCAGTATGCACAGGAGCATAACCTCGAGGAGCTGGACGGCCTGGTCATTGCCGAGCCGACAGGCAGCCGGGTCGCTATCGGCCATAAGGGAGCCTTATGGCTGCGGATTACGTTATTTGGCCGGAGCGCCCACGGCTCCATGCCGCAGCTTGGGCTGAATGCGGTGGAGGGGATGATGGAAGTCATCGCACTGCTCCACCGGCATGCGCTGGAGTGGCAGGCCCATGATCCTGTGCTGGGGACAAGCAGCCTGTCGGTCAATACCATCTCCGGCGGTGTACAGACGAATGTCATAGCTGACCGTTGTACCATCGACGTGGACATCCGCACCGTTCCGCCGCTGCAGCATGCGGAGCTGCTGGCTGAGATAACAGCCAGGCTGGCCGATATTCAGCAGCTGAAGGCTGGCTTCCGCTATGAGGTGCAGGAGCTGTTGGACCGCAGCGGAGTCTATACTCAGCCGGACGAGGAGCTGATCCGGACCGCACTTGAGCTTGCCGGCGAGCCGGGGAGGACGGCTGGACAAGGAGTTGAGGCGATCGCTGCGGGTACCCGTTTGGCTGTTGATCATGAGGTTGGGGGAGTAGACGGGAACGTTGGCGCTACAACGGGCGGAGGTGTGGACGGGAATGTTATTGCTCCAACAGGACGGGGGACAGCTTCTCCAGCTGTGCAGGGCGTGTCCTATTACACGGATGCATCCGTGCTTCACAATCACGGCAAGCTGCCCGTGCTGATCTACGGTCCCGGTGACCCCGGGCTGGCCCATCAGCCGGATGAGTGGATCGATATTGAAGCGTATCTGGAATCGATCAGCTTTTACCGGGAGCTGGCGGTTCGTTTTCTTGGAGCAGCTGGGGAGTAGGATGCATCCTCATTCCTCGAATTTGTTCATTCTAACGGACACAGAGGACGTTATTCTTCGAAAAATCTGGCTGCCGCAAACCTAACGGACCCAGATGCACTTATTTGCCGCAAAACGGAGCTTTTTTGCCGGAATAGCTCCAGATAAAGGCGCAGGTGTCCGTCCCTCGTATTTAAGAGTTTCTCTCACAAATACTCACTCATTCGCAGGATTTCAACGTACTGGAGTAACAGGGAGTGCGAGTTAATGGTGGGGGTTGAGCTGCCAGGAGCGCTAGGGGCATGCAGGAACAAAAGCAGCGTATGACGTGCTTTAATCCAAGGATATCCTGCATACTCCACTTGGCCCATGGAGGTTCACCCTCCCAGATCTCTACGGGTCTATGCCCTCACATTCCTTCGTTACACCTGTCCATGGCGTGGAGACCGATAGCGTTTAGTTAACGGGTCAAGGCCCTTCCGGACACACACACTCGGTTCTCTTATACATGCAATGTTGTAGAATCCTGCGAACAAGTCAATTCTCGTGGTTCCAATTTATGCGGCAACTGGGGCTGCAGATGCACTTTGGTATGATTCCCCTCGCTGGACCATACCGATCAGGATACGAGCCAGCTTGCCAATCAGTTTAAAAAGCGACGCCTGCTTCTTCATGCCCCGTTCCTGGTTGTGCGTATGCCACCGCTTAAAATCCGGGTTTTGCCGCACCAGATTCAGCATTCCCCAGTAGAAGTGCTTGCGGAGCATGCTGTCCCCCCGCTTGGAGAGCTTGATTTGCCCTTTGAACTTACCGGAGGTACACTCAGCCAGATTCAAACCGGCTCGTCGTAACAATTGCCTGCCGTGCGCATACAGGCGCAGGTCGCCCGCTGAGGCTAGAATGGCTGCCAGCGTCATCGTGCCAAGACCCGGGATACTTCGTAATTGCTCAGCCAAAGGAATTTCTTGCAGGATCCGCCCGAGGGCCTCCTCTATTTCACCGAGCATGACGGTTACCTGCTTGTAGGTTTGAATCAGGCGGTAGAGGTCTTGCCGTGCTTCTTCCGTTGCTCTCGTATCCCCAATACTGCGCGCTGCTGCTGCAAGTAACGCGCCTGCTTTCGCTCTGCCACTGACGCCGGAGGCCCGTTTCATCCCTTGCTTGCGCCAAAGTTTAATCACCTCATCCACACTCAGTCTCTTTAGATCACATGGCAAAGGACAAGCGTGGAGCGATGCTAGCGAACGAAGCACTGTCCAGTCCGGAAAGACTTGGCGGAATTCGGGGAAATAAAGGTCGATCCAGCGGACGATTCGATTGCCCAAGCTTATCGATTGCTTTACCCAGTACTCTCTGTCACTCATGAGTGTCTTTAGACGCTCAAAAGTGGCTTCCTGAGTCACATAGTCTGTGTAGTAGCCGCGACTGACCACGTCTGCAATGACAAGCGCATCCTTGGGGTCATTCTTGGATGGGCTATTGTCCCGGTTTTCCTTATTACGGTGGGTGGTCACCGGGTTCACCAACACCACCTCAATCCCTTGTTGAAGCAGCCAATTGGCAAGGTTAAACCAGTAATGCCCCGTAGGTTCAAGTCCAATAAGAAGGGATGTTAGCCGGTGCTTGCTCTGGGCTTCTTTTACCCAACGCAAAAGCTTCTCAAAGCCTTCTAGCGTATTGGGAAAAGACAGATGGCGGGGAGTAAGCGAACGCCCGCGAAAATCGGTCATCTGCGCGGCGTGCATATCCTTAGCAATGTCGATCCCAACCACTACATGCTGCACCGTAATTCGCTCAATACGTTGATTCGTTGTTTCGTTTCGGTTAAACTTCATAGTAAGCGCCTCCTGATGAGTTTTTGGGCTTCCGACCCCTTATACTCTCATCATACGAGGCGCTCTTGTTTTTGTCTAAGCCAATAACTTAGCGAATACAGGAATGTTTAGAATAGAAAACGAAGCTATTTTGGTAGGATAAGGTCACTGGGGTCCGTTAGAAATCCGAAAGTTGGAGCAGCAGGATCAGTAATAGCAGTAACAGCAGTAATAGGAATAATAGCAATGCCAGTGTTAGTGTTAGTAGAAAGTAGTTTTAGCAGAGCAAGCAGTATTATTAATATTGACAGTAGTATTAGCATAGTTAGCAGAAGTAGCAAACTTAGCAGTAACAGTGGTGTTAGAGCAATCATAAGCAGTAAACAAAAAAGTGTAACACCGCCGATCCGGTCTCCGTATATGCCCTTTTATACCGGCACCGGAGGCTTCACGCCATAACAAAACAACCTTCCGCCGGACGGCCAGCAGGCCGGGGAGCGGAAGGTTGTTTCTGCTTGTTTATTTTGTTGTACGGTATACGTTACGCGTTATACTGCGCCTGATACAGGCGGCTGTAGGTGCCGCCGGCGTTCAGCAGCTCCTCGTGGCGGCCCTCCTCGGAGATGCCGTCCTCGTTCACGACGATAATCCGGTCGGCATTCTTGATGGTGGTCAGGCGGTGCGCGATAACCAGCGTAGTGCGGCCGACAGACAGCTCGGCCAGGGACTGCTGGATGGCTGCTTCGGTCTCGGTGTCGAGCGCGGAGGTAGCCTCATCCAGAATCAGAATCGGCGGGTTCTTCAGGAACATCCGGGCGATGGCCAGGCGCTGCTTTTGTCCGCCCGACAGCTTCACACCGCGTTCGCCGATGACGGTGTCCATACCGTCCGGCAGGGAGTTAATCAGCTCCTCCAGATGGGCGCGTCTGGCGGCTGTCCAGATTTCCTCAATTGGCGCACCGAGCTTGCCGTAGGCGATATTTTCACGGATCGTACCGGAGAACAGGAACACGTCCTGCTGCACAATTCCGATCTGCTTGCGCAGGGAGTGCAGCTTCATGTCACGGATATCGGTGCCGTCGACGGAGATGGCACCGCCGGTAACATCATAGAACCGGGGCAGCAGGCTGCAAATGGTTGTTTTACCTGCACCGGAAGGACCGACAAAGGCAATCGTCTCTCCGGCTTTTACCTTGAGGCTGATCTGATTCAGCACAGGGCGGTCAGCTTCATAGCCGAAGCTCACGTTCTCAAACACAATATCTCCGCGCAGGGAGCCAGCTTCAATGGCATTAGGCTTGTCAGCAATGTCCGGCTCAGTATCGATAATTTCCAGATAGCGCTTGAACCCGGCGATGCCCTTCGGATAGCTCTCAATAACGGCGTTGATTTTTTCAATCGGCCGGAAGAAAATGTTCGACAGCAGAATGAAGGCAACGAATTCGCCGATCTCCAGCTCACCCTGGATAAAGAACCAGGCACCGCAGATCATAACCACAATCGTAATCAGCCGGGTCATCATATAGCTGACCGAGGAGCTTTTGGCCATCAGCTTGTACGCCATCAGCTTGGTCCGGCGGAAATTCTGGTTGTCTTCAGCGAACAATACCTTCTCATGCTCTTCATTGGCAAAGGACTGCACCACGCGGATACCGCCGACATTGTCCTCAATCCGGGCGTTGAAGTTACCGACATTACCAAACAGATTGTGGTAGGTAGCGGTCATGTTCCGTCCGAAGTGAATGATGACCCAGGCCATAATCGGCACAATAATAAAGGTTATAACAGCAAGCTGCAGGTTGAGGTCTGCCATCAGGATAAAAGCGCCGATCAGCGTCATTATCGCAATAAAGACATCCTCAGGACCATGGTGGGCGACCTCGCCGATATCATTAAGGTCATTGGTGATCCGTCCGATCAGGTGACCGGTTTTATTATTATCGAAGAAGCGGAACGACAGCTTCTGGATGTGGTCGAACATTTTTTTGCGCATATTGGTTTCAATGTTGATTCCCAGCATATGCCCCCAGTAAGTAACCACATAGTTCATGACCGTGGTCAGCGCATAAATAGCCAGCAGGGCAATACAGGCAAGCAGAATCAGCGGCCAGTCCTTGCCAGGCAGCAGCTCATCAATAAATTTATTAACAGCTACCGGAAAAGCAAGCTCCAGCAGTCCCGCGCCTACCGCACAGGTGAAGTCGAGAATAAACAGCCCTTTATAAGGCCGGTAGTAGGAGAAAAAACGACGCAGCATCTCTTGTTCACTCATTTCTGTAGGAATATGTATTGTTAGTTGAGAGTCATTCTCAACAACCTTATTCTTAGGATACTAAAGAGGGTTGCCCGATTTGTCAACCATTGTCATGCGCATAGAGAGGCATTAATTCATGCCGCTATACCCAGTCCATGCCGGATGTTTCCTCATATTTTATGATTATTCAAAGGACAAAGGAGGAGATATCATGAGCGAAAATATCGGCGGATACAGCCCGTTCACTTCGACTGGCGCCATTCTGGTATTGTTCATCCTGCTTGTTATCATTTCTAAATCCCTTTGGGTATAATGATGGGCTAAGGTCAGCTGAACCCGCCGCTCCTCCGGGACGGCGGGTTTGCTGTGCTACATAAACGTGAGGCGGTCCGGTAAAAACATAAGCAATTCCGGCGGGCAGAGGTTATAATGTTACAATGTGTGTTAGATCATCCGGCTACATAGGCTGACAAGCTCCGGCTTTTCGGCTGCCGGCAATGCAACAAGGAGGAACATCATGTCTGTAAGTACGCAAGACCGGGCATCCGCGAAACCGGGGGTGTCGACTGCCAAGGCCGGCACCGGCGGGCTCCTGCTGGTGCTGGGTATTATTTTTGTGGCCGCCGCCCTGCGTGCGCCGTTTACGTCCGTCGGTCCGCTGCTGAAGCTGATCCGGGACGATCTGGGTCTGTCCAATACGCAGGCCGGGTTTATCACAACGCTGCCGCTGCTTGCATTTGCCTTGCTGTCGCCGTTTGCACCGCGGCTGGCCCGCCGCTTCGGGCTGGCCCGGGTGCTGCTGCTCGCAATGCTGGCATTATCTGCAGGGATACTCATCCGTTCTGCTGCGGGTGCGTTTACCTTTTTCGCAGGCACAGCGGTTATAGGACTGGCTATTGCCGTCTGTAACGTTCTGCTTCCCGGGCTGATCAAGGGGAGGTTCCCCGCCCGGATTGGACTGATGACCGGCATATATACAGTCTCAATGAACCTGTGTGCGGCTGCTGCCTCGGGTTTCAGTGTACCGCTTGCCGCTGAAGCAGGCTTCGGCTGGCGCGGAACGCTTCTGATGTGGTTTATCATTGCTGTTCTGGCTGTCGCATTGTGGATTCCGCAATTAAAGAGCTCCGTTCAAAGTAAAGGAGGCCAGGGAGGGAAAGCTTCCGTAAATGTATGGAAGTCACCTCTGGCCTGGCAGGTTACCCTGTTTATGGGGCTGCAGTCCCTGCTCTACTATGTCTTGATCTCCTGGTTCTCGGTCATTTTGAGCGAACGGGGGATGACTCTGGCCCAGGCGGGCTGGATTCTGTCGCTGATGCAGCTTGCCCAGTTGCCGTTCACTTTTTTTGTGCCGCTGTGGGCAGGAAGATTAAAGAACCAGCGCGGGCTTGTTCTTATTACATCGGTTCTGTTCTTTACCGGGATTCTCGGCATCTGGCTGGGCAGTACCTCCTGGATGGCGCTGTGGGCGGTCTGCATCGGGATCGGCGGCGGCTTTGCCTTCGGTCTGGCGATGATGTTCTTCAGCCTGCGGACAAGAAATGTGCAGGAGGCAAGCGAGCTGTCCGGTATGGCCCAGTCTGTGGGCTATCTGCTGGCGGCTATGGGTCCCGCGCTGTTCGGGCTGCTCCATGATGCAACTGGCAGCTGGAACCTGCCGCTGGCTCTGCTCGCCGCAGCAGCGCTGCTGTTATTCGCTGCCGGTATGGGAGCAGGCAGAAATAAATACGTAGACAGCAGCCGGGGCTGATAGAGCCGGCAGGCTGTAAATGAGATCGCACTGGACAATGCTTGCCCGTGCGGTCTTATTTTTTAATGGCAGTGACCCGGATTCTGCGGTAATCCATCACCCAGACGCCGTCTTGAAACAGCCGGGGCTTAAGCTCCTGCTCCATATAGGCAAGCACTTCCTTCCGCTCTTGAGGAGTAAGCACGCTCAGTATGCCGTCGGCAAATGTATTCAGCCAGCTTCTGAAGCCGTCCTCTCCGCCTGCCAGCGGGGTAGGGCGGTCATAGCAGAGCGCAAGCCCGGCGGTCAGCCCGTGCTGCTCCAGCAGTGAGGTGTATTCTGCGATACCAGGGAAATACCAGGGCAGCGAGAGCTTATCGGGGCACCCTGCAGCAGCAAAGGCGGCAGGCAGTGTGTCCACGACTGAAGCGATATTGCCCTGGCCGCCGAATTCGGCGACAAAGCGCCCGCCGGGACGCAGGCTTGCGGCAATGCTCGCTGCTGCACCACTGGCATCCTTCAGCCAGTGCAAGGCGGCATTGCTGAAGACGGCATCTGCAGGCGTAGCTGCGGTATAGCTCTGGCCGTCAGCCAGAATGAATGCAAGCTGCGGATGTTTATGACGGGCTGTAGCGAGCATCTCAGACGAGGCATCGATTCCGGTAACAACAGCGCCATGGCCTGCAATTGCGGCAGCCAGGTCGCCGGTTCCGCAGCCCCAATCGAGGATGCGTTCTCCAGCCTCGGGCTTCAGCAGACCGATCAGGGACTCCCCGTATTGGGACACAAACGCCATATCCTTATCATAAGTTCCGGTATTCCACTTCTGATTCATGCATGCAACACACCTTTCCATACTTGGTTTAATTATGTTGTAACATGGCAGCCGGTTATAAGTGAAATATATAAAGATTATCAGTTCTATAGCTTTAACCTATTGAAATACAGAGAAAATGCCGTAAAGGCTGAACAGAATGAGAAGAACGGCAGAAGTCCGGCTAAGAAGAAGGCTGAAGGATCCGGGAAGCCTGCCCCGGATCCATACTATTATAAGGGTCAGAAGCAGCCACCAGCCGAAGGAGCCGATTGCAATGCCGGCCGGGAGAAGCAGCGAGCGTCCGCTTGTGCCGCCCAGGGAAGCAGCCAGCGCGATGAAGCTGAGGACGGTTGCCGGGTTGGAGACGGTTAACAGATAGGAAGAGATGAAGCAGTAGAGGCTTCCGCGGTGCGGCATCTCGGCGGAAGCGGCTGCATCTGCCGACCGCCAGGCTATGACTCCGAGATAAAGGATGAACAGCGAGCCCAGCAGCTTCAGCGGTATGGCATATCCGGAAGTGAACTCACCCGCTGCCCGGAATCCGGTTACCGCAATAAGGGCGTAGCTGGTATCTGCCAGAGCAATGCCGGCGCCGGTGGCAAGACCGGCTGACAGTCCCTGCCGCAGAGTACGGTTCATGCAGAGCAGCGACACCGGTCCGACCGGTGCGGCAATCAGAAAGCCGAAGCCCAGGCCGCTGAGCAGAGCAGGCCAAGGCATCATGGTGTACCGTTCCCGTGCGGCAGGGGGATATTCGGGGTTTCTTTTACGGTGCCGAGAATAATAGTTGTCCTGGTGCGGACGATGCCCGGCAGGCTCTTCAGCTCGTCGCTGATAATCCGGTCCAGATCCCGTGTTCCCCTGCAGCGCACCTTAAGGACATAATCATCGTCACCGGCGGTATGATGGCATTCCTGAATTTCCGGCAGCTTTTGCACAAGGTCAAGAAAAGCCTGCCGGTGTGCCGGACGCTCAAGTGAGACTGCGACCAGTGCCCCGAGTCCATAGCCGGCGGATTCGGCGTCAATCAGCGCGGTATACCCTTTAATAATTCCCTGCTCCTCCAAGCGTCTGACCCGGTCAGCAGCAGCCGGGGAGGACAGGCCCAGCAGGCCGGCAAGCTCTGCCCACGTAATTCTTCCGTTGCTCATAAGCGCTTCGATAATTTTGATATCCAAAGAATTCACGTTCATTATCCTTTCTTTATTAGGTTTATAATCATATATAACTAATTATATAAATAAAAAATGATAATTTACAGTGTTTTTTAATGTTTTATATATAGTAATCCGGATGATGCGCGGAGAAATATGAGTAAAACCTCTTGCTTTTAATCACGAAAGAGAGTATATTCTTAATTACGGTGATTGAATCACTGAGATACATAATTTGCGGTCGTGGCGGAATTGGCAGACGCGCACGGTTCAGGTCCGTGTGGTAGCAATACCGTGGAGGTTCGAGTCCTCTCGACCGCATCATAACCATTAAACCCTTCTAAACGAAGGGTTTTTTGTTTGTCTTTGACTTATCTGATATCCTCAATCACACTGGTGATTGGGGATTTTGTATAAATAGATGTCATCTTTCGTTCTGGGGCTTCAGAACCCGGGCAAGTTAGCCGAAAAAAGGTATAATATAAATGAGTTGAGACCCTGAATTTTACAGAGGAGGCAATGTCTTTGACCGATATCCTTTACAAAAATCTATTCCTGCGGTCTTCTTCCGGATTTGCGGTCGTTTCACTTAAGGACGGGCTTATTGAGCTGGCGAATCCTGCACTGTGCCGCATGTTTGGATATACCGAGAAGGAGTTTCTGGGTCTCCGTTATCTGGATATATCGTGTGCAGAGGAGATAGACCGGGAGGATCAGGAACGGGTAATGAGGCTCCTGCTGAACAGTCCGGGTGCGTCAGTGGACAGCGAAGAGCTGTTTATCCGCAAGAGCGGGGACATGTTCTGGGCTGCTCTGCACCTGTCACTCGTTATGGATGAAGCTGCCGGAATTCCTGTATATATGATTGCCGAGCTGCAGGACATTACAGAGCGTAAGGAAGCAGAACAAAGAATCCGTAAGGAACATAACCTCTATAATCTGATTACCAGCAATACACCGGATATGATCTCGCTGGCTGAGCCTGACGGGACCATTAAATATGTGTCACCTTCCGTGGAGAAGATGCTGGGATATCCGGCCCATGAAATGCTCGGCAAAAAAAGACCTGAGTATTATCATCAGGAGGATGCCGATGAGATGAGGGAGCCGGGAAAGCTCTATTCGGATAAGGATGTATTTACGAGAAGGGTCAGGCATAAGAACGGGAACTACCTCTGGATTGAAAGCTCCTTTCAGGTGATGCGGGATGCTGAAGGGGAAGTGGAACAGGTGCTGACCGTGGCCCGGGACATTACAGAGCGCAAGAAATATGAGGATATGCTGGCAAGCGCCCAATTTTTGGCCAAAATGGGCTCCTGGGAGTGGGATCATGCCCGGAAGGAGCTGACAGTTTCCAAGGAGCTGCGCCATATCTTCGGATATACCAGCGACTGCAGCAATCACTCCCTGTACGATCCGCAGCTGATTCAGGACCGGATTGATCCGGAGGATTTGCCGGAATTAATGAAGGCCATCCGGGAGTGTCTGAATACCGGCGGAAGCGGCAGTATGGTATTCCGGATTACAGCGGCGGAAGGGAGCCGGAAGTACATCAGTGCCCAGTGGGAAGCGGTTTACGGAGACCTCGGAGAGACGCGTCAGATCAGCGGTGTAGCCCAGGACGTGACTGCACGCCGGGTTATGGAGGAGCAGCTGCGGGACAGCGAGCTGAATTACCGGCTGATCTCGGAAAATTCCCAGGATTTCATCACGCGCAATGCGGCAGACGGAGATGCGACTTATCTGTATGCCTCACCTGTCTGCCAGCAGATGTTCGGCTATACGCCCGAGGAGATGGTCGGGACAAAGGGAATGGGATATATCCATCCGGAAGATGAGGCCCGGGTCCAGCAGTATATTCTTGACGGGATGGACGGGATAAGGCTGGAGCCGATTGTGTTCCGCTTTTTGTGCAAGGACGGCTCCTATCTGTGGGTGGAGACGACGCTGCGCCATATCCGTTACGGCACCGGGGGGACTGATGAGATCATCGGCGTAACCCGGGATGTCTCGGACCGCAAGCAATACGAGCTGAAAATGATGGAAAGTGAAAACCGCTACAAATCGCTGTTTGAGTATAACCCCTCCGCTATTCTGGCAATGGCGCTTGACGGCCGCATCGAATCGCTGAATGCCAGCCTGCAGCACCTTACCGGCTATACCCGTGATACGCTGCTCAACTCCTCATACAGTGAGCTTATCGATCCGGAGGGGCTGGACTTTGTGGCTGAGCGTTTCACACTGGCTGCCGGCGGGGCGGCACAGTCCTTTGAGTGCAGGCTGATCCGCAGAGAGGGGCAGCTGGTTGAGGCAGGGATGATTTATGTGCCAATCATGCAGGATTCCCGGGTCACTGGTGTATTTGCCATTATAAGTGATATTACAGAGCGCAAACGGCATCTGGAGCAGATTGAAAAGCTTAGCTATGAGCATGCGCTGATTCTGAATTCGGTCAGCGAGGGGATTTTTGGCATCAGTCTGGCCGGGGAAACGGTATTTATTAATCCTGCAGCCTCTGCAATGCTTGGCTTTGATTCTGTCCAGGGCGGAGGAAGCATCGAATTGCATGCCATACAGCAGACCAGGCTGGACGGCGATCCTTATCCGGGAGGCGGCAAAACGCTGCCGGAATGGTTCTCCGAGCATTTGTCCTATGATGAGAAGGAGGGTGTATTCTGGCGGCAGGACGGCTCTAGCTTCCTGGTCCGGTACCGGATGACTCCGCTGTTCGACAACGGGGTGCAGAAGGGCATTGTGGTCGTATTCCGTGATATTACGGAGGAAAAAGCAATTGTACGGGCCAAGGAATCAGCCGAGCAGGCCGACCGGGCCAAATCGGAATTTCTGGCCATTATGAGCCATGAGCTGCGTACACCGATGAACGGCATTATCGGAATGACCGACTTGCTTACAGGCACCGAGCTGAACGAGGAGCAGGAATATTACACGCAGATTATCAGTAAAAGCAGTGCCTCGCTGCTGCATATTCTGAACGAGGTGCTCGACTTCAGTAAAATAGAGGCGGGAATGATGACGGTTGACCTGCAGACGGTTGATCTCCGGCAGGTATTGGCTCATGTTACCGAAATCTTTTACCCGCGGGTGATGGAAAAAGGGCTTGTCCTGGATACGGAGCTTGATCCCGCGCTGCCGCCGCTGCTGGTTACCGATGAAATGAGGCTGCGCCAGATCCTGATTAACCTGATTGGAAATGCCGTTAAATTTACAGATGAGGGCTCAGTCCGGCTGTCTGTGAGGCTGGAGGCATCCCTGGAAACCGGTGTGGTAATCCTGAAATTTACCGTAAAGGATACCGGGATCGGCATTGCTCCGGAGAGCCAGGGGCTGCTGTTCCAGTCCTTTTCGCAGCTGCACCCGTCCATTAACCGCAAGTACGGGGGGACCGGACTGGGACTGGCCATCAGCAAAAAGCTGGTCGAGCTGCTGGGCGGGGCAATCGGTGTGGACAGCAGGGAGGGCGAAGGGGCGGAGTTCTATTTCACAATCGAGGCCCTGCTTCCGCGGCAGGATTCATCCCAGGAGTATATCACGGCTGGCGAAGGCGGCAAGCAGGTGACGGTGAAGAACAGGCCCAGCGAGTATTCATTCGGTGAATTTGGCCCGCTGTCGATTCTGATTGCCGAGGACCACCCGGTGAACCTGCAGATTATGCAGGCCTATCTCAAGAAGCGGGGTTATGCTGCGGATGCTGTCCTGAACGGGCTGCAGGCAGTGGAGGCAGTGCGGCTCCACCGCTATGATCTGGTGTTTATGGATGTCCAGATGCCGCTGCTGGACGGGTTTGAAGCGGCTATGCGGATCAGAGAGGAGCATGGCCGGTACCCTGTAATTATAGGAGCTACAGCTTTTGCCCAGAAGGAAGACAAGGAGATGTGCCTGAGGGCAGGCATGCAGGATTTCATCTCCAAGCCGATCCGCCCGGAGGAGCTGGACAGGGTGCTCAGGGAGTGGTCAGTCCAGCTCCGCCAGTAGGAAATCTTCATCCGGGGAGGATTTTAGTATGAAGCGGCTCCTGTATACGCTGTTTGGCTTACTGTATGCGCTGGTTACTTTTTTTGGAATAGGGCCGGTGCTGTTTGCGGACGGAGCTCCGGCAGAACGGGTTATGACGCTTGCTGCGGTGCTGCTCATTTATGTTCTGCTTACATTGGTCCTGCGGGCGTTGCTTAGACGCCTGTCCAAACGTTGACAAAAGCTGCTCTGCTGTCTATATTTATACTATTCGTAATACTTACGTATAATTTGTGGCAGCGAGAGGATAACAGTATTTGATATGATGAAACGCGGCGATTTTATAATTATTATTCTGGTTTTGCTGCTTGCCGGCGGAGTCTACGGGTTCAGATGGCTGGATGTCCGGGGAGAGCAATATGAGCAGGGTGATCTGCAGGCGGTGATAACGATCAACGGCAAAGCCTACCAGACGGTTACATTGACCAAGGAAGAGCAGATTATTGATATCCAGACCAAATACGGCCATAACATTCTTAAGGTATATGATTACGGCATTCAAATGACCTATTCGGATGCCCCGCTGCCTATCGCGCTGGACATGGGCTTTATCTCCAGCCCGAGGCAGCAGATTATCTGTATCCCGGCCAGGCTGATGGTTGAGGTCGTAAACCCCGGTTCCTCGATTGACAATGATGATGAGCTGGATGCGGTTATTTAGCCCCCGCTTCTTCAGGGCTGCTGCTGATCTGCTCCCAGGCGGCAACAGAATCGGCATTGGAGTACACGTAAGGCGTGGCGGGCTGGAGGATCGGAGTCACACGCTCCGCCGTAATCCGGATGACCTCTTTACCCTGATACTGCGCAATATGAAGCTTGCCCTGCACCTCTATCCAGGTGTCTGCGGGCAGGCTTATTTGCGTCTTTGGATCTAGCAGGATGCCAAAGGGGGTTGCGTCTGCCGTGCAGCACTGGACCAGAAAGCGGCTTACCGCAAAGGAACTCCCGTCTGTCCCCTCCCCTTTGTACAGGAAGCCGGACACTTTGATCTGCTTGCCTTCAAACTGCTTCTTGTACAGGTCAATGGCGCCGAAGGTCTCGGAAAAAATCTCCGGGTGCACCGTGATTACAGGCTGCTTATACAGTCTGCCTGCAAGCTCGGCGAATTCCTCCTGATAGGGATTGGAAGCCGTGAACCGCTCGCCGCTGCCTTCTTCTGGTGAGATGTAGGTTAAGGAGACGCCTTTTCTGGCAGCAGCAGCGCTGCCCAGCGCCCGGTCCGGCAGCAGGAAGCCAAGCAGCAGCGGAAACAGGAACAGGCCATATAACGCGGTGCTCTTGAGCATAGAGCGGGGCAGCTGATGCTCGCAGTCGCATAGTGCGCTGCTTTTGCCGAACAGAGCCTGCAGCCCGAGACTGGCCGCCATCAGTGCCAGCGGTACCGGACACAGCCTGATCCAGCGCGCGAGCTTGGGGGCTACATAATAATGCAGGGCATCCTGCTGGCTTAAATGGGCGATGTAGAGCGCAAAGCCGAGCAGAAGGACCGCTCTGAGCAGATAATGCACGCGGATGCTTCGCGGATCATTCATAGGGGCCTCCTGTAAAGTGTACTAGAGCCAGTTTGAAGCTATCACGGAGCCGATAAATACGGCCGATACGATGAGGAAGAACAGATAAAGGGCAAATCTGGTTTTGAACAGCGAGAGCAGCATCAGCGAATTTTTGAAATCCAGCATCGGTCCAAGCACCATAAAGGCCAGCAGGGAGCCGGATGGAAAGGTATGCAGGAACGTGGCGGCGACAAAAGCGTCTGAAGTCGAGCACAGTGACAGCACAAAGGCGAGTCCCATCATGAACAGATATGAGCCCAGCGGCATCCCGCCGATCGCTTCCAGACTGCTGTGCTCCATAAAGGTCTGAATGCCGGAGGTCAGGAGGCAGCCGATGATTAAATATTTGCCCATTTCAAAGAACTCATCCGAAGTATGCACCAGCACGGAGGCGAATCTGCCCCCGCGGGTACTGAGCTGGTGCGGCTCCCCGGTTTCGCGTCTGATGGACAGCCGCAGCGGGGATTTGGTGATGGTCGCGTAAATGATTAATCCTACAGCCGCAGCTACGGCAAAAGCCAGTCCCATCCGTGCATAAGCAAGCCAGGGATGCGTGCGGAAAGCCGTCAGTGTAGCCCCGTACACGACAGGGTTCAGGATCGGGCCGGACAGGATGAATACGACAGCGACATACAGCGGCATCCCCTTTTGCATCAGCCGCCGGACCAGCGGAATCATCCCGCACTCGCAGACTGGAAAAAGGATGCCGAGCAGACAGCCGAACAGGATCGCCGGGACCGGACGCCGCGGAATCCAGCGCGAGATCCATTCATCCGGCACGAACACGCGCAGCAGGGAGGAGAGCAGTGCGCCGAGCAGCACGAACGGCATGGCCTCCAGCAGAATTCCGATAAAGGCGGTTTTGAAGCTGTGCAGATACGTATTGTCCAGCAGCTCAGGGTGAGCAGGCAGCCAGACCACGCCGAGGATGATCAGAAACACGGCGGGAACAAGCAGGGGCAGCAGTTTGAACGGTGAAAAGATAGTCAAGGCGTTGTCAGGCTCCTTCCCGTCTCCTTGCTTCAGCTGAACAGCCTGGACCAGCGTTCCGTCAGATGCTGCTCTTCCAGGCCCAGGCCGATAAATACGATATAAGACTGCCCGGGATAGCGTGATGCTTCCCAGCTGATACGGTTTCCGGCGAACTGGACCAGCTGGACAGGCTGCAGCTCCTGTCCCTGTCCGGCCAGGCGGACATGCCCCTTGGCTCTGAGCAGGCTGCTGCCGCATTCACGGAAGAAGGCTTCGAGCACTCCGGCTGACAGCCCGTGCACAGCAGATTGCGGAAATGTAAGTGTAACGGCCGACACCTGCGAATAGGAAGCGTTGGGCTCTGCTTCCCGCTCCTGCAGCGCCGTGGCTCCGGAGGCATGTCCGGGCTGCGTTCGCTTCAAGGGGGCGCCGCTGACGGGCAGCGCCCGGCGCTGCGCAGCTGCTGTGCGCGGCTCTTGAGGAATAATGCCGTCCAGCACAGGGGCCAGATTAATCTCGCTGTAATGGGTAAACACAATTTCCGACTCCATATTGTATTTACGGACCGTCTTTTCAATTCTCCAGAGCCTCTCGGGCTCGACCAGGTCTGACTTGTTGACGATCAGCAGATCGGCCCCGGCAAGCTGCTTGCGCAGGGTACGCACCAGCTGCTTGTCTGAGGAGAAGCGGCTGTTGTATTCCAGCACATTTTCCGCATCCAGTACGGTAACGGTATAGTGCAGGTTTACTTTTTCACTGAGCGGCAGCTCATGTAAGGTCAGAGCGATCTCCTCGGGATCGGCAACACCGGTCAGCTCGATATAGATAATATCGGGCCGCCTTGCGAGTACGGCATTCAGGCTGCGCGGCAGATCCTCTCTGCGGCTGCAGCAGACACAGCCGTCCAGCAGCTTTTCCACGTTGGCCCCGGTCTGCTCCTGCAGAATGTACCCGTCCACATCCCGTTTCCCCAGCTCATTCATGACAACTCCGGGGCTTAGCCCCCGTGCCTTGCTCTCCTTAAGCAGGGTGAGCAGGAGGGTTGTCTTCCCGCTCCCCAAAAAGCCGCTCAATATCATCACCGGTATCTTCATGGTCCACACTCCCGCTTTTATTAGTTATGAATTACTGCAAGAATCATAGTTTCATAATTCCATCTATACGTGCTGCGGCTGGCAGAAAGACCATCTTTTTTAAGAGAGTGCTTGCGTTGCTGGTAGGAATTTTTTTTCGCTGCAGATGGTTGACATTTGGCCGGGGAAGAATGTATGATGTGTAAATCGTAATAATTACGAATAAGTTAAGGGAGCTGAATACTGTGAGAGTAACCGTTACTTTGGCCTGTACTGAGACAGGCGACCGCAACTATACCACTGTCAAGAACAAGAAAAATAATCCGGAACGCCTGGAAATGAAGAAATATTCCCCGCGCCTGAAGCGCGTTACACTGCACCGTGAGACACGCTGAGCCTTCATCGGCTGACGGTAATTACAATAAAACAGCAATAAGGAGCGTAACGATGAAAAAGATACCTGTGACTGTGCTGAGCGGATACCTCGGCTCCGGCAAAACAACCCTGCTCAACCACATCCTGCAGAACCGGGACGGGCTTAAGGTGGCTGTGATCGTCAATGACATGAGTGAGGTTAATGTGGATGCCAATCTGGTGAAATCCGGAAACACCCTGTCTCGTACAGAGGAGACTTTGGTTGAGATGTCGAACGGCTGCATCTGCTGCACACTGCGTGATGATCTGCTGCGCGAGGTGAGTAAGCTGGCTGCTGAAGGACGGTTCGATTATATTCTGATTGAATCCTCGGGCATCAGCGAGCCGGTGCCTGTCGCCCAGACCTTCACCTATGCCAATCCGGAGCTGGACATTGATCTGACTGAGCTGGCCCGGCTGGATACGATGGTTACTGTGGTTGACGCTAACCGGTTCTGGCATGATTTTGCCTCAGGAGACAGCCTGCTTGACCGCAATATGACTGCGGGCGAAGGCGACATCCGCGATATTGTCGATCTGCTGATCGACCAGATTGAAACCTGCGATGTGCTGCTGCTCAACAAATGTGATCTGGTAGAGGAGCAGGAGCTGAACAAGCTGGAGGCTGTGCTGCGCAGATTGCAGCCATCCGCCAAAATCATCCGGACAGTCAAAGGTGTGGTTGACCCGAAGGAGATTCTGAACACCGGACGGTTCGACTTTGAGAAGACAAGCATGTCCTCCGGCTGGATTGCCGAGCTGAACAAGGAGGAGCATACGCCGGAGACGGAGGAATACGGCATCGCCTCCTTTGTCTACCGCCGCAGAACACCGTTTCATCCGCAGCGGCTAAGCTTTTTCTTCAGCAACTGGCCGGAAGAGGTCGTGCGGGCCAAGGGGCTGGTATGGATTGCCGCGAAGGGTGATCTGGCAGCGACCTTGAGCCAGGCGGGACCGTCGATCCAGTTCGGACCGGCCGGCTACTGGCTGGCGACACTGCCGGAAGCGCAGCAGCGTGAGGTTCTGGCAACTGAGCCTGATGTGCAGGCCAGATGGGACGAGCAGTGGGGCGACCGGATGAACGAGGTCGTGTTCATCGGCATCGGAATGGAGCGCGCCGCGCTGGAAGCCCGGCTCGACAGATGCCTTCTGACCCCGGAGGAGATGGGGCAGGACTGGGAGCAGTTCAATAATCCGCTGCCTTGGGTAGCGGAGGAGCTGCTGGCCGCAGGGCAGGAGTGATAGCGGGTTGATTAACGCTAGTAATCTGACTGATGAGGAACGCAGCAGCAAGCTGGATTATATAGCGATTATGCGCCAGAATCTTGAAGCGCTGAAGATAGCCTTAAATGAATAATTCAGAAAGCGAAGGGAGCTAATACAGCATGGCAAAGAAATCCAAAGTGGTAAAAGAGCTTAAACGTCAGGAGCTGGTCGCCAAATACGCAGACAAACGCAGAGAACTGAAGGCAAAAGGAGATTATCTGGCTTTGCAAAAGCTGCCGCGCGATTCCTGCCGGACACGCCAGAAGAACAGATGCGCTGTTACAGGCCGGCCCAGAGGCTACTTAAGCAAGTTCAAGGTATCCAGAATTGTCTTTCGTGAGCTGGCGCTGAAGGGTCAGATTCCCGGTGTCACCAAGTCCAGCTGGTAAACAAAAAGCACTACAGCTCTTTAGACTATAGCTCTTCAGAACTGCAGCGTGAAAATGAAGGCCGTTTCCCGTAACCACAGGGAAGCGGTCTTTGTGCTGTGCTGGAATTCCCTTTGCCGCAGTATCTGCTTGAGTTATGATAGAGGCATTACAGCCAGCTGTAAGAAAAGGAGGCAGACAAATGAGCTACAGCAACACCTTCATCCGCGTCGCGGCAGATTGTCCGGTTGAGACAGGGACAGTGCCCGTAACCGCAAAGCTGCAGCCGCCGGCACATATTATCCAATATGAGCTGCTTATGGACAATCCCTACAGGTTCACGCATGAGGAGCTGCTGTATGAGGTTCATGTGCGCCACAAGCAAATACCGGAGGAGGAGCGCAGCGCCAGGAAAGCCGAGATCTGGGACGGGCTCTTTTCCAAAAATCATCCCTGTCTGCGTGCGTCCATGCTGCCAAAGCGCTACGGCTGGGGAGTGCATTTTGATGCTGACGGTGAAATAGCCATTTACGGCAAAGAGTCGCCGGAATATGACCGGTTTACCTCGGGTGCGGACAGCGGGCTGACCCTGCTGAATGCGATGCGCAGCAAGCGGAGCTAGAAATGGAAGGAGGTCTAACGCATTGTACAAAAATATAGAAGAAATAACCTTGAACACCTGGCCGGCAGAACAAAGTGTTCTGCTGGAGGGCTGGATTCTGCGGACAGCCTCCGGGTATACGAAGCGCTCCAATTCCGTCAATCCGTTATACGGACCGGAGGAGCCTGCCACGGGTCCCGGTGTGCAGCAGAAGATCACACTCGCCGAGCAGTATTATGACCGGGCCGGGCTCCAGACTGTGTTCAAAATCACCCCGTACACAAGCCCCGCCGGCCTGGATGATCTGCTTAGTGAGCGCGGCTACCGGCAAGACAGCCCGTCCTCAGTCCGCGTGCTAGAACTGGAGCAGCTGCCGCCGCTGCAGAGCAGGCACACTTTAGTAATCTATGAGCAGCTGAAGGAAGAGTGGACAGAAGCGTTCTCACAGCAGACAGGGCTATCTGGAGCGCGGCGGGATATTTTGTGCCGGATGCTTACTGCTTCTGCGCTGCAGCAAGGATACGCTCTGCTCTATAAAGACGGGAAGCCGGCAGCCTGCGGGCTTGGCGTGATTCAGCATGGGTACATCGGCCTGTATGATATTGTTACAGCTCCCGGATACCGCAGACAAGGACTGGCAGAGGAGCTGATTCTGGGTCTGCTGCACTGGGGACAGGCTCAAGGGGCGTCAGCGTCCTTTTTACAGGTGGTACTGGAGAATGCCGGCGCTTCTGCACTATATGACAAGCTGGGCTACAGGGAAATCTATCAATACTGGTATAGAATCAGAGATTGATATTTTACAGGGGAGGAAATAGCCATGTCGCAATATTGGAGTGGGCGGTTTGCCCGGGAGGGGATGATCTGGGGAAATGAGCCCAGCCCTTCGGCAGAGCAGGCAAGAGAAGTATTCCGTATGGCCGGCGTGGGCTCGGTGCTGGTGCCGGGAGCTGGCTACGGACGGAATACAAAGGTGTTTTCTGAAGGGTTCACCACCTACGGAATAGAATTAAGCAAGGAGGCGGTGGAGCTGGCGCAGCAATGGGACCCTAAGACGGTTTTTATTGCCGGATCTGCGCTGGAGCCGCAGCTGGATAGGCAGGTGGATGCAGTGTATTGCTATGATGTGCTTCACTTATTCCTTGAGGAGGAGCGCCAACGGCTGATTGAGGCGTGCCTGGCCCAGCTGCAGGCCGGCGGCCTGCTGTATTTCACCAGCTTTTCCGACGAGGACCCGAATAACGGCTGCGGCCACAGGCTTGAACCGGGAACCTATGAATATAAGGAAGGGAAGTACGCCCACTTTTTCAGCGACGGGGATTTGAGAAGCCATTTTTCCGAAACAGAGATTACGGAGAGCGGGTCATTCCTTGAGCGGCTGCACAGCAGCACCGGCGGAACCCATGAATACATATTGAGGTACATTATCGCACGCAAAAGAGACTAACTTCCATAGACGTCAATAGGCCCTCCTTTTATAAAAAGAAGGGCCTTAAGTATAGTTGTCTCTGTGCTGTAAAAGAAGCATCCGGCCCTCTGCTGCTATCTCAGTTCGCAATCGGCAAAGAGGATATGCCGCGGAATACGGAAGAAGCTTTCGGCTTTTTCCTGCAGGGCAAGGGTTGGAAGATGGCAGTGATGCAGCCATTTGCGGAAGGTGCCCGGATGGACGCCGATCCAGATGCTGACATCTGTTACTGAAAAGTCATACACCATGCACAGCCCTGTCAGAATGGTATTGTTCTGCGGAGAGTGGGCAAGCGTTCTTTTCATGAAACGTGAAGGGGTAGGCTGGCATACAATCGGACTTTGCCGCAGAAGCGCCTCGTTGAACAGAATATGGGACGGATAACCCAGCAGACGGCATACCTTGTCCAGATTATTTCTGGACGGAATCCGGCCCTCGTACACCCAGGCGCTTACACTGCGCGAGGAGACGGAGAGCTCTTCCGCAAGCTTGGACAGCTTCATGTCCTTAGCCATCAGGATAGCCAGCAGTACCCGGTTGCGGATCTGGCTGCGCTTGGGTCTGCGGAACCGTTTTACACGTACGCCCTGTCCTAGATATTTGCGGTTGATCAGAGACCAGGCCTGAATTTTGTGGGGTTCTTGTTGATTCTTAGGCATACTTCCTCCGAATTTTTAACGTTATACTACAATACTTTCTTTTGCGCTGCAATGGTTAATGCTGTAATTGCTGACATGGGGGTTAAGTTTCTTTCAGAAGTGTTGCCGTTATGATATATTTTTAGTAACCAAAATACAAAACTGTCTGCAGGGAGCGAATCAGATGATCAAACATATCGTATTTTTCAAATTGAAGGACCGTTCACCGGAAAGTGTCGCCACTACAGTCGGAGTACTCCGCAACATGGAGGGAAAGATTCCGCAGCTGCTTTCGATTGAGGTCGGTGCCGATGTCATCCACTCCGAGCGTTCCTTTGATATCGCACTTGTCACCACGGTTGCCTCACTTGATGATCTGCAGGCCTACCAGGTTCACCCTGCCCACAAAGAAGTTATTGCCCACATCAATGAGGTCAAAGAGCTATCTATTGCGGTAGACTACGAAATCTGAGAACTGCCGGACACGGCGGGTTCCCCATTAAATACCGGGAGCGGTGATGTACATGCGTGAGCTTGAGTATCCGATGGAAGCATTAACCTATCTGATCGTTTTTCTGGCTGCCTGTTTCATTATGCTGTTCTGGCTGAAGCGCCGCGGGAGGCGCGGCAAGTAAGTATAGCACATTATCGTTCTTCCATACCACCTGACTACTTGGAGGGTTCAGCTGTGTACTATGTTAACCGGAAGCAAATTGAGAATATACTGGATCAGATTCCCGCAATCGGGGCCGGTCTGCACAGTGCTGCGGATTCCTGGGACGGAGGCATCATTAACGGACTGGTCCAGGAGCGGTGCCTGCATCTGGCGATCGAGGTAGTGACGGATGTCGGAAGCTGCCTGATTGACGGCTTTATTATGCGGGATGCTGGAAGCTATGAGGATATCATTTCGATTATCAACGACGAAAAAGTGCTCGGGGACAGCGGCATCTATGATACCCTTATCGGGCTTGTGGCGCTCCGTAAGCCGCTCGTGCAGGATTATTATAACTGGGACCGGAGCAGGCTTCATCCGCTTGCGGCGGTGCTGCCGGATACTTTGGACCGTTTTGCCCTGGAAGTGCGCAGGTATCTGGATCAGGAGCTGGGGGCTGAAATCCCGGTCTGACCGGAGCTGCAGGAGAAGAATACGCGGACGAGAAGCCGTTAGGAGAGGAGGTGCCTGAGCATGAAAAAAGGGCAGGAGAGCGGATCGACAAGACGCAATATTATGACGCTGCTCAAAATGAAGGGGCCGCTGACGATCGGCGCGCTGGCGGAGGAGCTGGGAATTACCGAGATGGGCGTCCGGCGGCATGTGCTGCAGCTTGAGCAGGAGTCGCTGGCCAAAACCAAGGTTGTCCGCCAGGCGATGGGCAGGCCCCTCCACGTATACTCGCTGACTGAGCGTGCGGAGGAGCATTTTCCCAAAACCTATCACAATCTGGCGCTTGAGCTGCTGCGGGAGCTGGATCATACCAGCGGGACTGAGACGGTCAACCTGTTGTTTGAGGGAAGGCGCAGGCGGATGCTCGCCCAGTATATGCCGATGATGGAGAACCGCAGTCTGGAGGAGCGGGTGGCGGAGCTGTCATCCATCCAGAATTCGGGCGGATATATGGCGGAGTGGAGCAAGGAGGACGATGGCACTTTTGTCATGCAGGAATTCAATTGTCCTATCCGGCAGGTAGCTTCCCAGTACCGCAAGGCCTGCCAATGTGAGCAGAGTCTGTTCGAGGAGCTGCTGGGGGCAAAGGTGGTGCGCAGCGAATGTATGGCCGAAGGTGGTCATTCCTGCCGGTATGCCATAACTCCGGTTCCTCCGGCTAAGCGGGACAAATCATTAGAAAAGTCTTTCTGAAGCAGTCACAGGACGAACTCTCTATGCTTATGATATAGCAGAACTAGGCGAACGCCCGGGGATGACGGGCAGAGGCACTTTGAATCCAGAGGAGAGATTGACGATGAAAAAGGATACCAAAAGCTTGCTGTGGGGAATTCTGGCCGGCAGTGTAGTCGGATCTGTAACGGCGCTGCTGTTCGCCCCGAAACCGGGAAAAGAGCTGCGCCAGGATATTGTGGACGGTACAAACGGAGCCGTTGATAAAGTGCAGGAAATTGCAGCTACAGCCACCGAAAAGAGCACAGAGCTGTACGGCAAAGCCAAGGACGCTGTGGAAGCAGTCGTCAGCGAAGTAAAGGAATGGAGCAAGCAGGTTACCCAGGTTGACGCGGAGGCAGAGATTGCCGTGGTTAGCGGAATCGCTGCTGAGGAAGCTGCTGTAAGTCTGGATGAAGCAGAAACGGCCGAGATCATTGCGGCAGCTGCCGAGGATGCGCAGGATGTGGCGGACGCCGGCAATGAACAAGCTGAAGATAGCGCTGAAGCTGTTCTGCAGGATGCTGCTAAAGAAGATAAGGACGGTACAATTTAAGTCAGAGAAACTATTGATATAGCAGGCTTACAGCCGCCTTCCGCTTACCCGCGGGGGGCGGTATTTTTAATCCTTCCTTGAACTGGAGCCGCAAAAATAGTATTATCTGCAATTGGGGCTCAATGTCAGGTACACTTGTGTCTGACCTTACATAAGCTACACAAAACAAGTAAAAAAGGAAGCGGTGTGTTCGTGCAGCAGGCTATAGCTATACTAGACTCAGGTGTGGGGGGGCTTACGGTTGTCAAAGAGGTCATGAGACAGCTTCCCAGGGAAAAAATCATTTATTTTGGTGATACCGCCCGTGCCCCTTACGGACCCCGTTCGACCGAAGAAGTGAAATGGTTCACTGAACAGATTGTAGACTATTTAATTCAATTTAATCCTAAAATGATAGTGATTGCCTGCAATACCGCTACAGCGGCAGCACTCGATTATATCTCGGCCAAGGTGTCCATACCGGTAATTGGTGTGATTCATCCGGGAGCCCGTGCGGCAATCAGCGCTACCAAAACCGGCCGGGTCGGCGTAATTGGAACCGTCGGCACGATAAAAAGCGGGGCTTATACTGCTGCGCTTAAGGAGCTGTCCCCCTTCGTAGAGGTAGTCAGCCAGGCTTGTCCGGCGCTGGTGCCTTTTGTGGAGCAGGGTATGTTCCGTTCAGAGGAAAGCCACATTGCGGTTGCCGAATCGCTGAACGGGATCAAATACGAGCCTATCGACACTATGATTCTCGGCTGCACTCATTATCCTTTTTTGATAGAGCCGATTGGTAAAGTGATGGGACCCGGAGTTAAGCTGATCAGCTCGGCCGATGAGACTGCGCGGGAGATCAGTACCATCCTGTATGACAAAGGCCAGCTCGCCCGGGGTGATGAAAGCCCGATCCACCAGTTCTTTTGCAGCGGAGATGCCGAGATGTTCCAGCGGATCGCCCGTGACTGGCTTGGCGAGCAGCTCAAACGTACGCCTGTGGTCTGGCAGGTATCCTCACTGTAAGCCACAAGAGACCGATGGCCGTTCAGGCGGTTGGAATGGGGACAAACCCATTGGCAGGGAGTAACAGAAACCGGGAGAAGTTCCCGGTTTTTTTGATTTTTAGGGCTCAATAATGTTCGGTTACCCGAGTGCTGGGAACTTTGGGATCAGGAAAGGAGGTAGTTGGAGTATAGGGAGAGGATAGAGGATAGAGGATGGGAGAGATGATAGGGATGCGAGGGAAATGAGAGGATGTGAATTAAGAGGCAAAAGTACCTTTGATTCCTACTGAAACGGGCAGATGAGCGAATTGAGAGGCAAAAATGCCTTTGATTCCGGCAAAAGTGGGCGGATGTGCGAAATGAAGGGCAAAAATGCCTTTGATTCCGGCAAAAGTGGGTAGATGTCCGAAATGAAGGGCAAAAATGCCTTTGATCTCGGCAAAAGTGGGTAGATGTGTGAAATGAAGGGTAAAAGTGCCTTTGATTTCGGCAAAAGTGGACGAATGTGCGAAATGAGAGGCAAAAGTGCCTTTGATTCCGGCAAAAGTGGGCAGATGTGCGAAATGAAGGGCAAAAATGCCTTTGATTTCGGCCAAAGTGGGCGAATGTGCGAAATGAGAGGCAAAAATGCCTTTGATTTCGGCCAAAGTGGGCGAATGTGCGAAATGAGAGGCAAAAGCTCCACAGCCCCCTAAAGAAGTTGGAGTCCTCCCCCACAAAAATGTAGACTAGATACAGGAGGAGGATGAACGGTATGGGACACTTAACAGGAACAAGAGAGAAGGCCGCGCAAGAGGTGTTGTCTGGCATTAAGGCAGCGGTGGTTGCCCGAAAGTATGGAGTGACCCCATCGACGGTGAATCAGTGGGTGAGAGATTACCGGGAAGCCCATGGGGAACAAGATCATCCGTATCCCCAAGATCAGGTGGAGGAACTGAAACGCCTGCTGGATGTCGAGCAGAAATACGAGAAGGCTGTGAAGATCCTCGGTGAAAAGGAGCTAGAGATTGAGATTTTGCGTGAACTGCTAAAAAAGCCAACCCCTGCTTATCCGAAAAAATCGAGGTAGCCGATATGTTCATTAAGCAGGGGAATAAAGCAGCGTTGGTACTACGTCTCGTGGGGCTAGCAGAGTCTACGTATTACGACCGTAAGAAACGCAAGTCACAGGATGCCCAGGCCGTACCTCAGGGGCGCGGAAGACCCGTACCCGGCTATTCCCTGACCGAGTCTGGAGAGAAGATTAGCGACGGGCAGATCCAGGAAATGCTTCTGGAACTGGTCGCTGGAGAAGAGCACGTGTACGGGTACAAGCTCCTGGCCAAGTGCTTATGGAACCAGCACAGCCTTAAGCTCAATCACAAGAAAAGCTACCGGCTGTGTCAGGCGCTGGAGATCCTGCAGCCCCAGCGTCACAAGCGCTTTAAGCATCCCCGGAAGCTGCCGGAGAACCGGGTTATTACCGGAGCGGGTCAGCTCTGGCAGATGGACATTAAGTACGGGTACGTGGCGGGCCGGGACCGGCATTTCTTCGTCCTGAGCATTATCGATGTGTTTACCCGTGTCATCGTCGGCTACCACCGCGGATCGTCGTGTGAGGCCAAGCACGCCTGCCAGACGCTGGGACGCGCCATGGAGCAGCACTGCGCCCAGGACAGTGCACGCCCGGTGATCCGCACCGACAACGGCCCACAGTTCGTCAGCCACCTGTTTGGTGACATGTGTGAAAGCTGGGAAATGACTCATGAACGCATTCCGCCTCGAACACCGGATTTAAATGCTTTTATTGAATCGTTCCACAGTAATATTGATCGGGATTTGTTCCGTAAAGAGGCATTCGAAACGTTCGACGAGGCCTATGAAGCCGTGGACCGGTACATGGATTTCTACAACAACCGGAGAATGCACACCAGCCTTCGCAACATGCCACCGGTTGAATTTTCAGAGTGGGTCATGGGCCTAGAAGACCGGTCCGCCTTCTTCTGGCCGAGGAAAAAAGCGAAATAAAGAGCATAGCTACGACAAGTACCGGTTTTATACTGAGGACTCCGGGATAAGGGGGTCTCACCGAAAGTGCCTTTGATTTCGCAAAAGTAGCCGAATGTGCGAAATGAAGGGCAAAAATGCCTTTGGTTCCGGCAAGAGTGGGCAGATGTGCGAAATGAAGGGCAAAAAACGAAAATGCCTTTGAATCTGGCTGAAACGGGCAGATGTGCGGAATGAGAGGCAAAAATACCTTTGATTCCGGCTGAAGTGGGCAGATGTGCGAAATGAAGGGCAAAAATGCCTTTGATCTCGGCAAAAGTGGGTAGATGTGCAAAATGAGAGGCAAAAGTACCTTTGATTTCGGCCATGCCGTTTGACCAGCCCTCGCCAGGCTCACTCGAACTTCCGAACCAACGTCCCGTCAAGCAAAATCCATTCCAGCTATCTGGAGCAAAGCCTTTCCGAACCAGCCCATGCCAGTTACCCAATCAACTGCCAGCGCAGAAAGGAGTTACTGGACAATCTCTGCCACCAGATTATTCGAGCTACTCGATCAGAGCGATACGAGCTACTAAGCCAACGTCACACTGAACAGACCGATATTAGTTAACTAACCAACACTCCGCTTAACGGACTGATACGAGCCAGCCAACCCGCCATCACGGAACAGCCACGATTTGAGCTAACTATAACCCGACTTCACGCTTAACGGACTAATACGGATATCCGAACCCAGACCCATTAGGGATGCCAGTACCATGCCGGTTGAAAAGACCAAGTTTAGCTAAAAAACGAAGCGGGTTAATTGCGACAAAATGTGCTTTACGCCGCAACTATAGCCTCAGTGTGAATTGTCCTTTCGACATTTGCCACATAACTAGCCTGTTTCCAGCATAGCGACACCCCACCCGTTACACCGAACTGTCGTACTGGACTGTCACTCGGAACTGCCACACTGAACTATCTCAATACACAACTGTAGCTACTACTTAGCTGACCATAAATCATCGCATGCCCCGTGCCTCAATCCTTTACTTTCCAAGCATGCGTCACTCCCCCACCCGCCAATAATAGCTTTGCTCAAAACCAACGCCCGATCGTATCACCACCCCATAAGTGTATGCGGTTACATTTTTTATTGCGGTCAGGCTATCCGGGGCGCTTTTCGTTCATGCCGGGTGATGGACACTGCATAGAATAAGATGAGGCTGTGTGTCCCTTAGACTTGCAGGGATGACGGCAACCAGAGAGTCTGGGAGGATGAGGCATATGCAGCAATATATAGCCCGTAAGGGAGATACGATCAGCCGGATAGCGGCAAGATATGGACTTACACCGGAGCATGTTATTCAGGGGAATCCGTGGGCCGGGAGGCAGCCCTACCTGTATCCGGGGCAGACCCTGTACTTACCCTCTGCCCCGCGTAAACGTTATTCTGTCCAGGACGGGGACACTGCGGGATCCATCGCTGCCTTGTTTGGAGCGGATATAGCCGAGCTTGAGCTGCTGAATCCGGGGGTTACCGGTGGCCGGGGCTGTGTCCCCGGCAAGGTGCTGGTCATTCCCGGTTCTGCCCCAGGCAGCATAGTTACTGTAGATGGAGAATACGGACCGCTGGATATAGAAGAGGATACAAGACTGCTGGCACAAAAGTATCCTTGTATCACCGCCAGCAGCATTGGAACAAGTGTGCTAGGCAAGCCTCTGCATTTGCTGCGGATCGGAAGCGGTCCCCGCAATCTGCACGTAAATGCTGCACTGCATGCCAATGAATGGCTGACTGCTCCTTGTTTGATGACTTTTATAGAGCAGTATGCGGAAGCGTACGCAACCGGCCGTGACTGGAACGGGCATGATCCCGCGCAGTGGTACCGGGACTGGACGATTTGGGCCGTGCCGCTGGCTAACCCGGATGGTGTCGAGCTGGTGCAGGAGGGGGCGCTGCCGGATCATCCCCATTACGCGGAGCTGATGAAATGGAACTGCGGCCGCCGCAGCTTCCGGCACTGGAAGGCCAACATCCGCGGGGTGGACCTCGGCGACCAGTTCCCCGCGCATTGGGAAGAGGAGCGCGAACGCCGGCAGATTCCCGGGCCGGCTCCGCGTGACTACAGCGGCCCGGCACCGCTATGCGAGCCGGAGGCCGCCGCGCTTGCTTCGCTGGCGGAGCAGTATCCAGGCGATGCAGCCGTTTCCCTGCACAGCCAGGGAGCAGAAATCTACTGGAACTACCGGGGATATGAGCCGCAGGGAAGCAGAGAGCTGGCAGCAAGGCTGGCGGCGGCAAGCGGCTATAGGGCAGTAGAGCTTACCGGAAGCGATGCCGGGTACAAGGACTGGTTCATCCAGCGGTTCCGCAAGCCGGGCTTTACCGTAGAGCTGGGAATAGGCAAAAATCCGCTTCCGCTGGCGGATTATGAAGACGCTGCACTGGAGACCGGAATAATAATTGCGGAAATCCTCTCGAATTTGCATAAAAATTGAAACAATAGCTGCAAATTTGCGTAATATAACAGCAAAGGGTACGGCCGCAAATCTAATTACAATTGCTTCGCGGCCGTGTCCTTTTTTAAAGGGAGGAATGAAATCTATGAAACTAAGAAAACTGCTGTCACTGAAACAGTGGTCTCATATATTTGGCAACACCTGGAGGTATGTTAGCTCGCCTGCAGTCACAATGGGGGACAAGCTGCTTTTTACGATTCCGGTGCTGCTGTACTGGGTTTTGCCGGATGTGATGCCCTTTATGCCGATTGATGATATCGGGGTAACGATGCTGCTGATGGGCTGGTTTGTTACACGTATGGACCGCAAATATCCTTCCTTAAGGGGCGGAAGATGAAAGTTTAAAGAATTTTGACGTTATTTTCACCGCATAGCCGTTCTCTTTTGACCGGGAAGGTTGCTTTTACAGACTGCTTTCCTTAAAATGAATTATTGAGGTTTTAAAGTAGATGTAGAGGAGATGGATGAGGATGAACGTCAAAATTACCCGCAATGCGGCTAAAGTGATAAAAAAAACCATGGAGCTTGAAGGCAACAGCGAGCTTAAGCTGCGCGTAGCAATTACGCATGCCCACGGCGACCACGCCCACTATGGTCTTGATTTGGACACGCCAAAGGAAAATGACATCGTAGTTTCCACCGACAAAGACATCGATGTTATACTTGACCCGAACCAGCCGCTGCTGGACGGTGTGAAGATCGATTACTTGTATCTGCCGGAAGAAGGCTTTGTCATTACTAATCCGTCCAAAGGCAATCACGGCGACCACTAAACCGCTGCTGTAAATAAGGACAAGAAGAAGGGTTGCTCCATGGCTAACGAAATACAAATTTGTGATCAGTGCAATCACACCAGAATGAAGACGATTATGCCCAAGCTGCGCAAGATGGCGCCGGACGCCGAGATCAAAGTCGGCTGCAAGTCCTATTGCGGACCTTGCGGCAAACGGGCCTTTATTTATATTAATGGACGTTATGTAAGTGCTCCTACCGAGGATGAGGTGCTGGCGAAGGCGGAAGCTTTTGTAAAGAAGCCGGCGGCTGTTAAGGAATGAATTCAGATAATGGGCTGCCGGATAGTCCGGTGTTCCCAGACAGAAGTCCCTGCTATCCGGTGGGGGCTTCTTTGTTATTTACAGGAACTCCTATGATTTGGGAGCAGGCTGCGGTACGTGTTATAATGGACAGGTTGTGGAATGGATTTTACATAGGCGGCAGCCGCCAATAGTTGAGGAGGGAATGAAACGGTATGAAGCATCTGACAGACAGCACGGTTCTGAATAACGGGGTTCATATGCCCTGGTTTGGTCTTGGTACGTTCAAAGCAGAGGGAGCCGAGGTGGCTAATGCGGTAACAACCGCACTTGAGCTGGGATACCGGAGCATCGATACTGCAGCAGTATACGGCAATGAGGAAGAGGTAGGACAATCGATTGCAGCAAGCGGAGTAGCGCGGGACAGCCTGTTTGTGACCACTAAAGTATGGAACTCCGATCAGGGCTATGACACTACGCTGAAGGCTTTTGACACCAGCTGCCGGAAGCTTGGTCTTGATATGATCGACCTGTATCTGATACATTGGCCGGGTAAGGATAAGTATAAGGACACCTGGCGTGCACTTGAACGCCTCTATGAAGAAGGCCGGGTACGGGCCATCGGAGTGAGCAATTTCCAGATTCATCATCTGGAGGAGCTGCGCAATGACAGCGGTATCGTGCCTGCCGTTAACCAGGTGGAGCTGCATCCGCGCTTTATCCAGAAGGAGCTGCATGATTACTGTGTTCAAAATCAGATTCAGATCGAGGCCTGGGCCCCGCTGATGAAGGGCAGACTGCAGGATAATGAGCTGCTGCTGGATATCGCCGGAAAGCACGGCAAGACGGTGTCCCAGGTGATTTTGCGCTGGGGCCTGCAGAACCGGATTGTTATCATTCCTAAGTCGGTTACTCCGTCACGGATCAGGGAGAACAGCGAAATCTTTGATTTCGAGCTGACGGCTGAAGAGGTTAGTGCAATCAGCGCGCTGGATGCCGGAGAGCGGATCGGTACTGACCCGGATAAGCTGATGTTCTAGTCTAGGTTAGGTTTATGATACAACTGCCATTACGCATTAAAAAGAGCCTTAGACCCGGACAGCGAAGCTGCGGTGGTCTAAGGCTCTTGAGCGGTCCCTTATTGCGGATTGCGCGGCGGGAGCGGCCCCAGGTACTGATAATACTGGCATTCAATCCGGCCGTTATACAGCTTGCGGCGTTTGTCCGCTTTGCGGCCGTAGTATTGCTCAAATTCCTTGTAAGGGCTGATCGCGAAGAAGGACCAGTTCGGCAGATACAGCATCATTTCGCCAAACTGGCGGGTCAGCTTCTCTACTTCCTTGTCATTACTGATGCGCTCCCCGTAAGGGGGGTTCGTAATAATGCAGCCATAATCGCCTTCCGGACGGGCTTTGGCGGCTGCCATATGCTTGAAGGTGATCTCGCCGGCCAGGCCTGCACTCTTGGCAGCGGCCTCGGCAATTTCAATTGCCGCCGGATCAATATCGGTGCCGGTCAGCTGCAGCGGATAATCGTCGCGCACAGCATCAAAGGCCTCATCGCGGGCTTCCTCCCACAGGCGCTTCGGAATTTCCGGCCAGTGCTCGGACGGGAAGGAACGCCGCAGTCCGGGAGCAATGTTCCAGGCGATCATTGCCGCTTCAATCAGGATGGTACCGGAGCCGCAGCACGGATCGTAGAGCGGACGGTGGCCGTTCCAGCGGCTGAGCTGGATTAGAGCAGCAGCCATCGTTTCCTTCAGCGGCGCTTCAGTTGCCTGGCGGCGGTAGCCGCGCTTGTGCAGCGCAGGACCCGTGGTATCCAGTGTGATCAGGGCGATATCATTAAGCAGAATAACTTCAACCACATAGCGGGGACCGTTCTCAGGGAACCACTCAGTGTGGTAAGACTGCTTCAGCTTCTCGACAATCGCTTTCTTGACAATCCCCTGGCAGGCAGGTACGCTGGTAAGCTGGGATTTGTGTGAACGTCCCTCTACCGGGAACTCCCCGTTCTCGGGAATCCAGTCCTCCCAGTTAATCGCCTTAACACCTTCGAACAGCTCGTCGAAGGTCCGGGCAGGGAACTGGCCCATTTTGATCAGGACCCGGTCAGAGGTACGCAGCCATAAATTACAGCGGCAGATATCGATAAGATCCCCGCTGAACAACACCCGGCCGTTTTCGGTTGTGGTCTCATAACCCAATTCATTTAATTCGCGTGCTACTACAGCCTCCAGCCCCATGGGGGCGGTGGCGATCAGTTGTAATTTACCCAAATGCGCTCAACTCCGTTTAGCTTGTAGATGGTTGCACCCAGCCAGTACAATAAGAAAAGCAGATAAGTAAAGAGGTACCCCGTACCGTCTTTATCCCATACATGCATACGCTTAGTAAAGCTTGGCCTAGCCAATCCTTTTAAGTATAGGGGAATGAGCGGGACTTCACAACATGATAAGGAGAATACATATGCTCAATCAGGAAGAATACAGTGAAATGTTGTACTCGGAAGACGAATTATTGCTGGAGGTAAAACAAGCGATTCTCGCCCACGGCATGCCGGAGGTGTCCGTCGCTCCGGGATACGGGCGGCTGCTGTCGATGTTGGTCAGGCTGTCCCGCTCCACTCGCGTCCTGGAGATCGGCGCACTTGGCGGTTACAGCGGTATCTGCTTATGCCGCGGCTTTGCCTCCGGCGGAATGCTGACCTCACTTGAGCTGAAGGCGGAATACGCAAAGCTTGCGCAGAGCTATTTAGCCAAGGCCGGCTTCGGTGAGGCTGTGGAGTACAGAATCGGCCCTGCGCTGGACAGCCTGAAGGAGCTGGAAGCAGAGGGCCGGACCTTTGATTTCTTTTTTATCGATGCGGATAAGCTGAACTATCCGGACTATCTGGACTATGCAATCCGGCTGGCGTCGCCCGGGGCGATTATCGCCGGAGATAATATTTTTCTGCGCGGCCGCACGCTGAATCCGGAACGTAACGGGCCTGCTATCCAGGCGGTGCGGAGCTTCAATGAAAGGATCGCCAGTGATGAACGGCTGATCAGCACCCTTTTGCCGGCGTACGACGGACTGGCTCTGGCGATGGTGAAGTAGGCATCCCGGGCCGTATTAGCGGTATAACTGGTGCCGGGTCGGCTTGTACAGCTTGAAGCGTACCCAGACCGTATTAAGCAGCAGGAAGCCTCCGGAGATGATGAACAAGCCTTCGATTCCGATATAACCCGACAAAAACCCGCCGATTACCGCACCAAGCATATTCCCCAGGGCCAGCGTGCTGCTGTTGAAGCCGAAGGCCCTGCTTTCTTTCCCGTCAGGAGTGTAGGAGCGGATCAGCGCATTCACACTCGGCAGCAGTCCTCCCATGAACACACCCATCAGGAAGCGGACCACAATCAGCTGCCACACACTGGTTACAAAAGCCTGCGGAATCAGGAACAGCGCCGCACCGATCAGCGCAAACGTCAGTATGCGGTGGGCACCGACCTTATCGCTCAGCTTACCCAGCAGCGGTGAGGCGAGCATGTTGGAAATACCGGTCACCGCGCTGACCATTCCCGCCCAGAAGGCGATATTGACAGCTGAGCCGTGCAGCTTCTCTACATAGATCGGCAGCAGCGACATCGGGCTGATCATTGCGAACTGCAGCAGAAAGGTCACGCCGAACAGTGCAGGCAGCTGCGGCACCTTGGCCAGCTCCTTGAATCCCTCCATGACTGACACCTGAGGGACCTTCGCCGCCTCTTCGCGGCTGAATTTTTCTTTTACCAGGAATAAAGCGAGCAGTGAAGCTACGAACAGCAATGCACCCACGACATAAAAAATCGGGCGGAACCCGATCGCGTCAGCCAGTGCGCCCCCGATCAGCGGACCCAGTATTGTGCCGGCCACCGAACCGGACTGCATCAGCCCCATGGCAAAGCCCATACGGTGCTTAGGGGTTGTGCCGGATACAAGGGCGATGGATGCCGGATTAAAGCCCGAGATTGTCCCGTTAAGGAGCCGAAGGAGCAGCAGCTGCATCGGGGTCTGGGCGAAGCCCATAAGCACGATAACGATGGCCATACCGAAGCTGGAGCGCAGGAGCATGATTTTGCGGCCGTATTTATCGGCGAGCTTGCCCCACAGCGGTTGAAATACAAATGAGGTCAGAAAATTTGCGGCAAAAATAAGTCCGGCCCAGAGCCCGATCGCCCGATCGCCCACGACACCCAAATCTTTGGCGAGATAAAGCGACAGGAAAGGGGTAATCATAGTCATACCGGCGTTTACGAGAAACTGGCCAAACCAAAGCACCATGAGGTTGATTTTCCAGGTCTCCCAATTCTTCAAAGTGCTTCACTTCCTTTCAACGTATAATTTGCGAAAAAATTCACGAAAAATTGACATTCTTTCAGTATATCATAAATATTTCGCTATCCGGTGCAACACTTGTCATAGTAATGTCATTGGATTGTCATTCCGAGCAGGTGAGAACGCTTGTTACCATCTTTTAAAAGGGGCATAATAAATAGTATGCGTGTGCAACTATCCTATCAAATCTAATCTAATGGAGATCTTATCATGACCTACAATGACACTTTTATCCGCGCCTGCAGACGGCAGGAGACGGACCATGTTCCCGTATGGTACATGCGGCAGGCCGGCCGTTATGATCCCGAGTACCGTAAAATCAAGGAGAAATATTCGCTGCTCGAAATCTGCAGCCAGCCGGAGCTTGCGGCTGAAGTAACCTTGATGCCTGTGCGCAAGCTGGGTGTGGATGCGGCCATCCTGTATTCTGACATTATGAACCCGGTCGCTTCACTCGGGGTGAAATTCGACATCGTGAAGAATATCGGCCCGGTCATCGAGAATCCGATTGCGACCGCTGCCGATGTGAACCGCCTGAAGCCAATTGATGTGGAAGGCGATCTGGGCCATATCCTGGAAACCATCGCCATCCTGGACAAGGAGCTGGATGTACCGCTGATTACCTTTGCCGGTGCTCCGTTCACGATTGCCAGCTATCTGATTGAAGGCAGGCCTTCCAAGAGCTATCACCGCACCAAAGAAATGATGTTCAGCCAGCCGCGCGTCTGGGAGCAGCTGATGGATAAGCTGGGTGATATGGTTATCGCTTATCTGCGTGCCCATGTTAAGAGCGGCGGGAAGGCCTTCCAGCTGTTTGACAGCTGGGTCGGGGCACTGGCTCCGCGTGACTTCGAGCGCTATGTGCTGCCAACGATTTCCCGTATTTTTACCGAATTATCGGATCTTGATGTACCGAAAATTTATTTTCCCGGCGTAAGCTCCGGGGAGCTTTTGCCGAGCCTTAAGGGCCTGAAGACGGATGTAATCGGACTGGACTGGCGGGTAAGCCTTACAGAAGGCAGACGAAGAACCGGAGGAGGCTTTGCCGTTCAGGGCAACCTCGATCCTTATCTGCTGACTGCACCGATGGACCTGCTCAAGGAGCGTGCCAAGGATCTGATTGACGAAGGCATACAGCAGCCGGGGTATATTTTTAACCTAGGACACGGCTTATTTCCCGAGGCTTCGCTGGATACATTAAGAGAGCTGACGGAATTTATCCATGATTATTCGAAGCAGGCGATGAAGCAGGCGGCTAAGCCGCAAATCTAATACAAGGAGCTGGAATCCATGACTGCAAAAATTGGTGTACTTGTGATGTCGTACGGCACTCCTGAAAGCCTGGACCAGGTGGAGGCTTATTACACCCATATCCGGCGCGGGCATGCCCCTTCTGCTGAACAGCTCAAGGAGCTTAAGGACCGCTATGAAGCTATTGTCGGAGGCGTGTTTCCGCTTAGGGAAAATACCGACCGGCAGGTTGAGGCGCTGCAGGAGGCCTTGAACAAATCCGGCGGGGACACAGAATATGTGTGCTATCAGGGACTGAAGCATGCCAAGCCTTTTATCGAGGATGGCGTGGAGGCAATGGTGCGTGACGGGATCAAGCATGCCGTAGGAGTTGTACTGGCTCCGCATTATTCGGTTATGAGCGTGGGGACCTACATTAAACGGGCCAAGGAAAAAGCGGAGGCCAGCGGAATTACCATGAATTTCGTGGAAAGCTATCACCTGCATCCTGAACTGGTCGATGTGCTCAGCCGCCGGGTGTCGGCAAAGCTGGACCAGTTCGAAGAGACCGGAGCGGCACGCGGGGATGTGCGGGTGCTGTTCAGCGCCCACAGTCTGCCTGAGCGGATTCTTGCAATGGGTGATCCTTACGTCGAACAGCTGCTTGCAACCTCGCAGGCAATCGCCGACCGGACTGGGGTCAGCAACTGGCAGTTCACTTGGCAGAGCGCAGGCAGAACCGCCGAGCCGTGGCTCGGTCCGGACATCCTTGATACCATGCGCGAGCTTGCCAAAAGCGAAGTGAAATATGTCCTGTCGGCACCAATCGGGTTCGTATCCGACCATCTGGAGGTACTGTACGATTTGGACATCGAAGCCCAGGCACTGGCCTCTGAGCTGGATATGCGTCTTATGCGCATTGAGTCGCTGAACAGTGATCCGGCATACATGTCTGTTCTCAGTGATGTGGTCCGTGTCAAAGCAGGTGAGCTTCAGGTGAACCAGCCATGAATGCTGTTCACCGCAAAATAGTGATTATCGGCGGAGGCCTTAGCGGCCTCAGCGCCGCTTTTTATGTGCGTAAGTATTACCGGGAGGCGGGCGTAGAGCCTGATATTGTGCTTCTGGAGAAGGCCGATGTCCTTGGAGGGAAGATCGAGACCCTGCAGCGTGAAGGCTTTGTCATCGAGAAGGGCCCGGATTCGTTTTTGGCTCGCAAAACAGCAATGGTGGAGCTTGCAAAGGAGCTGGGGCTTGAGCACGAGCTGGTGAGCACCAACCCTAACGCCAAGAAGACGTACATACTGCAAAAGGGCAAGCTGCATCCGATGCCGGCAGGACTAGTGCTTGGTATTCCGACCGAGCTGAAGCCGTTCCTGCAGAGCGGGCTGGTCTCCTTCAGCGGTAAAATGCGGGCAATGCTTGATTTCGTGCTCCCTCCGCGCCGGAGCAAGGAGGATGAGTCGCTGGGCGAGCTGATCGAGCGCCGCCTAGGGACAGAGGTGCTGGAGAATATGACCGAGCCGCTGCTGGCGGGCATTTATGCCGGAGATATGCGCAAGATCAGCCTTCAGGCGACCTTTCCGCAATTCGGGGAGGTGGAGCGCAAGTACGGAAGTCTAATCCGGGGCATGACCACTGGCCGCAAGCCGGTGGAGACCCATACCGGGACCAAGAAAAGCGCCTTCCTTACCTTCCGCAGGGGACTGCAGAGCCTTGTGCAGGCGCTGATACAGCAGCTGCATGATGTTGAGCAGCGGACAGGGGCGGCAGCGGCAGCGATTCAAGAGAGCCAAGTGCCGGGCGCCCCGCGGTACGAAGTGCAGCTTGAGAACGGTGAGGTTTTGCAGGCGGATGATATATACGTGACAGTGCAGGATTTTGCCGCAGCCGGGCTGCTCCGCCCGCATGTGGATGTGACGCCGCTTGAGGACGTGAACTATGTATCTGTGGCCAATGTGGTGGTGGCCTTTGCCAAAAAGGACATCGTTACGGAATATGACGGCTCCGGCTTCCTCGTTCCCCGGAAGGAGGGCCGTAATATAACCGCCTGCACCTGGACCTCAACCAAGTGGCTGCATACCAGCCCTGACGATAAGGTGCTGCTGCGCTGCTATGTCGGCCGTTCCGGGGATGAGCAGAATGTGGAGCTGCCGGATGCGGCGCTTACAGAGCTGGTGCTGAAGGATTTGCGTGAGATCATGGGCATTACCGCCAAACCGCTGTTTACGGAAATAACCCGTCTCCGCCGCTCCATGCCGCAATATCCGGTCGGTCATCCGGCCAGAATTGCCGGCTTCCGCAAGGAGCTGGCAGAGAAGCTGCCAGGCGTCTACGCATTCGGCGCGGGCTATGACGCAATCGGCATGCCGGACTGCATCAGACAGGCCAATGACATTGCCGGCGCTGCGGCTGCCGGCCTTGAGAAACTGCCGGAGCTTGAAGCGGCAGTCAGATAAGAAGGAACGGTGAAGCCCAGCTTCACCGTTTTTTATTTTGGTGCGGGTGGGCGGCGCGGTTGGATAGGACGGTGGGGAGCGAGCTCGGATAACAGCAAAGTCCCGTTGTTTCCCCTCAATCGCCTCGGCCGAGCTCAAATAACGGTAAAAGTCCGTTGTTATCGCCCAATCGCCTCGCCCGAGCTCAAATAACGGTAAAAGTCCCGTTGTTTTCACCCAATCGCCCTGAACGAACTCAAATAACAGTAAAAGTCCCGTTGTTATCGCTCAATCGCCTCGGCCGAGCTCAAATAACGGTAAAAATCCCGTTGTTATCGCCCAATTGTCCCTTACGAACCCATTGTCCAGTAGGTTGTTTTACTAGATGAGCACCAGCATATGTATGGTTTGGAGGCCAGCCTGCAAGATATGCTATAATAGAAACACTTTTATACACGAAGGAGATTATTTGTACCATGTATCCGCCGCGATCACGCAACCGACAGAAGGATGTAGACAAGAAAAAACGCCGACGCAGAACGGTTTGGGCATGGATTAATGTTAGTCTTTTATTATTGATTACCGCCATGTTAGCCTATTATTTTATCGATGACCGCGGCAGCGGCATTGCTTCCGGGCCTCAGCCGTCCGCGAGTGCAGCCCCGGAAGCTACGCCAGCTGCTACGGTAACTCCGGACACCCGGCCTTCGCCAACGGCAGAACCGGAACCGACAGCTGCTGTAACGCCGGAGCCGACCCCAATCCCGACGCCGGAGCCTACAACTGCGCCGTCTCCTTCTCCTGCCGTGGAAGAGCCGACACCGGCACCGTCAGCAGAGGGAAATGAGGAGGATGATACACAGGCAGGCGGCAGTCAGGGGCAGGCGATTTCCGGCCTTCCTGAGAATGCTGCCGGACAGACGGTTACCATGAATTTTGCCGGAGATGTTATCTTTGCCGGTAAAGTCGCTGAGTTGCTCCAGCAAAAAGGCTATGATTACTCCTATTCTGCTCTGGACGGGATGTTCAAGAAGGATGACCTGACGGTTGTAAACCTGGAAACTCCGATTACGACCGGCGGGGTTGGCGCTGCCGATAAGCAATTTGTTTTTAAAGGTGCTCCTGCAGCGCTGGATTCACTTAAGGCCGCCGGTGTGGATGCGGTCAATCTGGCTAATAACCATACGCTGGACCAGGGAGAGCAGGGATTGCTGGATACCCTGAACCACCTGAGTTCACGGGGGATACCTTACGTCGGAGCAGGGAAGAACAGCAAGGAAGCTTACACCGCGCAGTATTTTGAACGTAATGGAATAAAGATTGCCCTACTGGGCTTTACTCGGGTCATTCCCCGCAGCGACTGGACAGCAGGAGCCGCTAAGCCGGGCTTAGCCTCGGTGTACGACAGTACAGAAGCGCTCAAGACCATTGCAGCCGTAAAGAAAAAAGCCGACATCGTTGTCGTAGTCGTCCATTGGGGTAAAGAGCGTGTGGAGCAATATGATTCCACGCAGCAGAAGCTGGGGCGCAGCTTCATAGATGCCGGAGCGGATCTGGTTATGGGCGGCCATCCGCATGTCCTGCAGGGGATCGAGCCTTATAAGGGCAAATGGATTGCCTACAGCACAGGTAATTTTATTTTTACACGGTCAACGACCCCGGCTACCTGGGAGACAGCGGTATTCCAGGCGGAATGCAGCATCAAAGGTGAATGCTCGCTCACACTGCACCCGATGGATGCCGAGCTGGGCCAGCCTGTGCCGATGAATGATGTCGACGGGCAGCTGCTGCTGAGCAAGGTGCAAGCCTTGTCTGCGGGATTGGTCCGTATCGGCAGTGACGGGCGCGTTGTCCAGGCAGGCCGATAATGATAATGCCGTCTGGAGGGATTGATGATGATGAAAAACTCATGTGTGGCCCATCGCGGTTTTTCCGGGAAGGCCCCGGAGAATACACTCGCCGCCGTTCGGATGGCGCTCGCCCTGCCTTTTGTCCGCTGGATGGAAATTGATGTTCAGCTGACCAGAGATGGTGTACCGGTCGTCATTCATGACTTCACACTTGACCGGACGACCAACGGACACGGCAAGGTGAAGAACATGGATTTTGAGCCGATGCGCCGGCTGGATGCGGGAAGCTGGAAGGGACGTGCTTTTCGAGGAGAGAAGGTGCCTTCACTGGAAGAGGTGCTGGAGCTTGCCTCCGGCCGGCTGAAGCTGAATATCGAGCTCAAAACGAGCGGGGACATGTACCCCGGTCTGGAACAGGCGGTCATCGACCTGGTCTCCTCCAAGGGGATGCGGGATGAGGTGGTTCTGACCTCCTTCGATGCAGGAGTGCTCCAGCGGATTAAGGAGCTTGACCCGCGCTTGCGCACCGGACTGATCTATGATTCCCGGCTTGGTGATCCGGCGCGCAAAGTGAAGGAGCTGGACTGCTCCTTCCTGTCGATCAGCTTCGCAAGGCTGAGTCCGGCACTGGCCCGGCTTATGTCAGAGCGCGGGATCAGAATGATGGCCTGGACGGTTGACAAGGCGAAGGAAATGCGCCGCCTGGCTGATATGAACCCGGACATTATGATCTGCACGAACCGTCCGGATATTTGGGGCGATACTTTTCTGAAGGCCTGATGCTTTATCATACTAATTGGGAAGCGAGCTGAAGCTATATGTGCGCTGATATTAATAATGTGTATTGTGTTGGACGGAACTACAAATTACATGCGGAGGAGCTGGGCAACAAGGTTCCTGTCGAGCCGCTGATTTTTTTGAAGCCTTCCCATGCCGCTGTAGCGCTGGATAAGGCGATTATCCATCTTCCCCAGAACGCCGGCCAGATCCACTATGAAGGTGAGCTGGTGCTGCGCATTGCCCGTGATTATGTTCCCGGCATGAGCGTGGAGGAGCTGGTGGATGTGATGGCGCTTGGCCTGGACTTCACGCTGCGTGATGTGCAGGAGGATCTGAAGAAGAAGGGACTGCCCTGGACGGCGGCAAAAGGCTTCAAGAATGCGGCTCCGCTGACACCGTACATCGCTTTCCCCGAACAGGACGAGCTGGAGGCTACCGATTTTACTGTCCGTAAAAACGGGACAGAGGTGCAGCGCGGCAACGTCAAGGATATGATTTTCTCCCTTCAGAAAATAGTTGAATTTATTGCCTCCAGATACGGGCTCGGCAAAAATGACCTGATCTTCACAGGAACCCCGGCCGGCGTCGGACCTGTAGTTACCGGTGATTCCTTCGAGCTGTTCTGGGGTGACAGGCTGCTTGGCACCTGCATCATCGGATAAAGGAGCTGGCCGGCAATGTTGTCTTGGATAATTGGCGCCGTGGGTGCCATGTTGGTGGCGGGAGCAGCATACCGCAGGCAATCGCTCAGCCTAACAGGCATGATCGCAGCCTTTGTGATGGGGACGGTTTATTTCGGGGCCGGCAATGCGTTCTGGTTCGGTATTTTGCTGATTTTTTTCATCTCCTCCAGCCTGCTCTCGAAGCTTCACCATGAGAACAAGGCGGAGCTTGAGCTGACGTATGACAAAACGGGAACCAGGGATGCCGGGCAGGTGTTTGCCAACGGCGGCATGGGCATGCTGCTTGTTCTGCTGAACGCGGTCTATCCGCTGGAGCTGTGGGAGCTGCTCTTTATCGGTGTTATGGCGACTGTTACGTCGGACACCTGGGCGACAGAGATCGGCACGCTGGCTAAGCGCCCGCCGCGCTCTGTGCTGACCGGCAAGGTGCTGCCGGCCGGCACCTCAGGCGGCGTGTCGCTGCCGGGCACGCTGGCCGCCGCTGCAGGCGGAGTCCTGATTGGCGCAGCCTCGTGGCTGCTGCGGGCGGTCTCCGGCATGGAAGAGCGCTCCTTCCTGCTGCTGACGCTGGCAGGACTGCTGGGCGGGCTATTCGGCGCCTTCGCCGACTCGATCCTGGGGGCCACGGTACAGCGGATGAACCGCTGCACCGTATGCGGCCGCGAGGTTGAGGCCTCGCGGCACTGCGGCCAGCCTACAGTGCATGCCAGAGGCTGGCGCTGGATGAATAACGATGCCGTCAACGCGCTAAGCACGATAGCCGGCGGCGCGGCGGCCCTGCTGGTGCGCCTGCTCTGACAGGGGCAGAGAGATTAAGATTTGGAGGTGACCCGGTTGGGCAGCACAGTAAGTCATAAGCATACGGCTATTCTCGATGCCGCGTATGAACTCTTCGGCTCAGGGGGCTTTTACGAGACGAAGATGTCCGAAGTGGCGGAGAAGGCGGGAATTGCCAAAGGCACCGTCTACTTATATTTTAAAAGCAAGGAAGAGCTGTTTCTGGCCGTAACACGCCGGGATTGCGAAGGATTCCTGGAGCAGCTGGAGCAGAAGCTGAAGCACTGCAGCAGCCTGCAGGCTAAGCTCACCGTAATTGCCAGTCATCATCTGCTGTACTATTATGAGCGCAAGCAGCATACCAAGCTGTTTTTCCGTGCGCCTAATAACCATCCGGAGCTTATGGCCTTTATGGCCCAGTTCATGGAAGAGTACATGCAGGCTGTTATGAAGGTTATGCAGGACAGCGGTGCCAGGGAGCCCGAGCTTCTGGCCGAGTCGTATATCGGCACGCTGGACAGACTCAAAATGGACATCATGCTGCGCCCCGGCTTCACGGAGGAAGATGCGCGTAAACGGGCGGATTTTGCGGCAGGATTGTTTATCCACGGGGCACTCGGCAGCCTGAAGGAAGCACAGGTACATACAATACCTGAAGAAGAGGAAGACAAAGCGTAATCCGCTATCAAACTATATAGCAAGTGGGGACAGAGCATGAATATTATGACAGTGGAGCAACTCTCCAAAAGCTACGGGGAGAAAGTCCTGTTCAAGGACGCGTCTTTCGGGATGGATGAACGGGACAAAATCGGCGTTATCGGTGTGAACGGTACAGGCAAGTCGACTTTTCTCAAAATCATTGCCGGTCTGGATACTGCGGACGAAGGACAGATCGCCATCGGCAACGGTGTAAGAGTCCAGTATCTGGCGCAGAACCCGCCCTTTGAGCCGGGCAATACGGTACTGCAGCAGGTGTTTGCCGGAGATGATCCGGATCTGAGGACTATGCGTGAATATATGGAGATTCTCTCCGGACTGGAAAAGAATCCCGGGAACGCCGAGCTGGAGGCAGCGCTGGTACGGGTCGGCCAAAAAATTGATGCCGCCGGAATCTGGCAGCTGGAAAGTGAAGCCAAAACAGTACTTACAAAACTGGGCATCACCCGGTTTGACGCGCTGATGGAGACACTGTCGGGCGGCCAGCGCAAGCGTGTTGCACTTGCTGCCGCGCTGATTACCCCGTCTGAGCTGCTAATTCTGGACGAGCCTACAAACCATATCGATACAGATTCTGTAGCCTGGCTGGAGCAGTATCTGCAGAAGCGCCGCGGGGCGCTGCTGATGATTACGCATGACCGGTACTTCCTGGAGCGTGTGGCCAGTGTAATGCTGGAGCTGGACGGCGGACGGCTGTACCGTTATGAAGCGAACTATTCGCGGTTTCTGGAGCTGAAGGCGGAGCGCGAGGAGCGCGAGGCATCTGAGGAGCAGAAGCGCCGCAACCTGCTGAGAACCGAGCTGGCCTGGATCCGTCGCGGAGCCAAGGCACGTACGACCAAGCAGAAGGCTAGAATTGACCGGTTTGAAAAGCTGAAGGACAGCGTCGGCGGAAGCTCGGCCGGGTCCATGGACATTTCAGTGGCATCGACGCGTCTGGGGCGCAAAATTATTGAAATGAAGGATCTAACGAAAGCGCTGGACGGCCGTACCCTGATTAAGGAACTGACTTATATTGCTGTACCGCAGGACCGGGTCGGTATTGTAGGTCCCAACGGCAGCGGCAAATCCACACTGCTGAATCTGATTGCAGGCAGGCTGCAGCCGGATAGCGGTGAGGTAGAGCTGGGTGCAACCGTTAAGCTGGGCTATTTCACCCAGGAGCATCAGGATATGGATGATACTATGCGGGTCATTGAATATGTAAAAGAAGAAGCGGAAATCGTCCGTACAGCAGACGGCAGTGTCATTACAGCCGGCCAGATGCTGGAACGCTTCCTGTTCCCGCCGGCGATGCAGTGGACACCGATTGCCAAGCTGTCCGGCGGCGAGAAGAGACGCCTCTATCTGCTGCGGGTGCTCATGGGCTCGCCTAACGTGCTGCTGCTGGATGAGCCGACCAATGATCTGGATATCGGAACACTGGCAATTCTGGAAGACTATCTCGATGAATTCCCGGGCGTAGTTTTCACCGTATCCCATGACCGGTATTTCCTGGACCGCACCATTGATAAGCTGATTGCCTTCGAGAACGGCAAGATCCGGCTGCATGTCGGGGATTATACCGAGTATGAGGAATGGCTGGCTAAGAATGTGCCTGCCGGTAACGATGGGGCCGCCAAGCGGAGCACAGCGCAGGAACCCGCTGCAGCGGCTGCAGCCCCGGCGAGGGAGAAGGTTAAATTCACCTTCAAGGAGCAGAAGGAATATGAGACGATCGACGGGATGATTGAGCAGGCAGAGCAGCATCTGGTGGATCTCTCGGCCCAAATGGAGGCGGCCTTTGCCGATTCGGCAACCCTTCAGGAGCTGGTTGAACAGCAGAAGCAGGGTGAGGCTGAGCTGGAGCGGCTGATGGAGCGCTGGACCTACCTGAATGAGCTTGCGGAGCGGATTGCCGCTAAATAGCTAAGACAGTACGTGAAGGTGAAGCACTTTTGCAAATCAGGAGGCGTCAAGCTTGGATGAAAAGATACAGGAGGCCATAGCACTGCGGGAGGCCGGACGGGCAGAAGAGGCGCGGGTGCTTTTGCTGGATTTGCTGGCGGCAGACAGCGTGGAAACTGCTGATGCCGTTAGCGGCAGTGGCAGTAGTAGTACAGGCAGCAATGCCGGGCTCTTGTACCAGCTGGCCTGGACGCATGATGTGCTTGGACTTGAGCGGGAGGCGGTTCCTTATTATGAGCAGAGCCTTGCTTTGGGATTGCCGCCGGAGCAGCGGGCGGGTGCGTTACTTGGCCTGGGAAGCACTTACCGGACATTGGGCGACTATCAACGTGCCAAATCCGTGCTTCAGCAGGGAGCTGATGAATATCCTGAGCGGGCAGAGTTCCAGGCTTTTCTGGCGATGACGCTGTATAATCTGGGTGAGCACAGCGGTGGCATGGGCATTCTGCTCAAGCTGCTTGCTGAGACCTCCGGTAACCCGGGCATACAAGAGTACCGCAAAGCCATCTCATTTTATGCCGACAAGCTGGATCAGGTATGGCCCTAATCATTCGTTAGCAAACAAAAAACAAGCTGGTGACCGGTAACCCCGGTGTCCGGCTTGTTTTTTTGTTGCCCTTACAAGGCTCCATAGCATCCCGTTTGAACTCTCCAATTACGGCAGCGCGAGCTTATTGCGGAATCAGCCCATAATCTTCTCTGCTGCGCATTAGCTCAGATATCAGTCATTGGTATTTTTGCTAGTTGAATTACTTATCTTAACGGAGAGCTAGAGCACGCTACTCCGGAGCAAGCTGAGTGTGTGATAAGTGCTAGTTAAGTGGAGAAAGGACAACTAATTCCGGGAAAACAGCAGGTTAGAGGAGTTTAGGTGGAAAAAGGTACCCTAATTTTACCGTTTGTCCCCCAAATAGGGTTTTGGACAAAATTAACTGTCGATTTAACACCTAATCAGTAATAAACCAGGGAAATAGAAGAATTAAGTGCCAAAAATCAAACTAATTCAGGAGACATATATAAAATATTCAAGGGACACCCATAAAAAATGCAGGACCGGCAGCCAAACTGCCGGTCCTGCATCCCATCCTATAGTCCCTTAACATACCATCATTGAAGTTTCAACATTTCCGCTACTTCCCGCCCGCCACCGATATCATCTGCACGACCGGACGCGAGTCGCCGGTCAGTACCGCCTCATCGGCGTTCAGCTGCGAGGAGCCGTCGCCGTCGAGAAAGATGCCTTCCCGGCCTTCACCGGGAACGGCGTCAAGCACGGCCTGGCGGAAGGCCTCGGCCGTACAGAGCGTAGGCGTGACGATCAGCCACAGCTTCCCGTCACTGTCATAGACAAGCCCCGAGCGCATGCGCTGCTCATCAGCAAAGGGCAGGTGTTCGGCCTGGCTTGCGGCCTTCCACAGCTCCTCATGCTGCAGATTCATGCTGATGCCGCCCTGGGCCCAGTAGCGGCTGCGGTCTGTGACTTCCAGCTCGTCGCCGGAGGAGACGGTCTGGACCGACAGCCTGCCGGCAGCGCCGTCCCAGACCATCGTGCCGCGGGCATACTTGGCGTTGAACCAGCCCGAGCCGTAGGCCCCCTTGTCCCCGTTAACGGGGACATCATTCATGACCGCCACAGACAGTAGGTCTGTGCCGTAGAAGAAGCCGCCGTTAATCCCGTAGGCGGCAATCTGGCGCAGCGGCAGGCCGTCAGCCCGCAGGACAACGTCCCCGGGAGAGACAGCCAGCATATGCAGCTGCACTTTGCCGGGGCTCTCCGCCTCAAGATACTCATACCTATGCGGGAGTCCGCTGAACGCCTCCTGATGAGCCTGCTTGTTCAGCAGCGTTGCCGCCAGAACGATCAGCAGCACCAGCAGAACGAGCAGGGCAGAGCCAAGCTGCCAGCGCCTGCGCTGCCAGAGCTGCCGCCATTTATGGGCAGGTGCTTCAGTTGGTGCCGACATAGGCGGCCAGCAGCTTGGCTGTATTCAGGACAGCCTGCTTATGCGTGCGCTCCATGGAGTGGGAAGCATGGACGCCCGGGCCGATCAGCGCCCCGCGGATATTGTTGCCGCCGCGCAGAGCAGCGGAAGCATCGGAGCCGTATTGCGGATAGATGTCTACCGCAAACGGGATCGCGAGGCTGTTCGCCAGCTCAATCAGACGGCCGGTCATGGCGTAATCATAAGGGCCGGAGGAATCCTTGGCACAAATCGAGACATCTGTCTCCTTACAGCTCAGGTCATCGCCCATGGCGCCCATGTCTACTGCAATGAATTCACTGATGTCACCCGGAATCCAGGACGTACCGTGTCCAACCTCCTCGTAGTTAGAGATCAGGAGGGCGAGATTGTGCAGCGGCTTCCAGCCTTCACGCTTGATGCTCTCCAGCAGGCCAAACAGAGCGGCCACGCTGGCTTTGTCATCCAGATGGCGTGATTTGATATATCCGCTCGGTGTAATAACCGCCCGCGCATCAAAGGAGATAAAGTCACCAACGGCAATGCCAAGCTTGAGCACATCATCTTTAGTCGATACCATTTCGTCAATCCGCACTTCCATATTTTCTTCGGCACGTTTGAAATCACGCGCATCGGCATAGACATGCACAGAAGGATGGCTGGTCAGAATGGTACCGGTATAAGTCAGGCCGCTGCGGGTATGAATGATGCAATATTCATTTTCGATGCTGTTCATCGTAAAGCCGCCGACAGAGGTCAGGCGCAGTGTGCCGTTCGGTTTAATTGAGCGGACCATGGCACCAAGCGTGTCCACATGGGCACTGATACCGATGGTGCGAGAAGGGTCAAGGCCGGGCACGGTAAGAATTATACCGCCTTTTTCGTTCCAGCTGAGCGGTACATTCAGCGCGGCAGCTTCCTCGGCTACGACCCGCATCACTTCGGCAGTAAAGCCGCTGGGGCTTGGGGTGTCGAGCAGTTTTTTCAGCAAGGACAGAATGTAGTCTTCGTTAGGCTGAATTGTTAGCATAGGTTTAAAATCCTCCATTCATCATTTAGGTTAAGCTGAACAGGCGGTTATACAGTCTCGTCCGGCAGCGGTGTTAAAGTGTCAAGGGAATGATCCGCATCGCGCAGCTTGGACAGCTCTGCGTTCAGCGATTTAATCTGCTTCTGCAGCTTGTACTGGCGGAAGATCCCGTAGGAACCGACGATAATCCCGCCGATTAGGGCGCAGCCCAGAATGACGAGGATCAGCGGAAGGCTGACCTGATCGAAGCCGAAATTGACCTGGACCGGATCAACGTTAATAACAGCGAATACAGCTGTCAGGAGTGCAAAGATTAGACCTAGGATAAGCGACCATTGCAGTTTCATTTGAAGTCCCCCCGTGGATGATGTAACAATATAAATCCCCTGCCCGGTAGCAGGCAAGGGATGACAGCTTGGTTAAGCGGCTCTGTACAATCTTATTTGGTCAATTGCTCCATCTGCTCAATTACGCTTTCGAACACGCTCATTGCTTCGCGGATCGGCTCAGGAGTGGACATATCGACTCCGGCCTTGGCCAGAATGTTGATGGAATAGTCGCTGCCGCCGCTCTTCAGGAAGCTGAGGTAGCGGTCTACTGCAGGCTTGCCTTCCTCCAGAATCTGCTTGGAGAAGCTGGTCGCCGCAGAGAAGCCGGTAGCATACTTGTAAACATAGAAGCTGTTGTAGAAATGCGGGATCCGCGCCCACTCCATTTCAATGTCCTTATCTACAACCATATCCGCGCCGTAATACTTCACGTTAAGATCGTAGTAGATAGCCGACAGATCCTGCGGAGTCAGTGATTCTCCCTCTTCAGCACGCTGATGGATGATTTTTTCAAATTCTGCGAACATCGTCTGCCGGAATACTGTGGTGCGGAACTGGTCGGCATAATAGGTCAGCAGGTACATTTTTTCCTTAGGATCCGTTGATTTGTTCAACAGATAGTCCATCAGCAGCGCTTCATTGGTTGTGGAAGCTACTTCTGCAAGGAAAATGGTATACTGCGCATCGCGGTATTTAAGCGCATTATCCGAATAGTAGGAATGCAGGGCATGCCCCATTTCATGCGCCAGGGTGAACATGCTGTTCAGGTTATCATTATGGTTCAGCAGCACATAAGGGTGAGTGCCGTAGGCTCCCCAGCTGTATGCGCCGGTGCGTTTGCTCTCATTTTCGTAAATATCGATCCAGCCGTTGTCATAGCCCTCCTGCAGCACATTGAGGTAATCCTCGCCGAGCGGCTTCAGGCCTTCTTTGGTGATCTTTTTCGCTTCTTCAAAGGTAATGTCCAGCTTATATTCGTCCACGAGCGGAGCGAACAGATCATACATATGTAGTTCATCAACGCCGAGCAGCTTCTGGCGCAGCTTCATATAACGGTGCATCAGCGGCAGGCTCTCGTGAATGGTGTCAATCAGGTTGGTGTATACTTCCTTCGGGATATTATCGCCGTACAGCGACATTTCCAGCACTGACGGATATTTGCGTACCCGCGAGTAAAATACATTTTTGTTCACGTTCGCGCCAAGGGTCGCAGCGATTGTATTCTTCTGCTTGGCATAGGTTTCATATACCGCTTTAAAAGCGTTCTTGCGCACCTCGCGGTCCGGACTTTCCAGGAACTGAATGTAGCTGCCGTGGGTCAGCTCTACTTCCTTGCCTTCCTCATTCTTGATCTTCGGGAACTTAAGATCCGCATTGTTCAGCATGCCAAAAATATTCTGCGGTGCCTGTGAAATATTGCCGACCTGGGCCAGCAGCGCTTCCTCAGCCTTAGTAAGGACATGGGCTTTTTCACGCTTCATTTCAGTCAGGGTAAAAGTATAAGCGGAGAGGGAAGGGTCAGCGATGAACTGATCCAGCTTTTCTACAGGCAGGGACAGGATTTCCGGTGTGACAAAAGACAGCGATTCTCCGGCTTCAACACTGAGCTTCTTCGCCTTTTGGGTAAGCGCCTGGTAGGTTGGGGCTGCAGTGTCTTCGTCCTGACGCATATGTGCATATACATAGAGCCGTTCAGTAAGCTGGGACAGCTCATCATCCAGCTCGAAGCAGCCCTTGAGCTCATCAGCCGAATCCAGCTTGCCCTGGAAGGCAGAGGCTTTCTTGATCAGCGCCTTGGCTTCGTTGTATTCCTTATCCCATTGCTCCTGTGAGGCAAACATATCTTCTAGCTTCCAGCGGTTCTCGGCAGGCACTTCACTTCTCTTCAATAACTGTTCCATGGAAATCCTCCTTAAATGATGGGATGTAGCAGGCATAGACTGCTGTGCTGCAGGCTTTGAGGATCCGCCCGGCAGCAGAGACAGCGCGAGCAGAAGCGGAAAAAATCTGGCGGTAAAGGGCATAACTTGCGCCTCCTGTATCATAGGGTCGGCTTAGTATGCCCTGCCAAATTCTGATTATGAACTGCTTAAACAAGAGTTATGCAAGCAGGCTACAAATAATGAAGATAAAAGCAAGGGCAACCAGAATAACTGCGGTCAGTGCCATACCCCGCTTGAGACGAGGCGGCAGTTTGTCCTTACTCATAATAAGAACAGCTCCGAGGCAGAGGACTACAATGATATAAATAACCAGACTTTCGTTATCCATATCAGCCTAGACCTGTTTAAATGCTGCAATGATATTTTTGTACTCTTCTTCGTTGTCTTTATAAGACTCTTTATTGAAACGGTTATTCACCCATTCCATCATGGCCGGACGGCTCATAAAGGTATGCGTTTCTTCTCCCCACTGGTCGGAAATTTCCCGGAGAATGATGTAGCGCCCCTGAACCTCGACGGTCATCATATTCCATTTGTCAGTTTTGTATATTTCGTGTTTTTTAATCATGTCATTACCACCCTGGCGATTTTTGGCTTTTGCGTCAATGATAACGCACCGGGTTAGTGAAAAGCAAATTAAATCACTAATATAGGGAAAAAGTGGATTGCTTTGCAGGAATAGTTGGGGTATAATGTAAGCATACGCCATATATGGCGGTATTTTTAGGAGGTTGTTCATTTGAAAGGTACAGTAAAATGGTTTAACGCAGAAAAAGGTTACGGTTTTCTTCAGGTAGAAGGCGGCGAAGATGTATTCGTTCACTTCTCAGCTATCCAAGGCGACGGCTTCAAGACTTTGGATGAAGGCCAAGCGGTTGAATTCGACATCACTGACGGTAACCGCGGTCCTCAGGCAGCTAACGTAGTTAAATTATAAGAAACGGCCGGACAGTTTAGCTGTCAGCCGCAATATATATGATTTATGGCAGGCACTTGTAAGAGTGGTAACCATCAACTTTCAAAGCACACAGTTCTTTCGGGAACTGTGTTTTTTTATATTCTAGATAGCCCTTACCGCAGATGCAGCAAGGGCTGAAAGAGATTAAAGAGTAGCTTTGTGTGCAGGAACCGCCTCTGCAGGCTGTGCCGGGACAGCGCCAGATTCAGGCACGTGAGGAGCGGCAGGAACTGCTTTTCTGCGTAAAGAGATCCGGAAAGGTCCTCCCATATCCAGCAGATGCTTGACGAAGAAGCCGATAAATGCGAGTACAGAGAACAGGGTGGCTACCAGGTAGAATGTGCTGCGTCCGGCATCCTCATAGATTAAACCGCCGAACGTACCGCTGAGCAGCCCGGAGGCACTGGACCACACTACGGTAAATAGCGCAAGACCGGTTGCCCGCAGATGATCGGGTATAATACGTGTGATATAGCGGATAGCTGTTACATAGAAAATGCCGAACGAAATACTGTGCAGTGCCTGGATAGCAATAATCGCCCCCGGATGGACGGCCTGCGACATGAGCAGAAAGCGTAAGCCGTACATTAGACTGGCAAAAGCGAGCAGCGGCAGCTCCTTGAACCGTTCGCCGTATTTGCTGAGCAGAAAGAAAATCGGAATCTCGCTCAGCGCGGACGCAAGCAGCGCCCAGCCGATTAAGTCGTCGCCTGCGTTCATGCTTTTGAGACTCAGGGTGAGGAACGCCTCGTTCATCCGGTGCCCGAGCGCGAGGACAAAGACACAGCCGAAGAACCACAGCACTTCCTTTTGCAGCATAATCTCCTTCAGGCCGCCGCTCTTGGCCGGTGCTTTGACAGAAGAGCCGGTGCTGGCGGCTTCAGCCGGAGAACGTTTGACATCCTTTAAGCCTATAGTTAATAGCAGGGCGGCTACAATGATAACGATACATACCCCGATGCTGTATGAAGAGCCGAGCGCTCTTAACACATACCCGATTGTAAGGGCGAAAAAGGAATAACCAAGAGAGCCGAATACGCGGATCGTTATAAAGTTCCGTCCGTGACGCTGGGCCACTTTGATCGCCATTGTGTCCGCCAGCGGGAAAACAGGGTAATAGAAGAAATAGAATAAGGATATTATAAGCATTACCATTGAGAAATCGGTAGCTCTAGCCAGGAGAATAGCGGTCACTAGCTGGCCGGCCAGCAGAATAGCCATAATTTTTTTGATCGTTCCGAGCCGGTCGCTCATCATGCTCCAGAACAGATTGGACAGAATGGAGATCAGCGGCCCGAGGGAATACAGGAGACCTACCTGTGTGCTGCTGAAGCCGAGATGGGTGTAAAAGAGCGGAAAATAAGAGACTACCAGTACACTGGTGCCGAAAAGTGTAAAGATGAAGGAACGCAGCCAATTCTGATCACTATAGGGGCTGCCGGTCCGTCCTGATTCCATGTGTTTGCACTCCTTGAGGTATCAAATACGCTCAGTATAGCATAAAGGCTGCTTCCGATGTTTGTTAAAAGATTATTAAAATGGAGCGATTTCTGAATTTTTCAAGGATTTGCGAAAGTGATTTTGTTATTTGTACAAAAACGCTTCGCATATTATAATAATGATGATTTGGATAAGGAGACAACAATGTGGAGGCACTGTCATTGAATGAATTTGAGCAAGGCCGTTACCTAAGCCCGCGGGGCCCTATAGGGCTCATGAGCCGGGTTTATAAGTACGTGCTGCCGGAAGTGCGGGAGTGTTTGCACTCCTGGCGCCAGGATGCGGAAGGGATTCCCGATCCCGAGCTCCGGAAACAAGCGCTTGCCAGCATTGAAACCAAGCAGTTTCACTGTGAAGGCGGAGGTATTTATGCTGCCGGCAATTTGTCGATGAGACATATACTGATTCCGCTTATTGTCGCCTATCAAACGATCAGTGATTATCTGGATAACCTGTGTGACCGCAGCACCTCGCTTGATCCGGCCGATTTCCGGCTGCTGCATCAGTCGATGCTTGATGCAATCACTCCGGGTGCTGAGCCTGTTAATTACTACGCGCTGCGCAGTGAGCAGAATGACGGGGGATACCTGCACCGTCTGGTCCGCAAATGTCAGGAGATGACGGCGTTACTGCCCGGTTATGCTGCTGCGGCCGGGGAAATTTACGATCTGGCTGTGCTGTATACAGATCTGCAGGTGTACAAGCATATCCGTCCCGAGCTCAGGGAAGCTGCCCTGAAGGAATGGTGGGCAGTGGAAGGTAAACGCGCTCCGCACCTTCACTGGAATGAATTTGCGGCCGCGACCGGCTCTACGCTGGGTGTGTTTATGCTGTTTCTGTCTGCCTGTGACCCCCGTCTGGACAAGTCGAAAGCGGCTTCGATCCGCGCTGCCTACTTTCCTCATGTCTGCGGACTGCACATAATGCTGGATTATCTCATTGATCAGGACGAAGACCGGGCCGGCGGTGATCTCAACTTCTGCAATTATTATGACAATACTGATACCATGCTGAATCGGATTGCTTCCATCGTGGAGTGGGCCCGCAAAGATGTCCGGAGCTTACCTGAGAACTCAATGCATCGGATGGTTATCGAGGGGCTGCTGGCACTTTATTTATCCGATCCAAAAGTCAGCGAACAGCGGGAGGTTCGTACGGTATCCAAGCGCTTAATGAAAAGAAGCCCGCTGACCAGGCTGTTCTTCTTTGTTAACAGCCGCTGGATACGCAAACACATGTACTAAAGGCTGTGAAGCGTATATCCCCTTCCGGGGCCATGCTTTGCACAATTTAAGGAGGAACTAACAGGATGTCAAACGTAAAAAAAATCGCAGTATTAACCAGTGGCGGAGACTCACAGGGCATGAACGCGGCTGTCCGCGCAGTTGTGCGCAGTGCAATCTTTTACGGGATTGAAGTGTACGGAATTCAGCGCGGCTACCAGGGTCTGCTGAACCGTGATATTTTCCCGATGGATCTGCGCAGTGTAGGCGACATTATCCAGCGCGGCGGTACCATTCTCCAATCGGCACGCTGTCTGGAATTCATCAAACCGGAAGGCCAGCAGAAGGGTGCAGATATTCTTAACGAGATGGGAATTGACGGCCTGGTTGTTATCGGCGGTGACGGTTCTTATCAGGGCGCGAACAAGCTCAGCAAGCTTGGTATCAAGACGATGGCTTTGCCGGGAACCATTGACAATGATATCTCCTTTACGGATTACACCATTGGCTTTGATACTGCGGTAGGCGTTGTTGTGGATGCGATCAACAAGCTCCGTGACACCATGTCCTCCCATGAACGTTCTTCCATTGTCGAAGTTATGGGCCGCCACTGCGGTGATATCGCGCTTCATGCCGGTCTTGCTTCCGGCGCTGAAACCATTCTTGTACCGGAAATGCCTTATGACCTCAACGAAGTAGCTGACCGGATGAAGGATAACTTTACCAAAGGTAAACGCCACAGTATCGTAATCGTTGCTGAAGGCGTAGGCAAAGGTGAGGATGTAGCTCAGGCGCTCAAAGACCGCCATGCTTCACTTGATGCCCGTGTAACGGTTCTGGGCCACATCCAGCGCGGCGGTACTCCGACACCGGCTGACCGCAACCTGGCAAGCCGTCTTGGTGATTTTGCCGTTCGTAAGCTGATCGAAGGTGAATCGGCCAAAGCCTGCGGAATTATCAAAGGTGAGCTGACGATTACAGATATTGATACTGTAGTAAATACGAAGAAGAGCTTTGATACAGATTTGTACGAGCTGGCTTCCCGTCTGTCCCAATAATATATTATGCACTACAGCCGTCTGGAAACAGGCGGTTTTTTTGCGTTTGAAGATTATAACCTGTTATACAAAAAGACCCGTCTCCCCTTTGAATGAAGGGTAAGACGGGCCGGGACACAACATTATGCTCCAGTGACTTCTTTGGCGCTGCGGATAGAGAAGCTCCGCTGGACTTTGACCAGGCGTGACAGAAGCAGAATAGCTCCGATAGCAAGGCCGGCAATTAAGCCGATCCAATAGCCGTAAGCCCCCATGTCTGTATAGGTTGCCAGCAGGTAGCCGGTAGGCAGGCCAATCACCCAATAAGCCACAAAACAGATGATAAAGGCCGGATTTACATCCTTATAGCCTCTAAGCACACCCTGTGTCGGAGTAGCTATAGCATCTGAAATCTGGAAGAAGATGGCGTAGATCAGGAAGTGCTGAATCAGTGCAATCACCTGGGAATCGTCTGAATACAGACCGGCTACATGATTGCCGGCAAACAGCAGAATCAGAGCGGTGATCAGCGACAGGGCTGCGGCAGAGCCGATGCCCATAATGCTGTACTGCCTGGCATCCTTCAGTCTGCCCGACCCGGTTTCGAAGCCGATCAGAATAGTTAGACTCATGCAGATGCTCAGCGGAATCATGTACAGCGTGGAAGCGAAGTTGATGGCCGCCTGATGGGCAGCTATCGTCACAGTATCAAAGCGGCTCATCAGCAGCGTTACGGCTGAAAAAACGGCTGTCTCAAAAAAGATCGAAAACCCGATTGGCACACCGATCTTGAGCAGCTCCTTAAAGCTGCTTAAAGAAATGCCGTGAAATTTGCGGAACAGCTGCAGGCCTTTAAATGGTTCGAACCGGTATACGAAATGCAGAGCAACCGCAAAAATGACCCAGTAGGTTATAGCTGATGCAACACCGGCTCCTACACCGCCGAGGCGGGGGAATCCGAAATTCCCGAAAATCAGCAGATAGTTAAGTCCTACGTTGACCGGGAGGGCAATTAGAGTGATGAGCATAGAGGTGCGTGTCTGGCCCAGTGCATCAATTGTGCTGCGCAGCACGGTATAGCCGAACAGCGGAATGATTCCAAAGGCGATGGCACAGAGGAAGCGGAAGGCAATATCCCTGACCTGCGGCTCCAGATTCATGAAATTCAGTACGGGAGACAGGATGATACTGCCAGCGGCCAGCACCAGAAGTGAGATCACCACTGACAGCCAGAGACCCTGGGTAACCTGATAAGCGACATCCTTATCCTTTCTGCTGCCGAGCAGATGGGAGACGATGGGGGTGATACCCATCAGTATACCGCTGAGTCCGGTCTGGATGGGAATCCACAGGCTTGTGCCGATCGCTACGCCGGCCAAATCATTGGTTCCAAATTTTCCTGACATGTTGGTATCGAAGAAGGTAATGGCCGATAAGGCGATTTGTGTAATGAGTATAGGAAAAAGAATATGTATAAACTGTCCGGCTTTTTGTCTGAGTGAATGCGTTTGTTTCATAAATAGCTGCCTCATTATCTGTTATTTGATATTTCCAGGAAAAGACCCGGCGAATGCCGGGTCTCAGATACGCTAAGCTGTTGTATATCATTGTTTATAATGGCTGTAGGCTTATTATTGCTCGTAATCAACATCTGAAGTGTAACGGTTATTGGCATTCCAAAGCAGGAATTCATCCACGTTCTCGTCTTTGAGCGCACGGATCTGATCCTCCACCTGCTGCTTGCCGTACTTAATGAAGTGGCCGCTTCCGAGCCAGCTCGCGGTAAAGTCCTGAATCCACGGCCGGATAACCGGCTTATAGCTGCCGAGAGGGTCCAGCTTCTTGTGGGTATCCACCATGGAGCCTTTGATGGTAGCATATGGATCTTTGTCCGGGTCCTTAACATCAAACCAGCCGGTGGAGTAGTGGCTCGGATATACCATCGGACTGATGACATCAACGTTTTTGGAGATTTTGACGAAGTCTTGGCCAATTCCTTCTGCCGCAGGGACCGATGCCGCATAACCGAAAATGTCTACGGATATTCTTACACCCAGCGGAGCAAGCTCAGCCTTGGCATATTTTACAAAATCAGCAATGATTTCAACGCGCGGACGTTCGCTCTTTGTATATTTCAGGGTATCGGCACGCTTCTCGAAGCCCTCGGGGAAACGGACGTAATCGAATTGAATTTCCTTGAATCCGAGCTTGGCCGCCTCCTTGGCGATGTCTACATTGTATTTCCATACATCTTCATTATATGGATTGACGAAGCTGTCTCCGCCTTTGTTCTTCCAGACACTTCCGTCTGAATTCACAAAGGATAATTCAGGATGCTTCTTGGCAAGGACGGAATCCTTAAACACAACGATACGGGCAATCGGATATACGTCATGCTCCTTGAGCCGTGTCATCAGCTTGTTGATATCACCGATAAATTTCTGGGGGGTGCCCATTTCCTGCAGCTCGGCATTATCCGTTTTATATGTGATGTAACCGGCATCATCCTTAATGTCGATAACCATCGAATTCAGCTCAGTCTTGTCGAGCAGGCCCAGCAGCTGTTCCATCCGTTCGCCGCCTGCACTGTAAGCTGTAACATAGATGCCTTTAACCTTAGGTGCATCAGGCTGCGGATCGGTATGAAGCGCGCTGTCGGCAGCTCCTGGTGCAGCACTTGGTGCAGGAGACTGCGCCGGATTGCCGGCTGCTGTATTTGGTCCGGAGGTTCCGGACTGCCCGGCGGCGGTAATTGGCGGATTGGCAGCAGACTGCAGCGCCGCAGAGACATCTGCCTCATGCCCGGTGTGCTGGACGCCAACGCCTCCGAGAGCCATCATGAGTAATGCCCAGGTGATATTCATTGTTATTCTCTCCCTTTATGTACATTCCTTTAAAGTATAATGGAACGGCAGTATCCAAAAAGAACAGACTTGTAACAATCCCTGTAATTTTCGGACTCAGGATATTTACCGTCCTTTGTGTTTTTAAACGGGATGTACAGATTCTAAACCTCCATATTAAAAGTAAATGCCGCCCGGAGCGGCAAACAGCTGGCTCCGGGCGGCAACAATCACAACTTGCCATCAAGCGGTGGTACTTATTGAAGATACGCAGGATTCTGATGCTCGCAAATGCTGTAGTGGATGATATCCATGGCATCCGCCGGTTCCAGTATACTCAGACCGTCGCGCAGAACGATTACGGAATTCAATTCGTCCTGCTTGAGAAACGGCATCATATCGGGATACCACCTCATGACGATTGCTGACAGTTTTACCGTTTCCATTTCCACAAAAATCACCCTTTCTTTAATCGAATGGTACTGAATTGACATTCAGGGTACACCCGTAAAGCGAAGTGCCTGGAAAAAAGAGGGTAAAGCACAATCTTCATGAAATTGTTAGCCCTGCGTGTGTTTAATATATCACAATTTTAAAGTATGCGCATTTCTTTCAATTTGATCTTTTCCGGAAGGAGCCCATTACACCTACCGTTTCTACAATATTGACAAAAGCCTGCGGATCGCTTGCTTTAATGATGCGCCGGAGCTCAGCCAGCTCGTACCGTGTTGTCACTGTCATTAGCATATCCCGTTCGACATGAGAATAAGCGCCTTCCGTTTTAATTTTGGTGACACCCCGCTGCAGCGGTAGCAGCTGCTTAAGCAGTTCATCAGTACGGTTAGTTACAATATATACTGTAACCTTAACATGGCTGATATGGATCAGGTCGACAACCTTGCCTGTTACATAAATGGATACCATGGAGGCAAGTGCCAGATTCCAGTTGTTATCGAAATAGGCTGCTGCCAGAATGACTAACCCGTTTAATCCGACAAGCACATTTCCGATTGGAAAGTCCCGGTATCGGGTAATAATGGAACCGAGGATATCAAAGCCGCCGGAGGATCCGCCCATGCGGAAGGAGATACCGGCGCCGACGCCAACGAGCACACCGCCAAATACGGAGGCCAGCAGCATATCGGAAGCAACGGTTGTTTCCGGTACCAGGGTCATCAGCCAGGTGGTGGAGCCTACGGAAAGGATGCTGAGAATAATAAATCTCCGCCCCAGCTGGAACCAGCCGGCAGCAAGCAGCGGTACATTGAAGAGCAGATACAGCAGGCTGATGTTGAACGGAGTGAAGTAGCCGACCAGCATGGCAAGACCGGAAACCCCGCCGCTGAGCAGCCTGTGGGGGATCAAAAACAGATTGAAACCGCAGGCAATCAGCGCAGAACCAAAGATTACTGCAAGGCAGCTGCCCAGATGTCTTAGTTTTAACAAATGTTTCACCTCTGACGTGTAATGTAAGTAATGAAAGTAAGGAATACACTGGTATTCCTAATTGGGTTTGTGATATAATGTATAGGATATTCTTGAGTAGAACGTTACAATGGTATTTTTGCATTGCTTCGGATGTGAAGCTACAATTGTTCAGGCCATAAACAGACCTGATCTTAGGACATTTTCGTCCCATACGCGTAAACCCATGCAGAGATTACGGCATGATTGGACAGCCTATATAGGTGTTTACCGCTACTTAAGAATACAGATAAGCATGTGGAATGTCCACTGTATAGAAGGAGCATGAATAATTTGAAAACATTCGCAGAATTCGGCTTGGAGCCAAAAGTGCTTCAAGCAATCACAGAGCTAGGATTTGAGGAATCAACACCGATTCAGGAGCAGGCGATTCCAATCGCGCTGACTGGAGCGGACATGATCGGCCAGGCTCAGACAGGTACCGGTAAAACCGCTGCCTTCGGTATTCCTCTTATCTCCAAAATCTCCCGGGAAGATGAAAAAATCACGGCGCTCGTAATGACGCCTACCCGCGAGCTGGCTATTCAGGTTGCTGAAGAAATCGGCAAGCTGTCCCGCTTCAAAGGTCTTCGTTCCCTGGCCATCTACGGCGGACAGGATATTGGACGCCAGATCCGCGGCTTGAAGAAGAAACCGCAGATTATCATCGGTACACCGGGCCGTCTCCTGGATCACATCAACCGCAAGACCATCCGTCTGGACGACGTACAGACCGTTGTACTGGATGAAGCAGATGAAATGCTGGATATGGGCTTCATGGAAGATATCCAGTCCATCCTCAAGCTGGTTCCGGAAGAGCGCCAAACCATGCTGTTCTCAGCGACTATGCCTCCTAATATTCAACGTCTTGCCCAGCAGTTCCTGAAGAACCCGCAGCATGTATCGGTTATTCCTAAGCAGATCAGCGCACCTCTGATTGACCAGGCTTATATCGAAGTTCCTGAGCGTCAGAAGTTCGAGGCGTTGAGCCGTTTGATCGATATGGAATCCCCTGAGCTGGCAATTGTCTTCGGCCGCACAAAGCGCCGTGTAGACGAGCTTGCTGAAGGTCTCCAGAAACGCGGCTACTCCGCTGACGGACTGCACGGCGACCTGTCGCAGAACCAGCGCGACGCTGTTATGCGCAAATTCCGCGACGGCAGCATCGATGTCCTCGTAGCAACAGACGTTGCAGCACGCGGTCTCGACGTATCCGGTGTAACGCATGTAATTAACTTTGACCTTCCGCAGGATCCTGAGAGCTATGTACACCGTATCGGCCGTACAGGCCGTGCAGGTAAAGAGGGTACAGCCTGGTCGTTCGTAACTCCGCGCGAAATGGATCATCTGCATCTGATCGAGCGTGTTACGCGCCACCGTATTACCCGCAAGCCGCTTCCTACAATGGCCGAGGCTATCGAAGGTAAACAACGCATTACAGCTGAACGCTTGCTGGCAATGGTTGAAGCAGGCGAATTGAACGAATACAAAGGAATTGCAATCCAGCTTCTGGAGCAATACGATTCCGTGCAGCTTCTCTCCGCAGCAATGAAATTGCTTACGGGCGATTCCAAGGATGCACAGGTTGAATTGACACCTGAGGATCCGATCCGCGCTAAACGCCGCGGCGGCAAATACGATATCCGCAGCGGACGCAAGCCGAACGGCGGATATGGCGGCAACCGTTCCGGCGGCGGTGGCGGCTACAAAGGTAACCGTGAAGGCGGCAACCGTGAAGGCGGAAGCTACGGCGGCGGCTATAAAGGCAACCGCGATAATAGCTCCGGCGGCACAACGCGCGGCGGCTACAGCAGCGGCTACGGCGGCAACAGCAGCAGCGGAGGCTACAAGGGCAACCGTGATGATGCCGGCCGCAGCTCCGACCGCAAGCCTTACTCACGTCCTAGCGGCACAAGCACACGTCCTGCCAAGGATTACGACAACAACTAAACAGCCGGTTTGTCCGGTATGAGTGAAGGCGGGAACCCGATATGCGGTTCCTGCCTTCTTTTTTTGGCATATCCGGGATTGCCAAGAATGGACGCTGGAAAAGTCCGGGTCAAATAGGTTATAGTTAAAGTACGCAGTATGCGCGAGACAGACAGGAGGAAGGGAATTGGAGTTTAAAGGAGCTATGGGCGGTCTATACCGCATCACGGAATGGATTTCACGCATTGCCTTCAGTAACATATTATGGGGCATTTGTTCAATTCCGTTTTTATTTATGGTTGTTATGAAGGTGATCATGTATGGATCAGGTCAAGGGGGACCCAACGAACAGATAACGTTGAACTGGGCAATAGGTATTCTGGCACCGTTCACGGTGTTTCCGGCTACGTCGGCGCTGTTTAATGTTGTTCGTAAATGGGTGATGGGCAATACGGACGTCAGTACGTTCCGCACTTTTTTTCAAGGGTATAAAGAGAATTATCTCAAAAGCATGCTTGGGGGACTCATCTATACCGTGCTGTTTGTTGTAATGTACGTAGATGTGACCGTATACATGACACAAATGGCCAATTTCAGAATTGTCGGCATTTTGATGCTGGTATTGATGATTATTTTGTTTGTGTCGATGTTTAACTTTTTTTCGATTGTCGTTCATTACCAGATGTCCTTCAAAGAGGTAATGAAGAACTCTGTCCTGCTGACCATCGCCCGTCCAATCCGTGTTTTCTCTACACTGATCGGTTCTGCGTTGCTTGCATATATAGGTCTGCGGTATCCTGTGCTGTATGTAATCTGTATTCCTACACTTGTTGCTATGCTTGCATTCTTTAACTTCTTTGCCACATACAACAAGCTGCAGCTGCAGGTGGAGAAGAAGAAGCAGGAGGAGCTGGAAGCCCAGGAGGCAGCGGAGAAAGAAGCAGCTGAGCGCCTTGAGGCGGATTATGATGACGATGACGACGATGATGATGACGATTTTGATGACGAGGACACTTCCAGGTCGCAGAAACGGATTTAACATCAGCGTTACAAACCCGGCAAAAAGGGACGAGAATTTTATTCCAGTGTAAATTAAAGCGCATACAGGTTTACTTTTTGGTCAAAACGCAATATAATAGTTATAAATCCTGCGATGTACGTTACGGTTGCTCGTTGTTTTGAACCAATGATAATGTCTCGGGAGACTTAATACGGAGCGCGGCTGAACAGCCCTGTCTATATGACCTGGGGAATTCAAAAACGACTTCTGCGGTCACCCACCTGCTCAAGCAGGTTCAGAAGACACTGTAGCCGGACGGCATAGGCGGGTTTTCTACTGATTTTGACAAGGTGCCCTGTATCCCGCTTACCCGCGGGGAACGGGGCACCTTTTTTGCTGCTGAGCCTTCTTGGAAACGGTGTCTGCAGACGCCTTTCTTACATAGAGGACCCAGGAAAGTGAGCTATGCTCTTTTGTTCCTGGATTAAGAATGTTACACTGATATTAATGAACTTGGGACTAAAAGAGGGGGAAATATTTTGTCGCTCAAAAGAACATTGGTCGGTATATTCCGCAGTCATGACGGAACAAGCGACCGTGCAAAGGATCCGGCATTAAAGACACGTTACTATACTCTTTCAAAAGACAAGGCATGGGATGAAGTGTCTTCGACACTGAAGAAGGTACCTGGCTACAGGGTCCTGCATGAGGTGCAGTCCGTAGGGGAAATTACCCTGGAGAAAAGAACGGGGTTTGGCCGTACGCTGGATATAACGGTTTCCGTGCTTAATACTTCACCGGTACGCTGCGGAATCGATATTTATTCCGCATCCAGAGGATCGCTTGGTGATCTTGGTGCCAACTACCGTGTGATTCAGCGCCTGTATGATTCGCTGGACAAGAAGCTGGGCAAATATAAGACCGATTAATGAACCGCCGGATTTAGCTGAGGGGTATGTATGCGGTTTCGAGATATTCCGGAAGCATCGCGGCGCTATCAGTTATACGATGTGTTTTCTATAGCAAAGCGGCAGAGGGAGGGCCTTCTGCCGCTTTTTTACCTTATAAGATGAACTGAAGCCTACAGCAATTCCTTAACGGCAGCAATCGCTGCTTCGTAATTCGGGTGCTCAGACATTTCGCCAAGGTACTCCACATAGGTTAGCTTGTCGTTTTTGTCGATCACGAAGATGGAGCGCATGTCCAGGCGGAATTCCTTGATCAGTACGCCGTAAGCTTGTCCGAAGGCTGCTTCCTTGTGGTCTGAAAGGGTAACGACCCGGTCGATACCGGCAGCGCCGCACCAGCGGGCCTGGGCAAACGGCAGATCTGTGCTGATGGTGAGGATTACGACATCGTCTCCAAGCTCTGCAGCTTCACTGTTGAAGCGGCGGGTCTGGGCATCGCATACGCCTGTATCCAGGGAAGGTACGACGCTGATCAGCTTGATTTTGCCGGCATAATCACCAAGCGATGCATCCTCAAGCAGGTTTTTGCTTACGGTGAAGTCGGGAGCACTGTCCCCAACCTTGAGCTCGGGTCCTACCAGAGTAATGGGATTGCCTTTAAAAGCGGCTACACCTGTTCTTTCTTGCGTCATGTCCTAGTTTCCTCCTCAGATTGCAATATTGGATTGTTACTGCCAGAATAAATTATAATCGTTTTATAAGGTTGATGTCCAACCGGACAACATACATAAAGGATGGGTGCTATGATCTTCATACGTTACGAAAACTGGAAAAGCTATCTGCGGTACTATCCTGTAACCGTGATTCTCCTGCTGGCCAATCTCCTTATGTTTATCGTGGTGGCGCTCAACGGCGGGTCCACCAACCTGGACACACTGGTCAAATTTGGTGCGGTGGTGGATAACGGGCCGGAAAAAGAAGAGCTGTGGCGTTATTTCGCGGCTATGTTTTTGCATAACGGCTTCTCTCATTTATTCTTCAACAGCTTTTCGCTGCTCGTGTTTGCTCCGCCGCTGGAGCGGCTGCTGGGCTGGTGGCGTTATGCGATTCTTTATGTTATCGGCGGCTTTTTGGCTAATGTGCTGTCGGTTGCGCTCGGTACAACACCCGAAGCCTATACGGCCACAGTGTCTGTCGGCGCGTCAGGCGCAATCTATGCCATCTATGGCGCGTTCCTCTACATTGCGGTCCTGCAGCGCGGGATGATGGACGAGGGCTCGCGTAAAACGCTCTACGGGCTGCTCGTCATGGGGATTGTAATGTCCTTCGTGACGCCTTATGTGAACTGGCTTGCCCATCTGGGCGGGCTGGTCTCTGGTTTTTTCCTGTACGGGCTGATTATCCGGCTTTTAAAAAGAAGCAGGCGATAGGAGAGGTTGGACAGTGGAACTTAGACAGCTGCAGTATTTTTTGAAGGTTGCCCAAAAGGAGCATGTTACCAAGGCTGCCGAGGAGCTGCATGTCGCCCAGTCGGCGGTAAGCCGCCAGATTCATCAGCTGGAGCAGGAGCTCGGAGTGGATTTGTTTATGCAAAAAGGCCGCAATCTGCAGCTTACACCTGTAGGCCAGCTCTTCTGCAAACGGGTAGAGACGCTCCTGAAGGATCTGGAGCGTTCAGTGGCAGAGGTGCATGAATTTCTGGACCCCGAGCTTGGTGAGATCCGGATCGGTTTTCCGCACAGCCTTGGGACACATCTGATTCCCTCAATAGTAGCGGAGTTCAGGCGGCTCTACCCGAATGTGAGATTCCGCTTCAAGCAGGGGACGTATGCCTCTTTGATTAAGGATGTGCTGTCCGGTGAAGTGGATCTCGCCTTTATATCCCCGTTTCCGGAGAATGACGGACATGTTGCCGGGGATATAGTGATGACGGAAGAGCTGTTCGCGATTCTGCCGCAGCATCATCCGCTGGCGGGTGAAGAGGTGATCAGGCTGGAGCAGCTGCGCGACGAGAAGTTTGTACTGTTCAGCCAGGGCTACTCTCTCAGGCCGATAGTGTGGCAGGCGTGTATTGAGGCCGGCTTCAAGCCGCAGATCGCCTTCGAGGGTGGAGAGACGGATACAATACGGGGCCTGGTGGCAGCCGGCATGGGAGTCAGCCTCCTTCCGGAGACGGCGCTGTACCAGACTAACCCGATGCAGCCTGCCCAGGTCAGGGTGGTTGAACCGGCTGTTACGCGGACGGTGGGCATTATTCACCGAAGTGACGGCAAGCTGCCGCTGGTGGCCAGATCCTTCCGCACGTTCCTCCTTACCTATTTCAAGGATTACAATAAAACCCCGGAAGGCTGTTAGCCTCCCGGGGTTTTATTGTAATATCGTTGCGGTTATTTGCAGCTATTATTCGCGGTTGCCGAGGAACATGGTAATCAGACGCAGAAGCTCTAGCAGCGAGACGAGGGCTGCGGCAACATAGGTTAGAGCTGCAGCATTCAATACCTTCGCTACACCGCGTTCTTCCTCATTGCGGATGAAGCCTTGTTCAACCATAATCTGACGTGCGCGGTTGCTGGCGTTAAACTCTACAGGCAGTGTAACAAGCTGGAACGCTACAGCAGCCGAGAAAAAGATAATGCCAAGCCCGATAAGATTGGTTGCGCTGAAAATGAAGCCTGCCAGCAGCATGAACGGAGCCACACCGGAAGCAAAATTGACGACCGGGAACATCCGGTGACGGAGCGTCAGCATCGGATAGTGAACCTTATGCTGAATGGCGTGACCAACCTCGTGACAGGCGACGGAGACGGCTGAGATTGTGCTCTCGTAATATACCGGCTCTGACAAGCGGACCACCCGGTGGATCGGATCATAATGGTCAGAAAGTGTTCCGCGGACCGGTTCAATCGGAACATCGTGCAGCCCGTTCGCGTCCAGCATCCGGCGTGCGGCTTCATAGCCGGTCAATCCGTTCATATTTCCGACTTTAGCCCATTTATTGAATGTGCCCTTAACTCTGAACTGGGCCCACAAAGAAAACAGAAAGGCAACAATGACTAATAAAAACATATTTCATTCCTCCATCGTGATGTGTGTAAGAAATTACATTGGCGGATTCTGCGTCAGCAGTAGCTTAATCGCCTCCATGCAGGCAACGCCCTGCGGGATAAGGGCAGCAAGCGCGCGTCTGGCCTGAACCGGCTTGAGTCCGCTGATCATAGGCTCAAGGGCTTTAACCTCGCGTTCCAGCCGCTGCATCTGAAGCTCCAGCTCTACTAGTTTGTCCGAAACATCAGCTTCGGGAGCCGCTGCACTCCATTTATCCATCATGGATTTGATTTCTTCCAATGAGTATTTCTCTTGCTTTAGCTGATTTATACGTTCCAAAGCGGTTAAGGTTTCATGGCTGTACAGCCTGTAATTCTTCAAGCTTCTTGATTCAGGAGCGATTAGACCGAGCTTTGTATAATAGTCGATGGTCCGTTCGCTTAAGCTTGCAGCCTTGGCAAGCTCGCCAATCCGGTAAAGGGTCATATCCCCATCTCAGTTCACCTCGCTGTTTAATCCTCCTGCTGTTCTAAAGCGGAAGTTCTTAATATGAAATGTCTTATTAAAATGATACCAAAAGTCAATCCATACAGTCAAACGTCATGCTTACTTTAAGTATATGCTGTGCTGCGGGTATTGATTCTGATTGTAAAAAAGATGAATATAACATGAGTGTGTTAAGTTTATCTGCGCTAATCCTTGCTAAAGGTGCAAAGATCCATAACGATTAGCATTTTTAGTCTTTACTTCTAATAAAAATACATTGTGTGAGTGTACGCCTTCTGTATACGTTTACATAATGTTCAGCTCAAAAAAGGCGTAGTTATAAGGAAACGGCAGAAATACGGCGCTGTGACTGACCGGGTGTATTGATTTCATGGCATCCAAAAATAAAAGCGAAACAATACAAAAAATAGTCTTGTCAATTTACCTGACTTCTGATTATAATGACATTAAGAGTTTCACGCTTTGTTAGAAAATATAACATTGGGGAGTGGGGTTAAGATGAAGAAAAAGTTATTGATGATGTTCCTGGCCATGATCACCTTGATGATCTATCCGGTCAGCGCCTTTGCTGCTGAGGGTCCTGCAGCACCGGACCTGCAAATCGGACTGGATACGGCTTTTACTTTCCTGGCATTCATCTTAGTATTCTTTATGCAATCAGGTTTTGCACTGCTTGAAGCCGGATCGGTCCGGATGAAGAATGCCGGTCACGTAGCCGGCAAGACCGTTCTGACACTGGCAATTGCCAGCGTGTGCTTCTGGGCTGTAGGCTTCGGGCTCGGCTTTGGTAACGGTAACGGCTTTATCGGAACTACAGGCTGGTTCTACGGGGGAGACACTCAAGCCGCTTCGTTTGAATCTCTGGCCTTCTCCGATGTAACCCTGAACATTAAGTTCCTGTTCCAAATGGCCTTTGCAGCAGTATCACTGGCAATTGTATCCGGCGGTATGGCTGAACGTGCTAAACTAAGTGTGTACATTATCTTCGGTATTCTGTTCTCTGTAATCATCTATCCGGTTGTAGCTCACTGGGTATGGGGCGGCGGCTGGTTGGCTAACCTCGAAATGCAGGACTATGCAGGTTCGACAGTAGTCCATCTGACGGGTGCAACGGCGGCTGTAGTAGCGACAATTCTGCTTAAACCGCGTCTCGGCAAGTTCAATAAGGAAGGCAAGCCGGTTATTATCCCGGGCCACAACCAGGTGTTCACTGTACTTGGTGTAATTATCCTCTGGTTCGGCTGGTTCGGCTTTAACCCTGGTAGTGCATTGTCCCCAATGGGCGGCTTCTTCGGACATGTGGCGCTGACAACTAACATTGCAGCTGCTGCCGGCGGTCTGGCTGCACTTGTAGCCTCCTGGCTGTACTTTGGTAAATCCGATATTCCGGCAATGCTGAACGGCGTACTGGCAGCACTTGTTGCGATCACTGGTGCCTGCGCATTCGTAGAGCCTTGGGCAGCTATTATTATCGGTCTGGTTGCAGGTGCATTTACTTTCATGACTTCGCAATGGCTGGAGCGTGCTGGTCTTGATGATCCGATCTATGCTTTCTCTGTACACGGTATTGCAGGTATGTGGGGTGCGTTGTCCACAGGTCTCTTCGCAGCACCTGATCTGATTGAACAAGGTGGTCTTGTTGGTGAGGCGGGACTGTTCTACGGCGGCGGCTTACACCAGCTTGGCGTTCAGGCGCTTGGTGTTGTCGGAACCTTTGTATTCGTAGCTGTACTGTCCTTCATCATCCTGTACGTGATGAAGCTGGTAATGGGAATCCGCGTTACAGAAGAAGAAGAATTGATGGGTCTGGATATCAGTGAGCACGGTACTTACGGCTATCCTGAGCAGATGAAGCTGATTACAGATTCCGAATCCAAAACCCACAAATTATAATTATAAACTGACGGGGGGCGGACCGCGTGGCTGGGGTGGAAGAGACAGAGTGGAGAAACGATGAAAGAATGAAATCCATCGCAACGGCCGGTTCGCCGCAGGAGCTGAGGGGCAGGCGGGCAGCCTGCCAGCAGGCTCTTCTGGAGCAGTTAAATGTAGTTCCGATTGAGGAATGGGTATCCCGCGTCAATGCAATGCATGATTTGATTGCAGCAGCGGCGGTGAATCTTTGTGAAGCGCAGATGAAGGAGGCGGGCTACGGCCCGCCTCCCTGCGCTTATTCCTTTATTGTATTCGGCAGCGCCGGCAGAGAGGAATCCACTCTTTGGAGTGATCAGGATAACGGGCTGATCGTAGAAGGGGAGCCGGATGATTTAAAGCGCGCTTATTTTACTGCATTCGGTGAGCTGTTGTCAGATGTGCTTGAAGCGGTTGGATATGAGAAATGTGACGGCAGAGTGATGTGCTCGGAGCCGCTTTGGCGGAAGACGCTCCCGGAATGGAAGGAGCAGCTGAACAGCTGGATGACCCAGCTGGAGTGGGAGCCTATCCGTTATCTTATTATTGCTTCGGACATGCGGCATGTAGCCGGAAGCGCAGAGCTGTCGGCTGAATGGAGGGAAGCCTTTCATGCCGGCTTTGTGGACAATGATAAATTGACCACTGCTGTTTTGCGCAATACGGTCCGCCACAAGGCAACGCTGAATCTGCTTGGACAGGTACTTACGGAACGGTTCGGTGATTATGCCGGAGGCTTTGATATTAAATATGGTGTCTACATTCCGCTTGTTAATATAGTCAGGCATTTAGCCCTGCTGCATGCAGTTCAGGACAGCTCAACCCTGAAGCGGATCGGCAGGCTCAGTGCACGGAATGAGTACGAGCATTTAGCGGAGATAAGGACGGCGTTCCTGACTGCTTTACGGATGCGTGTAAATACACCGTACACTGAGCAGGACGGTCTGCTGTTAAGCAGTGATTATATTTCCGAAAATGATTTGAGGAACAAACAGCTTATGTCTGAGCTGCGTGAGAGCCTGCTGCTGGTCAGAAGGCTGCACAGGGCCTTGCAGCGTCAGCTCCGGTCAGCGGAAAGGAGGCAGTCATGAAGGAGCCTAACAAAGGCGGCGGATTCTGGAATAATCTGCGGCAGGGCGGAATGCCGTCCGCAATCGCATCAATCAGGGGCGGCGAATCCGCCCAGCAGACTGCGCAGCAGATGGCCTTTATCCGGTCCCTGATGCGCGAGAAGCGGCGGCCTGAAGTACTGCATACCCCGCTTTCCGAGCTGGAGACGGTCATTTTTGATCTGGAAACAACCGGATTTTCCCATCAGCATGGCGATGAGATTATGTCCTTTGGTGCAATCAAGGTAGTCGGTGAAGAGATTAAAGAGGATGAGTGCTTTTATACACTGGTGAAATGCCAGTCAGCTATCCCGGAGAATATTACCAGACTGACAGGGATTACGGAGGAGATGACGGCTTCTGCACCTACTTTAATAGACGGCCTTCATAATTTCATGAGCTTTGTCGGGCAGCGGGTGCTCGTGGCGCATGGGAGCGCACATGATAAATCCTTTCTGAATGCAGCGTTATGGAAAACCTCCAAGGTGCAGCTTACGCACCGTGTGCTGGACACAATGATGCTTGCCCGCTGGCTGGAGCCGCAGCGCAGCAATTACACGCTGGATGAATTGCTGGCAGTGCATGAAATTCCCATTCAGGGACGCCATCATGCACTTGAGGATGCGAAGATGACAGCCCGTCTATGGGTCGCTTATCTGCGTGAGATCGCTAGCAAACGCCAGGTGGATACCTTGGGTGATCTGTATGCCTACTTGAGCAGAACCTGAATTGCAGTATGCAGTAATTGGGGGCGCGGCTGGCCGTCAGGGCCGGGTTCACGGCTGATTATAAAGCCGCTCAGATCAGGGGAGTTCTCGCAGTCTGTTCCGGGTGAACCGATAAGATATGCGCAGAATTCAGGTCCCAGGGCATTCAGCCCCTGCAAATCGGCCGGGGAAGGCCAGGGCGGGGAGGTTGGATGGGAGTGAAATAAGCCGATGGGTACAGGACTGCTGAACAATGCACTGACCCACTCGGAAGGATCCGGCACAAATGCATGCAGCGGGTCAGGCGCTACGTTGCTCAACGGCACATAGCTGCTGACGAGTATGCCTCCCGCTGCGGCAGTACCCAGCAGTAGTCCGCAAGCTTCATGCGGAAGACAGGTCAGTAAGTGCTTCCCCAGCATGAGCTGTACGGAAGAATCCAGCCATATCGGCGGAGGTGTTCCCTGGAATGCTGTCATGTATTGACCCCTCTCTCTTCATAGGATTTCGTCTTCGGACGGAGTCCTCTTTTTTATGTCAGGGTGGTTTGAATATCCTACTGTTAGGGGTACAATAGGAGCAAACCATCCCATTAGCAAAGGAACAGACATCTGATGAGAGCTGTTAAACGATTGAATTTTGCGGTTCTGGCATTGGTAGCTCTATTCGTCGCAGCGGCCCTTGGAAGCTGGACTAAGGATGAGCCTGAGTCGGTTCCGGCAGCCGGCCGGATGTCCACGGCGGGCGGCGCCGGCCAGGCGGCACCTGCCTTTACACTGAAGGATAAAAATGGTCATGTCTATACGGTTGGCGGTCCGAGGGAAAAGGCGCTGATTGTGAACTTCTGGGCATCCTGGTGCGGCCCTTGCCAGGAGGAGGCGCCGGACCTGAATGCGTTGGCCCTGAAATACAAGAATGTACTGGATATTTACGGAGTTAATGTAACCAGCCAGGATTATAAGCCCAATGCAGAGCGGTTCATCAGAAAATATATGCTGGCTTTTCCGGCCTTGTTCGATGAAAAGGGGACAGTGTTTGATCTGTATAAAGGCCAGGTCTTTCCGACCAATGTCCTCATCGACAAGAACGGAGTCATTACCGAGGTTGTACTCGGCATGCTGACTGCTGAGGAGCTCGAGAAAAAAATAATTGCACTAACCGGCTCCTGAGCCTTCGGAAGCCGGAATGAAGCCCCTCTGTATACCGGGAAATTCCCGCGGCAGAGGGGCTTCATATGCGGTAGTGTTCCAATCAGGCTCTCATCAATGATTGACCAGACCTTTTGGTTCACTGCTGTTTCTTGTTTCGTTCTCCAGGGAGATCTGGCCGAGCAGGGCGTAGCGCATACTGTCCACCAGCGCTTCCCAGCTGGCTTCAATCACATTGCTGGATACTCCGACAGTGCTCCAGGTGTTGTTGTAGTCCTTGGATTCAATCAATACACGTACCTTGGCTGCAGTCTGATCCTGCTCATCGAGTACACGGACCTTATAGTCAGAGAGATGCATTTCATCAAGCTGCGGAAAATAAGTCTTAAGCGCTTTGCGCAGGGCGTTGTCCAGTGCGTTAACCGGACCATTGCCTTCAGCGGCGGTGTACAGGCTTTCTCCGCCTACACGGAGCTTGACGAAGGCCTCGGAGACTACCGGCTGGCCGGCATTCTTTTCGACGAGCATCTTGAAGGATTCAAACTTGAACAGCTCGTTAAGCTCGCCAGTCGCTTCACGCAGCAGCAGCTCAAGGGAGGCATCTGCACCTTCAAACTGGTAACCCTGGTGCTCCAGATTCTTGATCTTGTCGATCACCTTGCGCGCCTGCTCGCTGGTCGGGTCAAGACTAAGCCCCATATCCTGGGCTTTGGAGAGCACGTTGCTCTGGCCTGCAAGCTCGGAGACGAGAACACGCTGCTTGTTACCTACCAATTCTGGTGCAATATGCTCGTAGGTACGGGAATCGCGCAGAATGGCCGAGACATGGATGCCGCCCTTATGGGCAAAAGCAGCGGTGCCGACATAAGGCTGATTCACCGGCATGTTCACATTGGCAACCTCACTGATATAGCGTGCAGTATTGGTCAGCTGAGGCAGGGAATCTCCCGGAATGCAGTGGCGGCCCATTTTAAGCTGGAGGGTAGGGATAATGGAACACAGATTCGCGTTACCGCAGCGCTCCCCGTAGCCGTTAATGGTACCCTGAACCTGCCGGGCTCCCGCGTTGATTGCACTGAGTGCATTGGCAACTGCAAGCTCACAGTCATTATGGGTATGAATGCCCAAAGCAGCGCCGGGAAGTTGCCCGGAGATCGCTGTTACGATGTCGTATACCTCATTCGGCAGTGTACCGCCGTTCGTATCACACATGACAAGCCAGTCTGCACCTGCTTCGCGGGCCTTGGCCAGCACGGCTGCAGCATACTCCGGATTGTTCTTGTAGCCGTCAAAGAAATGCTCGGCATCAAAGATGACCTCCAGTCCCTTGCGCTTAAGATAGGAAATGGAGTCACCGATCATTGCGAGGTTCTCCTCCAGCGTTGTCTGAAGGGCGGTATGCACGTGGAAGTCCCAGGACTTACCGACGAGTGTTGCCGCCGGAACACCGGCATCAAGCATTCTAAGCAGGTTATCATCATGCTCTGCGACGGAGTTTTTGCGACGGGTGCTGCCGAAAGCGGTGATTTTGGCGTTAAGATACAGTTCCTTGACTCTTTTGAAAAACTCAATGTCTTTATTGTTGCTCCCCGGGATGCCACCTTCAATGTAATGTACACCGAGATCATCGAGCTTCTTGGCAATCTTCAGCTTGTCATCCGCAGACAGGCTGATGCCCTCGCCTTGGGTGCCGTCGCGAAGTGTCGTATCGAAGATGGAAATGGACTTAGACATTAAGTCTCCTCCTAAAAGTTTTGTGAGCATCTGCTCCATTGATTGGCTTCGGACAAAACTGGCTTCGGAAGCATATGCTTAGTTTTGTGAGCATGGCTTCCACGTACTGCTTCGTGCAAAGCTGGCTCCTAAAGCATCAACTGTGTTTTGAAATAATTTTTATATTATAGCATTTTTACGCGGGAATGTAACAAAGAACTTTACAGGAGAGTTACGACTTTAATTGACCTCCTGCAGACAAAAGCGTTATGCTGAAATGAACAATGGAAACCATGTAGATAAGAAGGTAGATATTGTGCAGAATGTGGACCGTTATTACCCGGCAAGCGGCAGGGTGATCCTGCATGTTGATATGAATGCTTTTTACTGCTCGGTGCATGAAGCGGAGGAGCCGGATCTATACAAAGGAAAGCCTACCGCAGTTGCCGGCAGTGTGGAGCAGCGCAGGGGGATTATCGTTACCTGTTCCTATGCTGCCCGCAGGTTCGGGATATCTACAGGCATGCAGGTGCAGAAGGCGCTGCACATATGCCCGTCCTTAACCCTTATTCAGCCGAATTTTCATTTATACCGCAAATATTCCAATGCTTTTATGCAGATTGCCTACAGCTATACCCCGCTGCTAGAAGCGGTATCCATCGATGAGTGCTATCTGGACATTACCGGCTCCAAGCAGTTTGGCACCCCGCTGGAAATTGCCGGAGAGATTCAGCGGCGGATTATGGATGAGCTGGGTCTGCCGTGCTCGATCGGGGTAGCCCCCAATAAGCTTTTGGCCAAAATGGCCTCGGATCTCAAAAAGCCGAACGGCATATCTGTGCTGCGTCTGCGTGATGTCCCCGAGGTGCTGTGGAACAAGCCGTGCGGCGAAATGTTCGGTATCGGCGGCAAGACGGCTGAAAAGCTGCGCAAGCTGGGCATTTATAATATCGGACAGCTTGCGGCAGCCGATGAACGGATGCTTACCGACCATTTCGGGGTGATGGGCTCCTGGCTGAAGCGGGCCGGGAATGGTTTAGATTATGGAGTGGTGAATCCCGAGCGCGAGCAGAGCAAGTCCATCGGGCATACTACGACTCTGCCGAAGGATGTGGTAGGACTGGCTGATGCCAGGCCGATCCTGCTGAATCTGAGCGATCAGGTAGCACGGCGGCTCCGGAAGCAGGGCCTGGTTGCTGCGGGTGTGCAGCTTACGATCCGGACCCCTGATATGAAGACGATAACGCGATCCCGCCAGCTGGAGGCTCCTACAGAAACCGCTGAGGATATCTACAAGGTTGTATGCGAGCAGTTTGCCCGGCACTGGAAGGGTGATAAGCCGGTAAGACTGCTTGGCGTAACCCTGCAGGGCCTGAGCCCCAAGGAGGAATCCGCGATTCAGCTGGATCTGTTCGATTATGAGCGTCAGCCGAAGAAGGAATCACTGAATAAGGCAATGGACATGCTGCGCAACAAATTTGGTGAAAATGCTGTGCTTACTGCCGGAATGCTAAGTGACAGCCATTCGGCCCGCCTGCGTAACCACAAGGAGCGAGGCACCTCGCTGCAGAAGGATAACATGGAGCAGGTGGACCCGGAAAAAGCCTGAGCGAGCGAATGGGCTTTCAAAGCGGTTAGCTGACAGAATATGCGGCAAATGTGTAAACGTGTTGAAATTTCATTGAAATTGTATCCTTTTTATATTAATATGGTTGAAATAACAGGCTGCTGCTGCAGGCTGTATTGTTCAACGGGAGGCAGAGATAAAATGGCTAAGTACACTTGGGTCGAAAAAGACACTTGCATCGCTTGCGGTGCCTGTGGCGCAACGGCTCCTGATATTTTTGATTACGATGATGAGGGTTTGGCAGAAGTGATTTTTGAGAATGACGGAAACCGCGGATGCACAGTGATCCCTGACGATCTGTTCGACGATCTGCAGGATTCTGCTGACGGCTGCCCAACCGATTCCATCAAAATTGCGGACGCTCCTTTCAATAAGGAAGGTTAATTCCAGGCTGGCGGCTTCGCACCGGATATGAGGGCCGGATATAAGATTTAGGCTTATATTTGATTCTTATATACACACATAAAGACATCTCTTCGCCGGTACTTGTCCGGCAGGGATGTCTTTTTTTCATGCAGATGCCGATATAAGTAGAAGAAAGAATTAATGATTCCCGGAGGCCCCGATGAAAAATTCGCAGCATCTTAAGGCTTACGTTCAAATGCACCCGGATAACAAGATGGCATGGTACTTGCTCGGTAAGGAATACTATAAGAGCGGCCAGGAGGGTAAGGCCAATTATTGCTTTAATATGGCCGGTGAAGTGTATGAGGCTTTTGAACGCAGTAAAGTTCCGGCGGAAATGCTGCGCGAGTATGAGGACGGCATGCTCAAGGCGGCGTATGACCGCCATCAGGTCAAGCTCAAAAGGAGGCGCATGCTCGTTGCGCTGATGCTGGCAATGCTGGTGCTTTTGCCGTCAGCCGTTCCGTCTGGCGCAGATTTGGGAACGGAGGCAGAGCTGGCGTTAGCACTCAGCCAAGCGGAGGAGACGGCTCCTGAGCCTGCAGCAGATGATCCTCAGGAAGCCCGGCCGGAGCTGCAGGAGGAGCCGGAGCTGGGGTTTACGGCCGTTTCCGGTGACGCTGCAGGCTCAGGCGCGGCGCTTGCGCAGCTGCTGCAGGGAGAAAAGCCTGACGTTACAGCAATGCTGACAATGGAGCGGTCAGGGAAATGGCTGCTCTGGAGGGAAAAGCTTCCGCTGGCTGCAACGCTAGTGAAGAATGCTAACGGACGTGCTGTCTACCAGTCCTATGACCGCGCTGCCTGTGAATGTGAGCCGCCGGAATCTGCTGCGCTGCAGCAGCAGGCCGGGCAATGGCAGAGCCGTCAGGAGCAGCTGGCCGTGCTGTGGAGCGCAATGCGTGCCTATAAGAACAGTAAGGGGAGCCTTCCGCAGTCTCCGGAGGCTTTGACAGGAGCTTTTCCGGGCAACTGGCTTGCCGGAACTACACCGCTGATGAAGGAGGCATTCGCTTCTGTGCGTAGTGCAGCCGCCGCAGGTATGACACAGCAGCCAGCCGCAGGGTCAGGCGATAAAGCACCGGCTGCAGGTGGAGGAGAAGCCGGCGGAGGCAATGCCGGGGCTGCAGGTAACGGCGGTCAGGAGCTGCCTTTTTTTACCGGACCGCTCACTATAATAGTAGATAAGCAAAATCACCGCCTGGCAGTAACCAGCGGCTCCGTTATTTTAAGGAATTATAAGGTTGGGCTTGGAGGCGGCAGGACGCCTGAGGGGACTTTTACTATTACAGACAAGGTAGTGAATCCGAACGGACGGGACAACGGGGAATTCGGCAGCCGGGGGATGCAGCTCTCGGACACTAACTATGCTATACATGGTACGGATGAGCCGGAAAGCATCGGCAAGGATGAGTCACTGGGCTGTATCCGGATGAGCCGTGCGGATGTGGAGGAGCTGTTCGCGATGGTGCCGATGGGCACGAAGGTGCAGATAAGTAAAGGGGGCCTGCCTGATGAGGTGCTGGTTCCGGGTGAACGTTACCCTTCGGAAGCCCCTGCCAACCAGACCAACCCCGATAAAGTCTACCATTGGCTGAATTAATTGCCTGCTACCAGAAACAAGACGACAATAAGCAGAATCAGCAGAACCAGACTTGCACCAATCCACAGGATCGCTTTGCGGTTCACTTCTTCTTTTTTTTGCTGAAGTGTCGGAGGCTTGCGTTTAGTTGACATGTTCGTCATCCTTCTTTCTCTCTTTATCGGTGATTACCCTTACATTGTAATGGGTTTAGCAGAAAATTACTATACTCCCCGGCTCCGCCAGGAATATCCGCACGGTAAAAAACTTTTCTTTTCGCCCGGAAAAGGATAAAATTAAGAAGAAAACAAACGAAACGGGGAGTCGGAGGACGATTCGGGTAATCCCTTGAAGGAGCGAGAACGGTGCTGTATCGGCATTTAGGCAAACCTATTTTCTTTAAAATGGATCCGGAAAAAGCGCATCATCTCGTGATCGGCGGATTAAACAAAGCGGCATTTGTTCCAGGCGGAAGTGCAGCTATGCGGCTTATGTACGGAGTCCCTGAAACGGCAGATATGGCTGTTGACCTGTTCGGTGTTCATTTTCCTACACCGGTAGGGCTTGCTGCCGGTCTCGACAAAAATGCCGAGGCGGTCGGCGGCTTCTCATCCATCGGCTTCGGCTTTATGGAGGTCGGTACAGTAACGCCCAAAGGGCAGCCGGGCAATGACAGTCCTAGACTGTTCCGCCTGATTCCTGATGAAGCGCTCATCAACCGGATGGGCTTCAATAATGAAGGTGCCGGGGCGATGGCAGAGCGGCTGAAGGAGCTGAAGACGCGCAGAATACCGGTAGCGGTCAATATCGGACGCAATAAATCAACTCCGAATGAAACAGCGCACGAGGATTACCGCCAGTGTATCCGTACGCTGTACCCTTACGGTGATTTTTTTGTGGTTAATATCAGCTCTCCGAATACGCCGGACCTGCGCAGCCTCCAGCATGGCAGTGAGCTGGCAAAGCTGCTCTCTGAAGTGAAGGAAGAAATGGCCCTTCAGCGGGACAAGAGCGGCAGCGCCAAAAGCCTGCTGGTCAAGATTGCTCCGGATGTCAGTGACAGTGAGCTGGAATTTATGGTACATACGCTATCAGAAGCTGGAGTTGACGGCGTTATTGCCACTAACACCACGCTAAGCCGCGAGGGACTGACCAGCGACAAGGCCGGTGAAACAGGCGGTCTAAGCGGCAAGCCGCTGAGAGACCGGTCGACGGAAATTATCCGCAGCATTTACCGCCAGACGGGCGGAAAGCTGCCGATCATCGGGTCAGGCGGTATTTTTAGCGCCCAGGATGCCTATGACAAGATCCGGGCAGGTGCGAGCCTGGTTGAAATTTATACGGCGCTCATCTATGAGGGACCGGAGGTTAACCGCCGGCTGCATGCCGGCCTGCGGCAGCTGCTGCGGCGGGACGGCTTCTCTCATATCCTGGAAGCGGTGGGCGCCGATCATCACTGAAGGTTGAATGGACAGGAGGACGAAGGCGATGGACGGCAGGGATTGGGGAACTTTTTTGCTTCCATATGAACAGACTGTGGAGGAACTCAAGGTTAAATTCAAAACAATGCGCTCGGAGCTCAAGAAGAGAGAGGAATACACGCCGATTGAGTTCGTAACCGGACGTGTCAAACGTCTCTCCAGCATACTTGAAAAAGCCAAGCGCCTGAATGTAAAAATGGAGGACCTGGAAACGGGCATTGAGGATATTGCCGGAATCCGGATTATGTGCCAGTTCGTTGAGGATATCCGCAGAGTGGCTGAATACATCCGGGCCCGCAAGGACCTTGAGGTGCTGTACGAGAAGGATTATATCACCAATTATAAGGAAAGCGGCTACCGCAGCTTCCATATGATTATTAAATATCCGGTGCAGACGGCCTTGGGACAGAAAATTGTGCTGGCCGAGATTCAGATCCGGACACTGGCGATGAATTTCTGGGCTACCATTGAGCATTCCCTGAACTATAAATACCGTGAAAGCCTGCCGGATGAAATGCGGGTGCGCCTGAAGACAGCGGCAGAAGCCGCGTCAATCCTGGACAGTGAGATGTCCAGCATCCGTGAAGAAATTCTGGAGGCGCAAAAGCTGTTCGAGGAGAACTCCAACACGACGACTCAAGTGCTTAACGCCATTCACCAGCTGTATTTCTATCATCTGGTGAATGAGGCGATTGAAAGCCAGAACCGCTTTAATGAGATCTGGCAGACGCAGGACATGGAAGCGATGAAGCAATTGCTGGAGCATGTGCGCGGACTGATCTCAAATGCCAAGAAGGGCAGCCTGCAGGATGGCCTTTGAACCGCTGTACCTGGCTTACCTGGTCTACTTCAACCGTGACAGAGACTATTTTGAATGCCATGAGGTGCTTGAAGAGCTGTGGCTGGCCCGGGACCGCGATCCGGTCTACAAAGCGCTGCTGCAGGTGGCTGTCGGATTGTATCACTTCCGTAACGGCAATGTGCGCGGCGGACTGATTATGCTTGAACGTTCTTACAGTGTGCTTAAGCAATACCCCGGCGAGACACTGGGCATCAATCTTGCCAGGCTGGTTTCAGAGGTTGGCGTATATGCCTCACGCTTGAAGGATTACGCCGCCAGCCCGTTTGATTATTATGACCTTACGATTGAAGTCATGGATCCGGCGCTTGCAGCTGAACTGGAGCAGACAGCCCCCGGGATTGTGCCGAGTGTGCCCCAACGGCGCGGACCGCAAAGGCCGGACAGAGCCCGCCACAAATAAACCCGCGATAAAAGCAACATCTAATTAGGAGCACCCGCAGGGGTGTTCCTTGATTGTTAATCCCCAAATTCAGCTAACACAAGCAGGAGGACAGCATCATGGCAGCACAATTGCCCGGCTCGTTTACCGGGCGTATGAAGGAACTGCTTGGAACAGAATATGAGTCATTCCTGGAGACCTATAAGGAAACGCCTTATGCGGGTATCCGGGTTAATACACTGAAAATTACTGTGCAGGAGCTGCTGGAGCGCTCGCCGTTCGGGCTGGAGCCGATTCCCTGGTGTCCGGCCGGCTTCTACACGGAAGAAGGAGCCCGGCCGGGCAAGCATCCGTATTATCATGCCGGCCTGTATTACATCCAGGAGCCGAGCGCTATGGCGCCGGTTGAACTGCTGGATGTACAGCCGGGCGACCGGGTGCTGGATCTGTGCGCGGCGCCCGGCGGCAAATCCACCCAGATTGCCGCCAAGCTCCAGGGCACGGGGATGCTGGTCAGCAATGACCTGCATCCTGACCGGACTAAGGCACTGGCCAAAAATCTGGAGCTCTACGGCGTAAGAAACGGCATTGTGCTGAATGAAAGTCCGGAGCGGATTGCTGCGGCTTTCCCGGGCTTCTTTGACCGGATTCTGATCGATGCCCCTTGCTCCGGCGAAGGCATGTTCCGTAAAGACGAAGATATGGTCAAGCAGTGGGAGCCGGGAACACCTCAGAAGTATGCTGATATGCAGCGGGAGATTCTCCGGTCAGCAGCGGCAGCGCTGAAGCCGGGCGGAACGATCGTGTATTCGACCTGTACGTTCGCCCCGGAGGAAAACGAAGGGTCGATCCTGGAATTCCTCGCCGGGCAGCCGCAATTTACGGCGGTCCCGGCGGGCGGGTCCGGCGGGTTCGCGCCGGGCCTCAGCGGGTTGCCCGAGGCCGTGCGGCTCTGGCCGCATAAGGTCAAGGGCGAGGGCCATTTCATGGCGGTGCTTCGCCATGACGGAAGTGCTGCTGCGCAAGGAACGGCCGGGGACGCGGATACCGCGCTCCCGGTTTCCGTGCGCAGCAAGGGCAGCTCTGCCGCCCGGCCGGCCAAGGCAGGCGGCAGCAGGGACCGCGAGGCCAAAGGCGGACGCGGTCAGGGTAAGGGCGGCGGCGCGCGCGGTCAGCGGCCGCAGGGCTCCGGCGAGGAAGCGGCGCTGGCCGCGTTCGCCGGGTTCTGCCGGGAGCAGCTCGGCTGGCAGCCGGCCGGCTACCCGGTGCTGTTCGGCGAGCATCTGTATATCTCGCCGCTGCCGCCTGCGGCACTGGACGGACTGAGGACCATCCGTCCAGGCTGGTATATGGGCCAGCTGCGCAGCGGCCGATTCATTCCGGGCCATCCGCTGGCTACAGCGCTAAGGCCGTCCGAGAGCCTGCGCAGCCTGTCGCTGGACAGCGCCAACGGCGAAGCTGTCTCCTATCTGAAGGGCGAGACGCTGGCTGCTCCTGAGCAGCGGCTGTCTGTTCAGCCGGGCAGCCCGTCCAAGGGCTACGTCCTGGTCTGCATTGACAGCTTCAGCGCCGGCTGGGGCAAATGGCAGGACGGTATGCTGAAGAACGAATATCCCGCAGGATGGAGGTGGACCTAAAGCATGAATACATCTGGTAACGCCGGAAAGAAGCAGCGCATTGATAAAGTACTGTCCCACATGGGCATCGGCTCGCGCAGTGACATCCGCAAGCAGGCCAAGCTGGGCTTAATCACCGTGAACGGTAAGGTCGTTAAAGACAGCGGCTTCCATGTAGATCCGTATGAAGATGTAATTGCAGTAGCCGGTGAAGAGGTCTGCTACCGGGAATTTATATATCTGATGATGAACAAGCCTGCCGGTGTGCTGTCAGCTACAGAGGACAAGCGTGACCGGACGGTGCTTGATTTACTTAAGGCCGATTATGCCCTGTTCGAGCCTTTTCCCGTCGGCAGGCTGGACAAAGATACGGTAGGACTGCTGCTGCTCACCAATGACGGCAAGCTGGCCCATGAGCTGCTCTCTCCCCGCAAGCACGTGCCTAAGACCTATGAGGCTACGGTAGAGGGGGATGTGGATGCTGATGATGTGGAGGCTTTTGCCCGGGGGGTTGAGCTGGAGGACGGTTACGTGACTCTGCCTGCCCAATTGAGCATTCTTAGCAGAGAACGGGGAGCGAAGACGGTCTCATACATCTCGCTGACCATTACCGAAGGCAAGTTCCATCAGGTAAAAAGGATGTTTATCGCTGTCGGCAAAAAGGTGACGTTTCTGAAGCGGGTATCCATGGGCGGGCTGAAGCTGGATGAGAGCCTGCCGCTTGGAGCCAGCCGTGAGCTGACGGACGCAGAGCTTGCGCTGTTAACCGGCGGGGCGGAGGTTTCCGCAGATTGACGGCTGTGGCCGGCTGGACGATTTTATATATGCTTAATACAAATACGGTTCATTGTTGACCCGGCTTTGATAAGCTTGCTTGATACAGCCGGATAGAAATAGACAGACAAGGATGGTGGAGTATGAAATACAAGCTGATTGCGCTGGATGTTGACGGAACGCTGCTTAATGATGACCATAAGCTGAGTGCTGAAAATAAAGAGGCCATTGCCGAGGTTACACGCCGGGGAGGACAAATCGTGTTATGTACCGGCCGCAGCCCGCAGAACTCGATTCCTTTTATGGAGGAGCTGGGGCTGACGGGCTATGTTCTCGGCCACAACGGCGGTGCAACGGTATCGGTCAGTGACCGCAAGGTGCTCGATCAATACGGGATGGACGGCCGCGGGCTGGACCCTTACATCGAATACTGCCGGAAGCATGATATCCATTTTGATGTCAGTACGGCCTTCGAGATGTATGTGGACAACGTGGAGAACCTGACTAAGGAAGCCAACTATATGTATGAGCACTTCCGGATTATGCCGGCCTCCCTGCCGGCGTGGGAGGAATTCCGCGAGCCGATCGTCAAATTTACAGTGTTCACCAAGTCTGCGGTGCTGGATGAAGCAATGCGGGAATGGGGCACCTGGACCCAGCAGTACAATATGCTGCGCAGCGGCGAGTTTTTTGCCGATTTCATGCATCATGAAGCTTCCAAGGGTAACGCGCTTAAGAAGCTTGCTGCACAGCTTGGTATCCCGCAGGACGAAGTAATGGCTGTCGGCAACTATTACAATGATATCTCCATGCTGACCTACGCCGGGCTGGGTGTTGCCGTGGACAATTCCCCGCTTGAGGTTAAAGCAGCTGCGGATGTTATCACCGGTACCAACAACGAGCACGGCGTTCGGGACGCGCTTGTGAAGTATTGTCTTTAAGCTTCGGGCAATTATAATTTAAGGGTATTACAAGCATAAACTGGTGCCGGTCGGTACTGGTTTATGCTTTTTTTTGATGGTAACGGTCATCTGGCTGCGTTTGCAGGAATCGGCGGGGGTTATCGCCAAACGGGCTCAGGGAGCAAAATTAGATGATGTTTTTCCACCTAATACTCGGAAATGTAGGAAATCAGAAGAATTAGGTGACGAAAATCGAACTAAATTGTGGAGGCTTAGAAGAGGGAAGAGGGAAGAGGGAAGAGGGAAGCTGGAAGCTGGAAGCGGAGAGCAGGTGGAAAGATGTGAAAATTACCATTGGTGCATATTATAGCAGCATGGCCGGCATGAGCAGCTAATATAAGATCATAAGTACTGATGAGGCGATTAATAAGGGCATTCTTTGCTTTTGATGTTTAGCTATCTGGCTGTGTTTGCTGGGATCGGGGGGCTTCTGCTCAAAATAGATGGAATTTCTACACCTAATACTTCACCAAACATCATATTTGGAACATTAGTTATAAAAACGACACTTAATTATCCATATTATCGCCAAAAGGGCTCAGGGGGCAAAATTAGATGATGTTTTTCCACCTAATACCCGGAAATGTAGGAAATCAGAAGAATTAGGTGACGAAAATCGAACTAAATAGAAAGGACCCTTAACCAGGAGAGTGGGGGCAGGTGGGGAGTGTGGGAACTGAGCAGTATGGGACTGAGCGTGGAGTAAGGAGGTCGGACGAACGGAGGGAGAAATGCGGGGAGAATATGAGCTGGAAGTGAAGGATGATCTGGAAGTGAGGGATGATCGGGAAGTGAGGGATGATCTGGAAGTAAGGGATGATCTGGAAGTGAAGGAAGTTCAGGAGTGGTGGGTGGAAATGTATGAGGCGGTGAGTTAGATGAATGAGATGAGACCTAGGAGTTGGATTAGATGGCGGAGTGGAAAGTGCAGATTGAGATAGATGAGCTGAGAAGAGCTGGGTGAGAGACAGGGAAAAATGTAACAGGGGAGTTAGGTGAGTCTGGTGGGATGAGTTGAGATGAGAGATGAGCTGAGATGAGCAGGCAAGATAATGGAAAATGAAACAGAGGAGTTGGGTGAGCCTGGTGAGGGGAATGAGATGGATAAGCTAAGCGAAGAGCTGATAAGAGCTGATATGAGTTAACTGGAAGGCAAGGGGAAGATGAGACAGAGCTCTTGTATAAGATGGGTGAGCTGAGGCAGGGACCCCGCTATGGTCCATACAAATAAAAAAAGCGGCGGCACAGCCCTGTGAAGGGCTGCGCGGCCGCCTGCTGTCACTATTTTTAGCTGCGAATAGAGTTAGACAAACAGCGAACGGGAAATGATAACGAGCAAGATGAAAAGCACCAAAATTGCACCGGTTGATGTGAAGCCAGGAACTGCACCCATGTCTGATTCCTCCCTTAACTCATGTCTGGTTCCCAATGCCTGCCTTGCGGCTGCGGCGTCCTTGGGATAATGACATCATATGCATGGAAGGCGGGTCTGAACTGGTTAGGTGCCTAAGCCTCCTCAAGATGGGCTTTTTGTATTCTCAGGCCCTTGGGCAGATGGTTTTTCAGCTGGCCTAAACTGGCTTTACCCCAGCTGACCGGCAGGCCTTCTACGGTAACAAGCGTCCAGCCATGGAGCTCAGCCGGAACAGCCAGGCTCTCCCCGCGCAGCCAGGCCTGAAGCTCCGGACTGTCAGCTGCAAGATCATAATGGCGTGCAGCCTGTCCGGGCTGAAGGCTCATGGCCAGGGCATGGGCTGGCTCAATCCGGTTTTTCTTCAGGTGGGCAAGATGCAGGCCGGCGCGCGGCACCTTGAGTCCATCCAGCAGGCCGGTATGGAGGCGCTCATTAAAGGCTTCCGGCAGCAGATAGAGCGACTCCCCAAACAGCAGCGGGCTGCCCTGGCCGTTAAATCCGGGCAGCTCCTTTGCCGCCCAGTCGCTAAATTGCTGATAGGCATCGCGGAGTGATGCATGGACACGCGGTCCGTTTTTGCCCTTTCCGCCGCTGCGTTTACTGCCGGACCGCTCTGCCTCACCGGAGCCGGAAGCGGCCGCTTTATGCAGCAGGGCGACGAAATGCCCCTCGCCTTTTTCGTGATGCGGCCAGAGCCGTTTCTGCGTAATCAGCTCCATATCCGGATAAGCCCGGGTAAACCGGCTGATGGTCTCCTCATTCTCCAGACGGTTGAAGGTGCAGGTTGAGTAGACCATACTTCCGCCCGGCTTCAGCATCAGATAAGCGTCCTGTAAAATATCCCATTGCCGCTCGGCGCACATCTTCACGTGATCAAGTGACCATTCGCTGACAGCTGCCGGGTCCTTGCGGAACATACCTTCCCCTGAGCAGGGGGCATCCAGCATAATCCGGTCAAACACCCCGGCAAAGCGCCGTGACAGCTCTCCCGGAGTAGCGCTGGTCACCAGGGCATGAGAGATACCGAGGCGTTCCACGTTCTCCGCCAGGATTTTTGCCCGCTCGGGGTGTATCTCGTTGGAGACAAGCAGTCCTTGTCCCTGCATCAGGGAGGCTAGGTGTGTGGTTTTACCGCCTGGTGCGGCAGCCAGATCAAGCACGGTTTCTCCCGGAAGCGGGGCAAGCAGCTCTGCTGCGGACATTGCCGAAGGTTCCTGAATATAATATAGTCCGGCGGCATGAAAGGGGTGTCTGCCGGGCCGGGCCGGGTCCTCATAGTAATAGCCCGAGGGGCACCACGGGACCGGAGTGAGGCCAAACAGCGCGGCTGCCTGGGCGGCGGGGGCGCTGCCGGGGGTGCTTTTTAAAGTGTTGAACCGCAAGCCCTGGGTCCGCGGCAATGTGTAGCTGTGCAGAAAAGCGTCCGCCTCCTGCCCCAGCATTTCCTTCATGGCAGCTGTAAAAGCGGCGGGCAGCCGTTCTTCGTTCATACGTCATTCTCCTTAAGGTTGATTTCAAAACAGGCTCAAGTGTTCTTAATTAGTTGCTGTTTCAGGTGGATACCGATAAAATCAAGGTATGGGACCTAAGAGTGCCTGTAAATGTACATATATACAACTATATCATAATTGCCGGGTCTCACCGTAATCAGGGCAATCGAAAAGGGGATGTACCTTATGAATTTGCTGCAAGCGCTATTCTTCCCGCCGGAGCAGCCCGGCGGTGTATCTTCCATGATCCCTTACCTGCAGGATCGGTTCCGTTCCAGCCGCTGGGATATGGATTTGTTCTGGCTGCCCAAGCGGATAAGGGGCAAGGGACGCGAAGAGATTGTCTTTGAGACGTTTGACTGGACGGTATACGGCGAAAGTCCGGTTGTGCAAAAATATATCCAGACCTACCGGGATTACATCTGGTGGACCAAGCTGCGGATGAGCAAGCAATATGATCTGATCCATGCCCATCATCCGATAGCGGGCCTTGCCATGAAGAGGATTTATCCGGAAATTCCGCTGATTCAGACGCTGCACTCCAGCTATGAGCGCGAGCTTATTCTTAACGGTCTAATCCGTGAGGGCGGGCTAGAGCACCAGTTTCTAGTGTCGATTTACCGTGAGCTTGAGCATGTGAGTGACCGGCTGATGACGGTTTCGCGCGCTTTTGCCGACTATCTGATCCCTTATACCGAGCATCCTGCAAGCATTGGCATTATCCCGAACGGTTTTGACGAGAAAAGATTCAAGCCTGTGCCGCATGACAACAGCATCCCGCAGCTGGTTACGGTTACCCGTCTGGTACCTGCCAAGGGTCTGGATATTCTGTTCAGAGCCTGCGCAGAGCTGAAGGACCGCGGCCATGAATATGTGCTCCACATTATCGGTGACGGACCGTCGCGCGGAGAACTGGAGGCGCTGGCACAGGAGCTAGGTATATATAATGAAACGATTTTTTACGGGTATACACTGCATCCGGAGGAATTCATGCCGTTCTTTGATATCTTTGTCCTGCCTTCAAGGGCGGAAGCGTTCGGTTCGGTGTTTGCAGAGGCTGCCCTCAGCTGCCTTGCCCTGGTCGGCACCAATGTCGGCGGCATTCCGGAGCAGATTGAAGACGGTGTGAACGGCCTGCTGGTCAACCCGGATGATCAGACTGCGCTGGCTGATGCACTGGAAAAAGTAATTGCTGATCCCGGCTACCGCTACGAGCTGTCGAGGTCGGCCTGGGATAAGGCAAAAAGCCAGTATTCGCTGACCCGTGTCGCCAATGAGCTGAAAAAAATCTATCTGCAGTATCAGCCGGAAACGAAGGGGTGAGCCGCGTGATTCCTTTCCGATTCCTGCACGCTGCGGATCTGCATCTGGACAGCCGCTTTGCCGGACTTGCGCAGCTTCCTCAGGCTGTACGCTCTTATCTAAGAGAGTCCACCTTCGCCGCCCTCGGGCGGCTTGTTGGCGTAGCTATAGAGCTGGAAGTTGATTTTGTAGTCATCAGCGGTGATGTATACGATGTTTCAGATGCTTCGCTGCAGGGCCAGCTGCGTTTTCAGGAGGCGCTCAAGGAGCTGGCCGCACACGGGATTGGAGTATATCTGATCCACGGCAACCATGATCCGCTAGACGGCCCGAGGCTGCAGATGGAGCTGCCTGCGGGGGTTACAGTGTTCAGTGCCAGGGAGCCCGGTCAGGCTGTTGCCTGCTGCCGCAGCGACGGGGCTGAGGTGGCTGTAATCAGCGGCATTTCTTATCCTACGGCAAAGGTGACGGAGAATACAGCACTGCGGTTTAACAGGATGCCGGGCAGCCCGCTGTATCATATTGCGCTGCTGCACGGTAATGTAGACGGTGATCTGCAGCATGAAACCTATTCGCCCTGTACGCGCAAAGATCTGATTGGCAGGGGCTTTGATTACTGGGCGCTCGGGCATATTCATAAACGCAGCATTTTGCATGAGAGCCCTCCTATTGTATATCCGGGCAATACTCAAGGGCGGAGTGTCAAGGAAACCGGTCCTAAGGGCTGCTACATTGTGGATGTAAATGCAGAAGGACATGCGGAGCTGCAGTTCCATGAGCTTGATACGGTCCGCTGGCAGGTGCGGGAAATTCCGATTGACGGCCTGGCGGATGAGGCCGAATGGACCGGCGCTGTAGAACAGGCTATAGAGGATATCCGCGAGGAGCTGCCATTTCTTATGTCTGTGGTGCGCTTCAGGCTGACCGGACGGGGAAATGTACATAGGATATTGTCTGAAAAAGGAGCCGCTGCCGATCTCCTCTCCGAGCTGCAGCGCAGGGAGGCAGTCCGTGCCGGCCGGCAGGCTTTTGCCGGGCTGGTGTGGACCGAGGGCTTCTCGGTTGAGACAGGACTGCCGGTCGACCGGGAGCGTCTCCTGCAGGAGGACAGCTTCCTTGGTGAGCTGCTGCGGCTGTCGGGGCGCAGTGCAGAAAGTGCAGACGGGCTGGAGGAGCTGCTGTCAGCCGCGCTGAAGCCGCTGCTGGAGAACCGGGAGCTGAGGCGGCTGCTGGCTGCAATGCCGGAGGCTGACAAGCGGGAATGGCTGAGAAGCGCGGAAGAGTTAGGCATTACATTGCTGAGCGGTGCAGAAGAAGAGGCTATATAGAATGAAGAGAATTAGCTGATGCTCCAGTTCGTAAGAGGCTAATTAAATGCAGCGGGCCGTGTTATAGAAGCGGAATATCAGACTGTGAGCAGCAGAGTATGCACTAAAGAAGCTGGATCAGGCTGATAGTCCGGCAGAGGCGGGGGATTCAGAATGAGAATAGAGCAGTTGCAGATCAGCGGCTTCGGCCGGCTGCAGCAGCGGGAAATTGAGCTGGGCGGCGGTGTTACCGTATTATATGGCCGGAATGAAGCCGGAAAAAGCACCACCCTGCAATTCATCCGGGCGATGCTGTTCGGCATTCCCGGCAGGTCTAACCCGGCAGAGCGGTATGAGCCGGTGCAGGGCGGCCGGCATGGCGGGGTTTTGACGGTGTGTGACAACGCAGGAGCACGCTGGACCATCCGGCGCTTCGCGGCCGGGGGAGAGCTGCAGGGCCGGAGCGAGAAGCTGGGCATTACCGTACGTTATCCTGACGGCCGGACTGAAGAGGCGACACAGGAAGAGCTGGAGCGCCGGCTGCTCGGCGGCATCTCGCGGAGCATGTTCCGTCAGCTGTTCGCAGTATCCCTGGACGAGCTGCAGGAGCTTGGTGCTCTGCAATCCGAGGAAATGAGCAGCTATCTGTTCCATGCCGGCATGGGCGGAGGCGGGGAAATCATGCGTGCTGAGCGCAAGCTGCTGCAGGACGCCGAGAAGCTGTACAAGCCGCGCGGTAAGGTGCAGGAGGCGGCGAAAATTCTCCAGCAGATTGACAAGCTGGAGCGGGAGATGGCTGAGAGCCGTTCTTTGCTGCCCCGATATAATGCCAGTCTTGCTGCGCTTGAGCTTGCCGAAGAGCGACTGGCGCAGTTTGAGCTGTCGCGGGCCGAAGCAGCCGGGAGGCTGGTTCTGCTGCGCAAAGCAGCGGATATCCGCGAAATGTGGCTGAAATGGCGGGATGCCCGTGTAGAGCTGGACAGCCTGCCGGTAATCGTGAACTTTCCTGAGAATGGAGCAGGCCGGTGGCAGTCACTCGAGGCTGAGCTCCGGAGTACCGCCACAGCCGTACAGCGTCTTACCCGCCAGCATGATGAGCTGGCTGCCGAGCTGGCGCTGCATCCGCCGGATGAGCTGTTGATTGCCCAGGGGCCTGCGCTTGAGCGCCTTGACCGCAGCCGTCCGGGCTACGAGGACCGCCGTGCCGAGCGGCAGCGGCTTACCGCTGAGCTGGCTGCGCATGACGCTCATCTTGAGCGCACGCTGCGCAGTATCGGCGCCGGCTGGGGCTATCCGGAGCTGGCAGGCTTTGCTGTGACCGCAGCCGAGCGCGAGGCTGCCCGGCGCTTTGCGGCCTCATTCGCCGGCTACGACCGGCGCATGGAGGCCCGGGAGGCGGAGCGGCAGAGCCTCCGCTCCCGCATGGCCGCCGCCGCTGCTGCGCTGCAGGCGGCAGAACGCTCGCTTGCGCGTGAGCACGCAAGCGGCGGCACAGACTTCGCGGGCCTCGCCCCGCGCAGCCCGCGTGAGGTGCTGCAGCTGTGGGACGAGCTGCAGCAGGCTGCCGAGCGCTGGCGCGAAGCCCAGCTCGGCACAGGCGGCCCGGATAGCGCCGGCGGCCGCAGCTCCGGCGCCGGGGACCGCCGGGCGGCACGCTACCGGCGGTGGCTGGCCGCAGGCGCAGCGCTGACGCTGCTGCTGCCGGCGGCCCTGCTGCTGAGCGGTGCTCCGCCGCTCAGCGCCTGGTCCGCGCTCGGCCTGCTGGCCGCAGCGGACCTGGTTCTGTGGGCCGGCCTGCGCGCAGCGGGCCGGCAGGATTCCCCGCCGGGGCACGGCGGGGATGGCGCAGCAGCCGCAGCGGAGATGCTGCGGCTGCGCGGGCTGCTGCTCTCCGGAGCGGAGCCGGAGAGCGGGACCCGCCGGCCGGGGCGAGCGGCCGGGGGCAATGATGCCGGCGCGCTTGAAGCCGGCATGCGGGAGCTGCGCCGCCTGATGGAGGCGTGGAACGCCTGGCGGCAGCGCGTGGACCGGCTGTCCGGCGAGCGCGATGCCGCCAGGACGGAAGCAGAGGCGCTCGCCGGGCAGGAGCGCGCTCTGGCAGAGGAGCTGGAACGTGCTGAGGCAGAGTTCGCAGCGCTGGACGGCCGGTATACAGAGTGGCTGCAGCAGCGCCGGCTGCCGGAAGGCCTCTCCCCGGAAGGGCTGCCGGACATCTTTGCACTGGTGGAGCAGGGGAATGACCTGCTCCGCCAGCGCGGCAAGCTGATTCAGCGGCTTGGAGAGCTTGAAACCGGGTGTGCCGCTTTTGAGGACGAGGTGCTGACGCTGCTGCGGCAGAGCGAAGAACAGGCAGCAAGTTCCCCGATGCTTCCGCTAAATGCAGCAGACGATAATAAGTCTTTTGACTTTCCTGTCACTCCGGCCGATTCTGTAGCCGCTCTTTACGACAGCGTCGAAGCAGACCTTCCGGTGCATCCGCCAAATGCAGCGGATAATCATGCTTCCTCTGCCCTCCCGCACCTGACGGCTTCGCAGGCGCAACTGGCAAAAGCTGATGAGACGAAGTCTGTCTCATGGTCCGGGGGCGCTGAGCCGCGGGATAACTCTGTTTTCAGCCTGCTCAGCTGGCTGGAGAACCGGAAACGGGAGTGGGAGCAGCAGCGGAATGAGCTGCTGCGCAGGGAAGGGCTGTCTGCACGTAAGGCTGAGCTCCGTGAGGAGCTGGCTGAGCAGCTTCAGCAGCTGGAAGGACTGCAGCAGCTCAGCATTGTGCTGCTGGGCGAGGGCGGTGCCGCAGACGGTGAAGATTTTTTGCGGCGCGCTTCGGCAGTACAGCAGCGGACGGAGCTGACGCGAGCTGTCCGCGGATGGGAGTCGGCGATGTTCGCCGGCTGGGAGGACGGCCGCGCTGAGCAATTACTGAGGCTGCTGGAGCAGCACGATGCTTCTGCACTCGCAGGTGAACGTGCAGCTGCAGAGGCTGCTGCTGCAGAACTGGAGGAACAGCGGAATATCCTGCTGGAGCAGAGAGGGAAGCTGCTGCAGGAGCAGGAATATTTGAAGGAACGCTGTAAGGAGGATACTGTAAACCAGCAGCTGGAGGAGCAGCGGGCAGCATTGCAGAATCTGGCAGGACAGTACGCTGTTACTGTGCTTGCCGCCGAATTAATCGGACGGACCAGACGTATTTATGAGCAGGAAAAACAGCCGCAGGTTCTGCAGCTGGCCTCTGCATATTTTGCCAAGCTGAGCGGCGGGGAATACCGCAGAATCGTCATGACGCTGGGTCATAAGGAACTGAAGGCAGAGCATGAGAGCTTTGGGCTTCTGGACAGCTCCCTGCTCAGCAGGGGGACGCAGGAGCAGCTGTATCTTGCAATCAGGCTGGCTTTGGCCGAAACGATGTCCGGGAAGACCACTCTTCCGCTCATGCTGGATGATCTGTTTGTTAATTTTGATGAACACCGTCTGCATGCCGCGCTGTCCCTGACCGGAGAGCTATCAGCAACCCGCCAGATCGTTATGATGACCTGCCACCGTCATGTGGCGGAGGCAGCCGCGCGGATCATACCCGAATCAACGGTAATCTCTGTATAAAAGATAAGGCAGCGACTCATGTACCGCATAAGGATGGAAGATCATGATTTCCGGCAAAATAAGTGCCGCATCTGATTGTCTCCGGACCGGGCACCGCTGCCTTTTTACTTTAGGTGGTCTTTTGCTAGAACTTTGGCCGAAAATAAAGGGGAAAATCCCTTTAATGAACCGGAAAATAGGTGAGTTAACCAAGAATAAAGGGAAAAATCCCATTAATGAGCCGAAAAGTAGGTGAGTTAGCCAAGAATAAAGGGAAAAATCCCATTAATGAGCCAAAAAGTAGGTGAGTCAACCGAGAACAAAGGGAAAAATCCCTCTAATGAGCCGAAAAGTAGGTGAGTTAGCTAAGAACAAAGGGAAAAATCCCTTTAACGAGCCGAAAAATAGGTGAGTTGACCAAGAATAAAGGGAAAAATCCCATTAATGAGCCAAAAAGTAGGTGAGTCAACCGAGAACAAAGGGAAAAATCCCTCTAATGAGCCGAAAAGTAGGTGAGTTAGCTAAGAACAAAGAGAAAAATCCCTTTATCGAGCCGAAAAATAGGTGAGTTAGCCAAGAATAAAGGGAAAAATCCCATTAATGAGCCAAAAATTAGGTGAGTCAACCGAGAACAAAGGGAAAAATCCCTCTAATGAGCCGGAAAGTAGGTGAGTTAGCTAAGAGCAAAGGGAAAAATCCCTTTAATGACCCCAAAAGTAGCAATATTGTCCCATGCAATCTATCGGCTCACAATAGCTCACAATAGCCGGAAGGTCCCCTTAATGATACAGATGCGGCCCGTCAGCCAGCACTTATCTGAACATTGGCGGCCGAAACCTTACACATCATCCACTCCTCAATTCCATTCTAACTCCAACTCCAACTCCCAGCTTCTGATCCCCTAGCCACCCGATCTACCATCCAGCCGTTCTATCAGCCACCCATCCAACCATCCACAACCCTCACTTCCGCCCCCGGATAACCGGCTTCACAGCAACAATGGTGATGCCTTTTCCTTTATCCTTTCCCGTATCCTTGTCTTTCTCCTCAGGCCCTCCCGGAGGGCGCGGCGGGGGAGACAGGGGTGCGCGCAGCAGCATGCTGACCCAGACCAGGGCCAGTGCGCCGAAGATCGGGTAAAATAATCCGAGCAGCGAGCTGAAGCCGAACTGGCTGAACAGATAGCAGAACAGCATCAGCAGAGGGGTTACGAGTGTAGGTGCAACCGGAAGGCGCTGCTGGAGCTGGACGCTGACCCCATAGATATTGGCGACGAAGGTGCTGAAGATTTCCAGGAAGATCAGCAGCAGGTAGATCATCTGCACGATGGAGCCAAGACGGAAGGCGATGCTGCCCATCGGCACCTCGTATTGCAGGATGCCCGGCATCTGTGAGCTCATGGCAAAATGTGCGGCAAGCAGCATGAATCCTATGCCGATACCGCCTAGTATGCCGCCGCGCACCAGTACCTGTTCGTCCTCGGTATGGCGGGCGAGCGGGACCAGCACGGCCTGGGCCATCCCGAGGTTGAAGGCGGTATACAGCAGCGGTGACATCCAGGCGCTGAAGGTGCTATGGTCTGTGTGCAGGAACAGGAACCGCTCCGCTCCGGGGAGTCCGAATGTATTAAAAATAATGATAAGCGACAGAGTAAGCATCAGCGGCACAACCAGGCTGTTAAGCTGCATAATGCCCGAAATCCCGCGCTTCAGCAGGAAGAATGATCCAATCAGTGTGATTAGCAGCCCTGCCTGATAAGGAAGGCCGAGATGCTCCTGAAAAATAGCCCCGGCCCCGGCCAGCATAATGCTGTTGACCCCGATCAGGATAACCATGGTGAACAGGCTGATGCGGCTGCCCGTTTTTTCGCCGAACAGATGGCGGTTAAAGTCCTCATAGGAATCGGCTCCCGCCCGGCGGGCAATCACCATCATTTTGGTGCCGAGCCAGATGAACAGCGCCGCCGACAGCATAATGGTCAGCAGAGCCCAGTGGCCGTACCGGGTAAAAAAACGCAGAATCTCCTGGCCTGTCGCGAACCCGGCGCCGACAATCGTTCCGATATAGGTGAAAGCAATCTGCAGTGTACGGACATACGATTTCATAGCTTCACTCCTTATGTACTGTGATTATAAAAATGGGCTGTGCCCGCCGGATTGCCTTGTGCAGTCCATATAGTACAGGTTATGATGATAGCCAGAGGGACATGACTTCCGTGCTGGTGAAATGAACGGTTACGCATGCGGAATGTCTGGAATTATTAAGGTAATGGAGGTACTAAGTCATGGAAGTATTGAAACAGCGGATTTTAGAGGAAGGGGTCGTCCTTTCGGATCAGGTGCTGAAGCTGGATGCCCTGCTCAACCATCAGGTTGATCCGATCCTGACGATGGAAATGGGACGGGAGTTTGCCGGGAGATTTGCGGATGCAGGCATTACGCGGGTGGTTACCGTAGAATCCTCGGGTATTGCCGTGGCGTTTGCCACCGCTCTGGAGATGAAGGTGCCGCTTGTATTCGCCCGCCGCAAAAAAACACTGCTCGCCGATCCGGATGCCCTGTGTGAACGGGTACCGTCATTTACAAAAGGGATTGTTACCGACATCATGCTGTCGCGGCAATATATTTCAGCGCAGGATAAGGTTCTGTTTATTGATGATATTATTGCGAACGGTGATGCTGCGCGCGGACTGATCAAAATCATCCAGCGCTCCGGTGCGGAGCTTGCCGGAATGGGCGTGGTTGTCGAGAAGTGCTTCCAGGCTGGAGCGCGTACAATCAGGGATCAGGGCATCCGGCTGGAGTCGCTCGTCCGTATAGAATCGCTTGAAGACGGCAAGGTTCATTTTGCCGATTAAACCGGTGACAATTATAGGAACATAGCCTATTTTTAAAACAACTTCTTTTCACCCTATAAGTTTTCCTTTATAATAAGGATTAGACATAGGAGAGGAGGCGTCACAATGGGGAAAGAACCGGTGACAGAGCAATTTTTTATTGATAAATTAACCGAGGCCAAGGATCATTTCGAGCGTGCGCTGGATTGTAAACACACAGAGTTCGACGATCTGTATCCCTATATGATTGAACATCCTCAATTTTTCTGGTACAAACGTTATGTTGCATGGTCAGAGCTGTTGACAATCACTAGCTTATGCCAAGAGCTGGAATTCGACTGGAAACAGAATTTCACAGATAATCAGGTTGAATATCTGGAGCAACGTGTGATGTCCGCTAAAGTTCTTGACTTCTGGTTTGAGAAGAATGAAGCGCTGATATAGGATCTTAGTTAAGCAATCAAGACCCAAATGGAATCTCATTTGGGTCTTTTTTTGAATAGGACAAGCTAATGGAAAGGAGGGATGGCCATGATCAGTGATGAACAGCTGGATGCCTACCGCATATCGGGAGAGAAGGTGCGCGTCATCCGTGACGCTATTGAGAGTAATGACGTAAGAGGCATCATTCTGGCATGGAATGATACCCAGGTGATGGTACGCCGTCCTAATAAGCATGTTGTTAAGCTGGACCGTAATTATGTATTTCAGCCATACAAGGAGCCTCGTAAAGGTCTGGATGATCTGTAGGTAAAATAATAAAAAGAGCAGAGCCCCTGTCCGGGAAACGGATAGGGGCTCTGTTGCAATCTAAAGGGCTTCAGATGGACATTGCCATCTGTTCAACGCTTTCGCTCTTGGGCAGAACAGCAAGCTCGGGATTCAGCCCGAGATAAGCACGCATGCGCTGCATCATCTCGTTGCGGAAGCCGGGCCACTGGATATTGATCTCGCCGGTATATCCCCGGCAGGCATAAGAGGCTTCCACACCACGCTGATCCTGGCGGATGGTGGTAATCTTCAGATTGTGGGAGGACAGCTCGCGGGTTACCTCCTGCAGCATCAGCGAAGTCTTCTTCGTTGCGCTTGTTACCAGCTCCATGTAGAGCTGAGGGGTCTTGAATAGTCCGCTCCTGCCGATTACACGGCAATCGCGTTCAAATACTTTATGAATAAACGTCAGCAGCAGATAGCTTCTCACAAGGGACAGTTCGTCTTTGGTTATATCTTCAGGAATAATGGGTGTGTTAAGAGTAGTTCTGGTAGCAGTCGCCATATAAATCACCTCATTTATAGTATGCGAACTTTTGTTCTTATTATACCTTAAATTTATAATGAAAAGCAATAATTATCCAAAATTAATGAAAAGAAATGAAAAAGAAATAAGTGTTGACTCTCAGGTCTGTACATGGTAAGATCTATCTTGTGGCCGCGAAAGTGGCGCTGATAAATATGCGGTCGTGGCGGAATTGGCAGACGCGCACGGTTCAGGTCCGTGTGGTAGCAATACCGTGGAGGTTCGAGTCCTCTCGACCGCATCCTGTGAAGAAGACCCGTAAACGCTTAGGCGATGCGGGTCTTCTTTTGTTCTGGGCGGATGTACACTGATGACTGGCCCATCGTATGCAATCCTGTAATAAGTACTTGACACCAAGGCAGGAAGCCTTTATATTTGCACTTATTAAAAGAGTTATAATAACCTGCCGGGACACGAGGGGAGACTGCTATGTCAATATCTCATAATACACATCAGGTCAAACGGATCAATGTGGAGCTGGTGAAAAACAGCCTGAAGGCAACGGGAACCGGAACCAAGGCATCTGTTGCCGCAATGACGCAGCTGAGCGTAGCTACGTGCGGCAGTATTCTGAACGAGCTGGTCCGCAGCGGCGAGGTGCTGGAGCAGGAGCTGGAGGAGTCAAGCGGCGGGCGGCCTGCCAGACAATATAGGTTCAATGCAGATTATGCCTGTGTGCTCTGCCTGATGGTGAGGACTGAGGGCGGCCGGCATTCCGTATCCTACATAGTGGTTAATCTGACTGGGGACAGGCTGGATGAAGGGACCCGTGACTTTACCCGGATTGATGCGGATACAGTGGATCTGCTGATCGGAGAGCTGACCCTGAAGTACAGCAATATAAAGGCAGCCGGCATCGGCATACCGGGAGTCGCACACCGCGGGGTAATCGGCATCTGTGATGTGGCTGAGCTGGCCGGTGTCCCTTTGGGTGAGCAGCTCAGCGAGAAGTACGATATGGATATCATTGTTGAGAATGACATGAATGCTACCGTATACGGTTTTTATCAGCTGCATAATCCGGAGGAGGACCAGCCGTTTGCCGTAGTCACCTTTCCCAAGAATCATTTTCCGGGAGCAGGCTTTATCGTAAACGGGCGGATGGTGTCGGGGATAACCAATTTTGCCGGAGAAATCTCGTACCTTCCTTCTGCATACACGCGGGTGGAGCAGCTTCAGCGGCTGCATAAGCAGGAGACCTTTATCCCCATGGCAGCTCAAATGCTGGCTTCGGTCATCACAATACTCAATCCGGTCTCGGTGGCCGTTACCGGCGAGCTGACAGACCCCTCGATGACGGAGGAGCTGCTTAACGGCTGTCTGCAGCATATTCCGCAAGAGCATATGCCTGCACTGCTGATCAAAAATAACACACAGGAAGAATACATGACCGGCATAACCGCCCTTACGCTGGAGCGTCTGACATACCGGCTGCAGCTGGTTGAACGCAAATAGTAACGGGCATCAAGCCCGGTCTGAATATTTAATCTGACCCTAATTAACATTCACATCTTTCAGGAGGCCTTCACGTTGAAACAGCGTACAACCCGGTTCAATAAAATATATGCTATGCAGCTGGTTACCATCTTTCTGGGCTTTATCATCTTCGGGATTTCGGAGAATATTAAAGGACCGGCCATACCCCGGATCCAGTTTGACTTTGCTTTGAACGAGGAGCAGCTGGGAAGCCTGCTGTCCCTGAATGCGCTGGGTTATCTCATTGCCTGCTCATTCACCGCTATATTAGTGCGTAAATTTGGAATTAAGGCAACAAGCATAATGTCGTTTGCTTCCATGCTGCTGTCCGGTATTTTTATCTTCATCTCCCATGCCTATCCGGCATTTGCCGCATCCTATTTCCTGATGTATATCGGCAACGGGATGCTGGAGATTGCCCTGGCTATTCTGGGGGCTCGTATTTTTGTCAAAAATGTCGGCACGATGATGAACCTGTCCCATTTTTTCTATGGACTAAGCTCGACAGTTGCCCCTCTCATTGCTACAGGGATGATGTCGGTTCAGGTATTCGGACATGTGCTGGACTGGCGCGGAATGTATCTGGTGATGCTGTCGCTCTCTCTGCTGCCGATCCTCACGGCGCTGCGCAGCACTTTTCCGGGGGATGATATGCCCGCTGAACAGCGCACGCCTTTCAAGGAGCTGAGACGGGACCCGGCCTTGTGGTGGATGGTGCTGATTCTCTCCTTTGGCGTTGTGTCTGAGCTTGCTGTAGGCGGCTGGCTGGTTAATTTCCTGGAGAAGGCTTACCGCTGGGATACTGTTAAGGCTTCAGGACTGCTGTCTGTTTTCTTCCTGTTGTTCTCGGTCGGCAGACTTGTGCTGGGGCCGGTAACTGACAAAATCGGCTTCACGCTGTCACTGATTATCTTCTCCGGCTTCTCGGCCATCTGTACCTTTGCAGCTCTTGCAGGCGGGGAGTCCTGGGCATTTCTGTTTGCTGCGGCAGGCCTCGGGATTGCGATGATCTATCCGACCGTTATGGCCTTCATTGCAAAGCGTTATCCTAATGGAAGCGACACCGCCATTACTTTTACTGTTACAATGATGGGGCTGGGCAGTGTAATCGGTAACTATATCATCGGCTTTGTTATTGAGGCTGTGAAAAAGCTGTACGGCGTAAATGATCCGAATGCCCTGCTGCGCGGCCTGCAGGCAGGATACGGCTTTATCGGACTATGTGCCCTGCTGTGTGCCATATGCGGCTTTGTGCTGTACCGTTTTCTGAAGAAACGCGGAGAGCTGATCTAGACAGAAGGGGGGAAGACCATTGAAAATTGCAGCATTGGAACAGGAGAGCTTTGACGAGTTCCTCGGCTATTGCCGGCGGCACCGCAGTCAGCTTGATGATTCTTTTCTTATTGATGAGGAGCTGGCGGAGTTCAGGCTTAACGAAGAGAATCCAACCTATATCGCGGTAGATCCTCAGGGGAGGATCGCAGGAGCGGCTTCGCTGATGCTGAATGATTACAGCCGCAGAGGACGGAAGGCACGGCTGCGGATTCTGCATGCCGAGGAAGAGGAACCGGTGGTATACCGGGAGCTGCTGCAAGCGGTTCTGCGACATGCGGCGGGAATGGATAAGCTGAATATTTTTGCGCCGGTTATGAATAAGGCTGAGGCTAACAAGCTTGCTGGCGCAGGTTTTACGGTGGAGCGGTATACTTATGTGCTCGAGCGTGACATTAAGGAATTGCCTGACATCGGTCAGCCGGAGCAATACGAGCTTAGGGCTTTTAAGCCAGGGGCAGATGAAGAGGTCTGGAGCGAGGTTAGAAATGCCGGCTTTGCCAGACTTCAGGGCAGTGAGACGCCGGTAACCCCGGAGATGGTGAAGGCTATGACTGCGGAGGCTGACTACATCGGGGGCGGTATGCTGCTGCTGTACCATGATGACAAGGCGGTCGGTATTGTACGCGGCTCGGACGATGATTATGGCGGCGAGCGGGTGATGAGCATTGGTCCGCTGGCGCTTTTGCCGGAATATCAAGGGAAAGGGCTGGGCAGAGTGCTGCTGCGGGCGGCGCTGCAGGTGGCCCAGGCCAGCGGCTACAGCAAGAGCATCCTGTGCGTCAATGCGGAGAATGAACAGGCGAAGGCGCTGTACACCGGTGAAGGCTTCAGAGAAGCTGAGGCGTTGGCTTGTTATAAATATGATCTGAAGGCGGAGTAACTGCTGCACTCACACAGAAAAGGTGCTTTCCTGTTATGGGAGAGCACCTTTTGTGCGTTAATTCAGGCTGATCTTAAGCCGTCTGTAATACAGCCAGGTTCTGCTGACAAAGGAGCCGAAGATGATGACCGAGACAAGCATCAGCAGTATATTGGTAAGCCGCGCAGGATTGGCGCCATCACCGCCGGCACTGCCGATAAAGACTGTCAGATTCAGCGAATAAAGCAGCAGCATAGGCAGGAAAAGCAGAGTATAGTACATGGCAATTCTGCGTGCATGCTTCAGGCGGTGGAACGGATCGCTGTACATTTGCGGGGGCTCCTCACCCTGGTCATACTCCTTGCTCCATATCGTCCATTTGCGGGTGGAAAAAGAGGTGCTGAATCTGTTCTTCCAGCCAGCCGACCTGTGCAGCTCGAAATAGTCCGGGTCTGCGGCCAGCTGATAATCCGCATGATAATTCACCAGCCGCGGACTGCCTTTAATGAAGTAGAAAATCGTACCTAAACGCCCGACCTTGTACAGATTGTAGCCCCGGCGTTCCTGAGCCTCCAGCCATTTCTCCAGCCGGTCCGGGGAGTACATCCAGCCGAGCCTCAGCCGGACCGCCCTGCGTCCTGTTGACATATGCGGAGTCTCAACCTTCTGTGCCCGCCCGTTATCACCGTAGAAGTGCCTGCTTTCGGCTCTAATCTTGTGCATGGAAATCAAGGCGGCTATAAGTAGCAGCAGAAGAGCGACACCAGCAAGCCCGGTAACCAGCCACATCGGGCTTTTCACAACGCGGACAGGTGTGCCGGTAATTACTGAAGCAGTAAGGAGAGTCAGCGGAATGATGAAGATGACGGCTGCATATACCGTAATTCCTGTAAAGAACAGGGTATGGGTTCTGCTGCGCTTGAGCAGCTCCTTCCGGGACGGGTAAGCCTTGAGCGCCTCCGGCTGCCCGGGGTTAGTATATACGGACCATTTTCCCTGCTGCAGATGCTTCCTCCAGCCCGCGGCGGCCATAGCTGCCGGAACTGCAGTATTGGCTGAGCGCTCATAACCAATCTGCCATGTCATATGAACGGGGGTGTCTTGGCGGAATGAAAATGTGCGGAGCCGCAGATTCCAGCCTGCAAGCATCCAGCCCTGAGCGGCCATTTCTGTTAACCAGGCTTCGGTCCGGTGTAAATCATAGCTCCAGAAGGGACGAAAGACGGTTTTCATAAAAAATCCTCCTCACAGGCGACGGCGTTGCGGTACAGCTCCTTCAATCTGCTGATTTCAACAGTCATCACTTTTTTGCCGGACTCAGATACCTTATAGACGGTTTTGCGTTCTTCGTCGGCGTATACAGTAATCAGCCCGTCCTTGTTCATCTTGGTCAATGTACCGTATACAGTGCCTGATCCCAGCTTAATCCGTCCGTTTGACAGCTCTTCTACATGCTTGATGATCCCGTAGCCGTGGCGCGGTTTCGTCAGGGACAGCAGAATGTAAAAAGCGGTTTCGGTCATCGGTACATATTTTTTCAGCAGCTTATCGGTTGCGGACAACTCCATCACCTTTTCCTTGGTCATGCTTAACTATGTCATGATGTGACTATATCACGACGTGACATAATAATCAACCCCGGATGCGCGGGACAGGAGACCGGCGGTTCAGCAGAAGGGCGTTAATTTCCCCTCCGGCCAGAATGATAATGGAGCTTATATACAGCCAGATCAGCAGGATCATGACCCCGCCGAGGCTGCCGTAGGTTTTGGTGAAATCACTGAATTGGTTAACATAGACGGAGAACAGCACAGAGGTGACGATCCAGCCTATAGTTGAGAATAGCGCACCCGGCATAACCTCTTTAAGACGCAGCCTGCGGCTGGGAGCGATCCAGTAGAGCAGTGTAAATACCACGAACATAACGAAGAGGGGGACGGTATACTGCAGCAGATCCCAGAGCTTGTTCAGGCCGTAGGGCAGTTCAGCCAGTAAAAAGACCTGGGTCTTCAGCCAGCTTCCGAACACGAGCAGCAGAATGCTGAGCAGCACCACTAGACCTATAGACAGCGTAGCCAGAAAAGCGATGCCCCTGATCTTCCAGAATGCTCTGCTCTCATCAATATCATAAGCGCGGTTAAGGCCCTTGATAATGGCATTAATCCCTTTGGAGGCCGCCCACAGCGTAGCGAGCATCCCGAACGACAGCAGCGCCTGGCTCCGCCCTTCAGAGACATCCCGCAAAATTTCTTCAATGATGGAATAGGCTTCCGCAGGCATAATCCGCTCAAGCTGATGAATCTTGTCCTCCAGGGGAATATGCGCATACCCGATCAGTGTCATAATAAAGATCAGAAACGGAAACAGGGAGAGAATCAGATAATAGGTTAATTGTGCGCTGACGCCCTGCACATCGTCGTCCTTAATTTTGATGAACAGCTCTTTGCCAAAAGAGTACACTCCGGCACCATGCTTCTTCTTCATATTTCCCTCCTTCAGTTACTCTATAATATGTACTTGTGTGATATTTATATTATTATCATTACCCTGATTAAGGTTAAACTCTAAATATGGATGTCCAAATTATGGAATAAAGGGGAATGAGAATGGGGCTTGCAGCTGAGGATTTTCAAAGGATACAAGGCTGGTTCTACCGTAACGCCCGCCCGCTTGACCTGGCAAGATGGCAGTTCCACTTTGAAAATGGGGGACAGGCTGCTGTGCTGACGGCACTGGCTGCCTACCAGAATGAGGACGGCGGCTTCGGGCATGCCCTGGAGGCGGACTGCTGGAATCCCAATTCCTCGCCGCTGACTACGGCAACTGCGGCGGAACGGCTGCTGGAGATCGGCTTTGAGAACAGCGGGCATCCGGTCATTCAGCGTATGCTGATGTATCTGGACAGCGGGGCCGAAATGGACGGTAACACCTGGCGGAATGTGATTGTCTCGAACAATGATTATCCGCATGCACCCTGGTGGCATACGGATTCGGACAGCACCTCCCGCAGCATCTTTAATCCGACAGCGATCCTGGCCGGGTTTATTCTGCAGCATGCTGACAGGGAGAGTAGGCTTTTTGGCCGGGGCCTGGAGATTGCGAAGGGGCTGGAGGCGGTTTTTATAATGCAGCCGGAGCTGGAAATGCACCCGCTCATATGCGTACTTACCCTGCTCGATTATATTGCGCTGGCGGGATTGCAGGAGGAGTTTGCCTATGCAGAGATGCAAGCAGCGGCCGCGCGGCGGATTACCGCTCTGCTGGAACGTGATGCCGGGGACTGGAACGGCTATACCTGCAAGCCGTCAGCCCTCATTCATAGCCCGGCAGGCCTGGGTTACGCAGACAATGCAGCTATTGTGGAGAAGGAGCTGGATTACACACTGGCCAGCCGGAATAGCGAAGGGCTCTGGAGCCTGAGCTGGAAATGGGAGGGCTATGAGCGGGAATTCGCGGTCAGCGAAAACTGGTGGAAGGCGGGAATAGCCTTTGACAAGCTGCTGTTTTTGCGGGCGTTCGGGCGGCTGGATTAAAGCTTTATAAATGAACAGGGCGGTGCTGAGGCTGATCTCCGGAGGGAGAAGGCTGTCGGCACCGCTTTTTTTAGGGGATCAGCTGATTACAGGGATTTCAGAATATTCCTGCAGATGGATGTCCTGAAGCTTTTTCAGTATGGCAGGTGCATGATTGGTGAATCTCAGGCCGGATACCCTGTCCTTCATCAGAAAGACACCCGGCTTTTCTTTATGCTCACCCAGAGCAGCATTGTACAGCAGGCCGGCGCCATAGCTTGGATGGTGAAAGAACATTTTCATTATAGGCTTGATGTAAAAGGGCAGGCCGGAATCCTTGTCCTTACGGATCGTATTGTTGCCGCCCGGATCCGCACTGCGGATCATGATCCCTTCGGCTGCCAGCTGCGGTGCAAGCTCCCTGGTCCACAGGGAAAGGGCCAGCTTGGTGACGGCATACGGGCCGAACAGCTTTTTGAAGGTGCGGGGCTGCTCCAGCAGGGCGGGATCGAACGATTTTACACTAAAAATAGCATTGGAAGAAGTATTAATTACGGTTCTGCGCTTTCCGCGCTGCAGCAGCTCCTTCAGCTCCATAGTTATGATATAAGGAACAACCGTCTGCAGCTCATAGTGCAGCTCACGGCCCTGGCGGGAATACAGCAGCTCGGGGAAGCTGCCGCCGGCGTTGTTGAACAGCAGCTCAAGGCAGGGTTCGCTGGCTTTAATGAGCTCAATTGCCCTGCGCAGGCTGCTGAAATCAGCCAGATCGGCGTTGTAGATACGCAGCCTTTTATTGCGGATGGCTTCAAGTATGCCTGAATCATCTGCAGGAAAAGAAGAACGGACCAGGGCGGCGACCTCCCAGCCCTCCGCAAGCATTTTACGGGTCAGCTCAAGTCCTATTCCGTTATTGGCTCCGGTAATCAGTGCGGTTCCAAGCCGGGTGTCATTATATTGTGTGTTCATGGAAATCTCTCCTTAGTTGAGCGTTGGTTTAGACAGAGCGTGTTATATAGCCGCTTATCTGTCAGTGCGCTCATTCTATAACTTGGAGCCGGCTCCAAGTCAACAGGTGTTTTTGCTGGGAATGACGGGCTTGACTTGGAGTTGACTCCAGGTTATACAATAAGGTAACTGTATTACAGAGGGCAGATTAAGGTGTGAAATATGGAGGTGAGGGAAATGTCAGAAATGACTGAAACAGCTGCAAGACCGGAACAGCCGGGTTATTCCATCAAGCAGACAGCGGAGCTTACCGGCATAACGGAGGATACCATCCGGTACTATGAGAAGATTGGACTGCTGCCCCGGGCACAGCGTAAAGGAAATACCCACCGGATCTACAGCAGCGCAGATGTGGAGAGGATGAAGCTGATTGGCTGCCTCAAAAAAACAGGAATGCCGCTGGATGATATGCGCCCCTATCTGAATCTGACTCCTGATACTGCTCTGACCGAGTATCCGGAATTGTATGAGCAGCTTCAAACACATAAGCAGAATATTCTGGAGCAGATTGCTTCCTTGCAGCAAATTGTTGATTTCATAGACAATAAGGTTACCGGGAGCGGTTTTGGAACCAGAAACCAGGATTGTAAACTTACAGGAGATGCTAAACGGATGCCTGTCCGTAAAAAATAAATGATGCAGAAAGGGGCTCTATTCCGCCGGGAATGGGGCTTTTTTAATTGCAGGCGGAAAATTACTTCTTTACAATGAGTCTCAATTGGAAAAAGGAGGGGACGACATGAGACAGATAACTTATGCACCGTCAAAGTATATTCAGGGCGAAGGTGAGCTGGACAGGCTCGGGACGTATTGCGCACAAATGGAGGCCGGGGAGGCTTATGCTATTATCGATCCTTATATTGTATCTGTGTATGGGGAGGAGATCCGTAGCAGCTTTGCAGCCGGAGGTGTTGCGCTGGAGGAGCGTGAGTTTCAGGGGGAATGCAGCTTCGCTCAGGTAGAGGAGATTGTCTCAGAGCTCTACCTTGAAAGGGTAGGGGTCATTCTGGGCATCGGCGGAGGCAAAACGCTGGACACTGCCAAGGCAGTCAGCCATTATGCCGGGCTTCCGGTAATATTGGTTCCGACCGTTGCTTCTACTGATGCGCCATGTAGTAGGGTTGCCGTTCTGTACTTTGAAGACGGTAGGTTCGACCGTTATCTGTCCCTGCGGCGCAGTCCGGATGTGGTGGTTGCTGATACCGGACTGATTGCCAAGGCACCTGTACGGCTGCTGGCGGCAGGCATGGGGGACGCGCTGTCCACCTATTTTGAGGCGAGAGCGTGCCGGGAATCAGGCGCTGTTACTGAAGCCGGAGGGCTTGGCTCAATAGCTGCCTTTTCACTCGCCCGGGCTTGCTACGATACGCTAATCACTGACGGGGCTGCAGCGCTTGAGGATGTCCGTCAGGGCAGAGTGTCTGATCAGGTTGCGCATATTGTAGAGGCGAATATTTACTTAAGCGGGATCGGCTTTGAAAGCGGCGGCCTTGCTGCAGCCCATGCCATTCATAACGGACTGACTATACTGGAAGAATGCCGTCACATCCTGCACGGTGAGAAGGTAGCGTTCGCTACCCTTGCGCAGCTGATGCTGGAGCAGGCCCCGGAGGAGGAGCTTGCTGCTGTTGCCGGTTTCTGCCGGGAAGCCGGACTGCCGGTTACCCTTGCGCAGCTGGGACTCGCGGATATTGCTCCGGAGCAGCTGCTGGCTGCTGCTGAGGCCAGCTGTGCTGAGGGCGGACCCATGAAGAATATGCCGTTTACTGTAACACCTCAGGATGTATATGCAGCAATGCTGGCTGCTGACCGCCGGGGGCAACAGGCCGGATAAGACTGTTAATTATTGCGCATCCCGGCTGTACATATTAAACCTCCGGATTCCAAACAATGAGAGCATTAGCTGCAGAAGATGAAGGAGGCGTTCCTGATGAACCATAGGTTCACGTTTCGTTACAATTGCCGCAAGCTGTGCTCATATGCCGCCGTAGTAGTCCTGATGACCACGCTGTTACCGGGAGCCCCGTCTGCGGTGAAAGCAGCGGCTGAACACCGGGCAGAGGCTGGCTGGTCTGAGCCGGGCAAGGTGCCGGCTGCAGACAACCCAATTACGGAGGGGCGGGCAGAAGGGCAGCCGGTGAAGCCTGCCCGCAGCCGTGTAGCCATTATAATCGATGATTTCGGTAACGGGATGCGCGGCACCGATGAAATGTTCGCCCTGCCGGTCAAGATTACCGCTGCCGTCATGCCGTTTCTGTCCACCACGGAGCAGGACGCAAAGCGGGCTCATGAACGCGGCTATGATGTGCTGGTGCATCTGCCGATGGAGCCGCGCCAGGGCAAGCCGGAATGGCTTGGTCCCGGTGCCGTTCTGACCAGCATGAGCGACGCGGAGGTGCGCCAGCGGGTCGAAGCGGCGCTGGACAATGTCCCTTATGCAATCGGAATCAACAATCACATGGGCTCCAAGGTGACCGGGGATGAGCGGGTAATGAGAATCGTGCTGACGGTCTGCAGGGAACGCGGCCTGTTCTTTGTAGACAGCCATACAAACTACAGGTCGGTTGCCGGCAGAATGGCCAGGGAGCTGGGGCTGCCGCCTGTGGAGAACCACATCTTTCTTGATGATGTTCACTCTGCCGGCCATGTGCTGAAGCAGATGCGGCTTGTGAAGGAGAAGGCGCTGGACGACGAATTCTGTGTAACGATCGGACATGTCGGTATCCAGGGCAAAGAGACCGCCGCGGGCATCCGCAGCGGCATTGCAGAACTGAAGGATCATGTGGATTTCGTCGGCATTTCAGAGCTGGTCAAGGATGAATGGAAATGGAATGCGCAGCTTAGACTTCCATAAGATAAGCGGCGATCCCGCCGGCAATCGCCTCTGCCAGCTCCTCCTGGCCCCGGGGGGAACAGAGCCTGCCGCGGTCAGCCGGACTGCTGATAAAGCCCGCCTCAACGATTACTGTTGTGGCGGTTATTTTGTTGAGCAGGTAGAACGGCTTGCCCGGCCTCGGGTCTGTCCGCATGCCATACAGCTTGTTCAGCTGATCCTGAATGGATCGGGCCAAAAGAAAGCTGCGACCTTCCTGGCGGTACAGGACGAGCGGCCCATGCTTGGCGGGGGAAGGCGCCCAGTTAATATGGACACTGACCACCACATTAGCCGGTAGCGTCTCCGCAAGCTCCTTGCGCTGGGCCAGATCACGCATATGGCGGGAGGAGCTGCGCAGCCAGCGGTTCTCGTCACTGGGGGCATAATCCCCGGTACGGTTAAGGATGGCATCAAAGCCGTCACTGCGCAGCAGCAGGAACAGGCGCCGGGAAATCGCCAGCGTAATATCCTTCTCCAGAATATCGCCATGGGAGGTTCCCCCGTCAATTCCCCCATGCCCGGCATCGATCAGAATGATGCGCTGGTCGTGGCCCAGCACCTGCCGTCGTTCCTGCTGTGTTGCAGGCGGCGACGCTGAAAGGGCAGAAGCAAAGGGAGATGCTGATAGGGCGGAAGCAGAGGGTGATGCTGAAAAGGCAAAAGCAGAGTGGGAGGCATCAGCAGGCCCGGCATTAACGGGACCGGCCATCAATCCCATCAGTCCTGCTGAAGCGAGCAGAATCGACCATCTGCGCCAGGTGCGTCGTACAGTTCTTTTGTTACAGGCAGCGGCTCTCGGGCTTAAATGTCTCATGTGCATGACCTCCTTGCACGTTATTCATGTTATCCGGCGGATTCTTTGTTAGATTGTGCTGTGAAAGCCAAGTCTATACGGAGCGCAGGCGGTTTAGAGATATCAGCTTTGGAGCACACTAGAGCTAGAGACATCCGGCAGCGGCTGGATGAAGCAGTAAAGCTGCAGAACATTAAGAGGAGGTACGGACAATGGCTTCCAGCGGAGATGATCTGGTAAAGTACATTACCGAGAAGGTAGTAGTCTATATGGAGGACCCAAAGGCCAGCCGGGAGCGGCGCAGAGCCGAGAAGCAGCCGTGGGCGCAAAGATGGTTCGGCATGCTGCCGCTCGGGCTGTCAATCTGGCGGAGCAAATGGACCAGGGAGGACCGCCGGTGAGCGGCGGAGCATGGAGCTACAGCAGGTTTATACGCAAATAAACAACCTTCCCGGCCGCATGGCGGCATTATAACGGGAAGGTTGTTTTGATGAGGAATATTGCGGAAGCGGAAACGGAATTCGAACCAAACTCGAACTGGAAGCCGAAGCAGACCCGGACCCCGAACGGGCCCTTGAGCCGGAACACGAAGCGAAGCCGACCCGCCCAAGAGCCGGACCCCGAAGCGAAGCCGACCCGCCCAAGAGCCGGACCCCGAAGCGAAGCCGACCCGCCCAAGAGCCGGACCCCGAACCCGAACCCGAACCCGAACCCGAACCCGAACCCGAACCCGAACCCGAATGCCTCCCCCGCCCCACAAACCGTTAACGGACCCAGATGACGTTAATTATACTTAATGAGGCATTTCATAATTCTAACGGACCGTAGTGATCTTATTTCTCTCAAAATAGCTAATACAAGGCCTAGTATCCGTGAATAAGGTCACTGGAGTCCGTTAGAACGTCCAAAAGCTTATTTGGGCGAAAATAAGATCGCTGGAGTCCGTTAATGTGAGTACATCATGCAGTACCTGACGCAATACCAGATGCAGTACCTGATGCAGTACCTGATGAAATCCGCTATGGTGTAGGCGCATGAACTGGGTAACCAAGGGGAAAGCAGCGTGAGAAACGTTACGGCTAACGTAAACCTCATTACTTAGGTAACACTGTTACACTTTACGGGTTGCCGAACAAACCAGGGTAAGCAAAAATTCACAAGTTACCGCATGATACACTGGCTACCGCATACTGCAAAAGCTATCGCAGTACCGCAACAGCAGCATCAGCACTATAGGCCAAATCCTTACCCTTTGCATCCGGCAGCTTATGCAGTGTTCCCGTCTGCTGAAGCAGGGCAAAGGGCAGATACCGTCTGCCCTTCAGGCCGGTGGCAGCATAGATTACTGTGCGGGCCTTATCTCCCTGGCCGGCGGGCCGCCAGCTCTGAAAGCCTGTAATCATAAAAGGAGCGCCGGTCGTGTCATTGGCTCCGGGCGACTGAAAGGCCAGGGCACGGCCGCTGCCGAGCAGGACGGCAACATTGCCGCTATCCACTGCCTTCAGCCTGGAGCCGGCCAGCCACGATAGATCCGCATACGGATCATCCTGTCCTCCGCTAAGGCTGGCAGGCAGCGGTGACCAGCGGCTGCCCAGACTGGTTACTGCATCGGCTGATGGTTGAGCTGCTTGCAGCGCAGCCTCAGCCTTGACCGGATTCCAGGGCAGAAGCTCCATGGTCACAGCATTAATATAGTAGGTCTGCTTGTCCAGTGAAAGCTTCCAAACCGGAAGCATAGGAGCATAAAGGGCCGTTAATTCGGCGGTGCCGGAATAGGATGAAGGAATAAGGGCCTCCTGCACCACATACTGGCGCAGTTCGGTCAAGCTGTAGGGAAGTCCGGTTGTGCCTGCACCGTATTCACTGAGCGCATAGCCGCCGTCTGCTGTGGCGGATATGATCAGATAGCCGATACGCTGCTCACCATTCAGTACATTTACCAGCCAGCTGTGCGTGCCTGGTCCGAGCGGGTAATATGCGGTGCCGGCGTTTTTCCAGGAGGTAAACGGAGCGGCTGCGGATAATCTGCTGATCGTGTCGGCAGTAAACTCCTGCAGAGATTTGGGTGAGGGCAGCGGCTTCAGGGAGAGCTCCGGCAGAAGCGCCTGCGAAACGGTCTGCGGCGCAGCAGCGCGGCTGCCCTGGGCAGTAGCTTCACCGGCTGACGGAAAAGCTGCGGCCACAGGCAGCAGGGCCAGTCCGAGACACAGGATGGAGAGCAGCCGGCGCCGCCTTGGCACTGCCTGCCGTCGTGCAGATGATTTCATGACATCATTCACCTTTCTTGATCCATAATCGTACGGGCTTGTCCTCTACATCTATTGTAGAAGACAAGCCCTGAAAAGGGTGTTGCTTGCTGTCGCGCGGCGGTGGACCGCGCGGCTTGTTTTTTTGCCTGCTTTTAGCAGACCTGGTCGTATTCTATGAACTGCGCAGGTGAAACAGACCATAAGTGACGGCAGAAACCGAAATTTGCGGCTCATACTGCCAGGTGGTCTCAGTCCGGCGGGCGTTATACTGCTCTTCGATAGCCTGCTTTTTCTCCTCATCCGGCTCCTTCAGCAGCTCGGCATAATAGAGATCGACGATGCTCAGCTCCAGCTGCAGCCGCTCCCTGGCCTGTTCGGCCCAGCTGTAATCCAGCCCGGCAAGCTGGGCGGTCAGGTAGTTCTCCAGCCTGTCTGCTCCTCCTGCAACGCTTAGCTCATAGGGCTGGATATGGATGTTCTCCGGGAGGCGCGGTGTCAGCTCCAGCCTGTCCAGCCTGGAGCCGAAATCGGTGACAATCTTCCCTGTGGTCAGGGAGATCGCGAGAAAATGCAGCTCCTCCCGCTTCAGGTCACAGGTCATTTCAACCTTATAACATACGCCAAGCCATGGTTCATAGGCTGCGGAGAATAGGGTCATCCGCTGTCTGCTGCCGGGGTCCTCGAACAGCTGCAGGCATTTGCCCTCGTCCCGCGCTGCAGCCCAGATCTGATTGAGCCGCTTGCTGCCGTAGATGACATCCTCGCGGCGGATCATGCCCGGCCCCAGGCGCGGCAGCGCCGGAACAACTCCGAAATAACGGGCAAGAATGCTGTCCTGCGGATCAGCCGACACACCTGGCGGGACTCCGGCCGGGGCTGCTCCCGTTGCGGCAGGCTCGGCAGCAGCCTCCATGCTTAAGCTGCCCGGCGGCCGGGCAGGCGCTGCCGCTGCCGTTGCGGCGGCATGATCATACTGCTCCGGATCGAACACGAAGGTGAATGAAAGCGTCTCCGGTTCAGCGCCTGTACGCTCCACAAACCCCCAGTAATATGGCCTGTCGGTCAGCATCCGGTCGGCGCGGGGGGAGAGCTTGACTGTTACATGCAGCGGAGACACCTCGATAATGGTGCACTCTGTGGCCTCTAGATAATCCATCACATGCTTGCGTACTTCCTGTACACTCAGCGTCATGGCGAAACCCCGCTTTTCTGCCGGGTTTCCTGGGACAGCTCACTCAGCGATTCGCCGATATCATCCAGGCTGCTGCGCAGCTCCTCGTCGCTGCGGGCCTCCAGCATGATTTTATAAAGGCTTTTTTCCAGCGATTCCTTCTGCTCAAAGCGTTCCAGGATCACATCCAGCCCCCCGATGACCATCTCGAACATGTTGATTTTTTCGTGCAGCAGGTGGAGAATATGCTCTTCAATCGTTCCTTGGGTAGACAGATTATAGATAACGACGTCATTCTGCTGGCCCAGCCGGTGTACCCGTCCGATCCGCTGCTCCACCCGCATCGGGTTCCAGGGCAGATCAAAATTGATCATATGGTGGCAGAATTGCAGGTTAATGCCCTCGCCGCCCGCTTCGGTGGCAATCATGACCTGGGCGCGCCCGCGGAAGAGATCCATCATCCAGTCCTTTTTGCCGCGGTTCATTCCGCCGGAGTAAGGCACACATTGCAGCCCGTGATCACGGAAGTATTGCAGTAAATATTCCTGGGTGGCCCGGTACTCTGTAAACACAATTACTTTTTCATTCATATCCCGGATCAGCTCCATCGTCTTCTCCGCCTTGGTGTTCGTCTTGACTGTGCGGATGCTCTGCAGCAGCTCCATCATCCGGTCGCGCTTTGGCGAATCGGCAGGCAGCTTTTTGATCAGATTAACGAGGGTAATGAAGACGGCGTCACGGCTGCTGCAGACCTCGCGCTGAAGCGTTACAAGGGAGAGCATGCTGCTGAGATTGCCGCCGGACTCCTGATAGGTGTCTTTTACAAAAGCGGTTACCCCGTCATAGAGCGCCTTCTCCTCTGCGGAAAGAATGAGCGGGATATTGCGGACCTTGCGCTTGGTGAAGGTGACAGGACCCTCGCCGCGCCGGTTGCGGATCATTACCTTGGAGAGCTCGCCGCGCAGCTGTACCTCGTTCTTCGGCTGGCGCTTATCGACGACAAAGTTGGCTGCAAAATCACCCTGATTCCCGAGCTGCCCCGGCTTTAGCAGGGTAATCAGATTGAACAGCTCGCCCAGGTCGTTCTGCACAGGTGTGGCTGTGAGCAGCAGGCAGTATTTTTTGCGGAGCTGCTGTACGAACTGGTAGTTGGTCGATTTCTTGTTCTTCAGCTTGTGGGCCTCGTCAATAATCAGCATGTCGAATTCAGAGCTTAACAGCAGCTCCTTGTGCGGATCGCGCTTGGCGGTATCCAGGGATGCGACGACGATGTCGTTGCCCCAGGAGTAGGCTTTTTTCTGGGCGACGGCGGTGATTCCGAACTTGGCATTAAGCTCACGGACCCATTGCAGCACAAGGGAGGCGGGAACCAGAATCAGCACCTTGCCCACCAGCCCGCGCACCAGATATTCTTTGAGAATCAGACCGGCTTCAATCGTCTTGCCAAGCCCCACCTCGTCGGCGAGAATAGCCCGGCCGGACATCTCAAACAATACCTTATGGGCGGTATCGAGCTGATGGGGCAGCGGGGACAGGCCGGACAGATGCTTCGTGCACTGCAGCTCGTCAAAGCTCGTGACAAGGCCGCATTGCTCACCCTGCACAGCCAGCCGCGATAATTTCCAGTCGCCCCAGGGGCCGCCTTTTTCCTGCCTGGATTCCAGATCCTGCAGCCAGTTCCGTTCAAAGGACAGGGGAACCGGCAGCAGCGGGGCGGATATGCCTCCCTCCTGCGGTAAGGAATTGCGGGATAATTGCATCATGTTGCAGCCTCCTCCGGCAAGGTTTTATATCGGAATGCGTAAAAGTAGTATGCTCGTATTAAAGAGAATTCATAACAGAGACTAAAAAACCGCGAAATCAATAGAAAAAGCGCCTGGAATCTGTTTTTTCTGCGGAATCGCTTCTATTTTCAAAAAGGAACTCTGTAACAATATGTGGTATAGTGATGAGGCATGTTGATACAATATATTGTGACAAAAGCTTGAATTGTTGGTTTGCTGCATGTTTTTAGCGGCTGATTTTTATTGACAAGCGGGAGCAATAGCATTACAGCAGTACCTGTGTTACATATCACTTACCGGGAGGTTTTTGTATTGAGTACAGTGGAACCCAACCAGCGCCTTGAAGGCTTGAGCGAGAAAATATTTCTGGACCGTTATGCCTGGAAGGATGCGGACACGAATAATGCCAAGGTAGGCGACGTCGTGCTGGTGCTGACCAAGGATGACCCGAAATTTCCGACCAAGGAGGTCGGTGAGATTGTCGGGCGAAGCGGACGGATAGTGACCGTCAGGACCCGCAGCGGCGAGCTGGTGCAATCGGATGTGGAGAAGCTGACCCTTAATATAGAAAAAACACCTGAGGAAATGTGGGACCGTCTGGCTGCAGCCATGGCCTCTGTGGAGAAGACCCCTGAGCTGCAGGAGGAGTGGACAGGCAAATTCCGCTCTATTCTCGATGACTGGAAGCTCGTTCCGGGCGGACGGATTGCCGCAGGGGCGGGAGCGAGCGAGGAGCTGACCTTGTTCAACTGCTATGTGGTTCCTTCTCCAAAAGACAGCCGCGGCGGGATCATGCAGACCCTCTCCGAAATGACCGAAATTATGGCGCGCGGCGGCGGTGTCGGCATTAACCTGTCCTCGCTGCGTCCGCGCCGGGCTATTGTCAGAGGCGTTAACGGCTCGTCCAGCGGCTCCGTATCCTGGGGCGGCCTGTTCAGCTATACAACGGGACTGATTGAGCAGGGCGGCAGCCGCCGGGGTGCGCTGATGCTGATGATCAACGACTGGCACCCGGATGTGGTCGATTTCATCACCGTGAAGCAGACGATGGGGCAGGTTACCAATGCGAACCTGTCGGTGTGCGTAAGCAACAGCTTCATGCTGGCTGTCAAAAAGGACCTGGACTGGGAGCTGGTCTTCCCGGACACCAGCGACCCGGATTATGATGAGCTGTGGGACGGGGACCTGGATAAATGGAAGGCGGCCGGCCGTGCGGTTATCCCTTACCGGACTGTTAAGGCGCGCGATGTGTGGCATACAATCATTGAATCGGCCTGGAAGTCAGCAGAGCCGGGCGTTGTGTTTATGGAATACTATAACCAGATGTCGAACAGCTGGTATTTTAATCCTATAATTTGTACTAATCCTTGTTTCCACCCGGACACCCGCATTGCAACAGAATATGGACTCCTTACTATCGAGGAATTATATAAAAAGACAGCCGGAGAATCATTCCTGGTCGGAACCGATTTGAGACTGGTCGAGCAGGCAAAAGTGGTCGGCGGCCGAAGCTATGAAATTCCGGGGCTGCAGATGAGAAGGGCGACGGTATTCCCTACGGGAACCAGAGAGACCTTGAAGATTTCCCTGCAAAATGGGGTTGAGCTATCCGTAACGCCTGAACACCGTCTGTTTACCGATTCCGGCTGGAAAGAGGCTCATACTTTAACTGCTGACGACCGTGTATATCTGCAGTCCGGTGAAGGCGGCTTCGCGGCTGAAGACACACTCGGGGAGCAGTGGGGCTGGTTCCTGGGCTGGCTGACTGGAGATGGCTGGATATCCAAACGCGGCGACATCGGCATGGTATTCGGTGAAGCGGACAGCGAAGTCATCCCGGCACTGATTGCTGCTGGTGAAAGTATTACGGGCGTAACCGCCAAAGTGTTTAACCGGGACAACGGGACCAAGCAGGCATACTGGTGGCGCAAATCGTTCCGCGAGCAGCTTGAAGCCCTTGGGGTCAAGGCTGTCAAAGCGGCGGAAAAAGAGGTTCCGGCCGCACTGTATACCGCTTCGCGCGCGACAGTTGTGGCTTTCCTGCAAGGATTATTTTCGGCAGACGGAACGGTCTATGAGAATGACGAGATGCACCGTACGGTCAGACTGACTTCTGCATCGAAGAAGCTGCTGCAAGGGGTTCAGTTGCTGCTGCTTAATTTCGGGATTAACAGCTCCATTTATAATCGTCCAAAGAAAGCACAGGCTGTCTTTACTTACACAACTCTAAGTGGAGAAGAACGAACTTACGAAGGCGGCGGGTTCTATGAGCTGATTCTGAGCGGAAACAACATTGTAGCCTTCAAGGAAAAAATCGGCTTCAAGCTGATCACCCGAAAACAAGAAGCGTTGGAACGGATCGCCAGACCTTCGCGCAAATCAGAGAAGTTCATGTCCAGAGTCGTTGGTGTTGAGACTGGGGAGCTTGTAACGGTCTATGATATCACCGAGCCTGTAACGCACTCGCTGATTGCCGGCGGAGTAGTTGCTCACAACTGCGGTGAACAAGGACTTCCGGGCTGGGGTGTCTGCAACCTGTCGGCGGTCAATCTCTCCAAATTCTATGATGCGGAGAACCATGATGTGGACTGGGCGGATCTGGCGAGAACCACCCGTTATTCCGTCCGTTTCCTGGACAATGTCATCGACAAAACACCGTATCATTTCCCGGAAAATGAAGCGAATCAAAAGCTGGAGCGCCGCGTAGGTATGGGCACGATGGGTCTGGCCGAGCTGATGATCAAGCTGAATATCCGTTACGGCAGCCCGGAATCACTGGAGTTCCTGGACAAGCTGTACGGCTTCATGGCAAGGGAGGCCTATCTGGCTTCGGCAGAAATAGCTGGTGAAAAGGGCTCATTCAAGGCTTTCGATGCAGAGAAATATCTGCAAAGCGGATTTATGCGCAACATTACTGAGGTGTATCCGGAGGTCGGTGAAGCCGTCCTTAAGCAAGGCATGCGTAACGTCACCGTTATTACTCAGGCGCCAACAGGCAGCACAGGAACCATGGTCGGCACCTCGACCGGGATTGAGCCTTACTTTGCCTTCAAATATTTCCGCCAGAGCCGGCTCGGCTATGACGAGCAGTTCGTGCCGATTGCCCAGCAATGGCTGGAGGCGCATCCGGGTGAGGAGCTGCCGGAGTATTTTGTAACCTCGATGGATCTGTCCGCCAAGGACCATATCCGTGTGCAGGCAGCGATTCAGCGCTGGGTGGACAGCTCCATCTCCAAAACAGCCAACTGCCCGTCCGACTTCACTGTCGAGGAAACCGCCGAGCTGTACGAAATGGCCTACGACCTCGGCTGCAAAGGTGTAACCATCTACCGTGACGGCAGCCGCGATGTGCAGGTGCTGGAAACGTCGAAGAAGGAAGACAAAAAGGACACACCTGCCGCAGCAGAGCCTGCTGCTGAACCGGCCCCGGCGGCGCCTTTAGCGCCGGTAGTGGCAGCAAGCCCGGCACCGCAGGCCGGCGGAGCTGACAAGCAATACAAAAAACGCCCGCAGGTGCTGCGCGGCGCAACCTATAAGATCAACACGCCGTTCGGCATGGCGTATATCACCATTAACGATCTGGACGGCATTCCGGGCGAAATCTTCCTGAATGTCGGTAAGGCCGGCTCCGACGTCTTCGCCATGGCCGAAGCCCTGGGCCGTGTCTGCTCGCTGTTCCTGCGCTACGGCGACCACGGCGAGAAGGTTGAGCTGCTGATCAAGCATCTCAAGGGCATCGGCGGCTCCGGCGCCATCGGCTTCGGCGCGAACCGCGTCGAGTCCATCGCCGACGCGGTAGCCAAAGCCCTCGAAACGCATGTGCAGAATAACGCACATGACGACCACGTGGCCGCTCCGATCGCGGCCACCCTGGAGCTCGATTTCAATGAGGCGCTCAGCGCCGAGCTGCAATCGAGCGTGCCAGCCGCGGCTCCTGCAGATGCCGGGCATGGCGGACACGGGACGCACAGCCACTCGGCGGCATCGCGGGATCTCTGCCCTTCCTGCGGGAGTGCATCGCTTATAAATATTGAGGGATGTAAGACCTGCGGAAATTGCGGGTATAGCCGGTGCGGGTGATCAATCCTTTTATGCATGATTGATATTACATTGTGATTGTGCAAAATAAGTGATAAATTTTGCAATAATAGCGAGAAAATTTCGTCAGATAAAGTGATAAAATCATTTTATACATTTTTTTGTATTAATATTCACAAGTGTATAAGTATGCATAATTATTAAAAGCCTGTAGCTAATAAGCTACAGGCTTTTATATACTACATTATTAATCACTAAGCTAAAGTGTTATGAGGATTTATTTTGAAAGTTTGTTATGTGTCTCCGTATATGGAGGTAAATCATCAATAATGATATCAATTGGTGTTGCAGTTTCATACCTGGGGTTAGAGAGTATATTAATTAATGTTAGAGCTTTTCTTAAGCCCGCAATTTCGCCCTTATTATATTCTGAAAGCTGTAGTTGACTTTCTGTTTCTAAAATAGCAGAATTTAAAGCCTCAATTATTGAATTTTTTAATGTTCCATCACCCATAAATACCCCTCCAATATCTCTTTTCTTACAGCCATTTTGCCTTCTGGATTCTGTAAGCCTCTAAACAACTGTTGATAAAATCTAACTCATCTCCTGTTATAGATTCCTTCCCTTTACTAGATAGTATTAAACCGGAGTTTTGTTGGTTTGTTGAAGTTGAGAGATTGTCTCCTTGAAGAATATATTTTGAATAAAATAACTCCATGGGGATTTCATTGAATTTTTGAAAATATATAGTGACAGCATAATAAAGTTCTAATTTATCTGTAAAGCTGAAAGTCTCTCGGCTTAATGTCTCAAGAAGATCGAAACGTCGAGTGATTGCTGCAATATTAAATCTTTCTTTATCTTCAAGATCAAGAACTTTTATATGGTTAGATTGTAAATTAGCTCTTTGAATATGTGTGACAAGTTCGTGCACCTGTTTAATTTCACTATTACATAATAAATAATCTACCATATTCCATGTTTGATCCTCTAACCTAGTTATGAATGCTTTTATTTCTTCAGGAGCCTTTTCTATAACCCCCGCATTGATTAGTGATTGTGGATCTCCTCCTGTAATCTCTGCAAGAGCTCGTGTGACTTCTTCGGATGCAGGTGGCTTAGCTCCTGATCTTAATTTACTAATATAAGATCGGTCTATTTTAATTCCAGAATCTTTTAATCGTTCTAAAATTTCATTAATACTTAATTCGCTATTCTGTATGTATTTGTCAAGTAAATGAGCATATCCCACGTTGCGTTCTCCTTTTTATAAAAAAAATTTATTAAATGTAGTCATAAAAATTGACAAACTGAAAAAAGGAAGGTAAGATGTTCCGATGACTAATTAGGTCAAATTTATGACCTTTAAAAAGAGAGGAGAGCCTATGAAAGGTTCTTTAATACTACATCCAAAACCCTTCCATGATGAAAGTTTAAAAGGTTATATTATTCGTCTTGCTGAGTTAAACCTTTGCCCAGATATCTTTATATTCTATAAAATGGCTGGACTCCGTAAATCTCATTCAGTTGTTAACGTAAACATGGTCAAAGAGAAAGTTAACCTTACTAACTTGAGCACGATGACAACTTGTACTGAGGATCAATTGGTCTCTCTCAGCTTCAACAATGAACTAGGAAAATCAAATGAAAATAGTAAAAAAACTAATAAAATCATGATTCAAGGTACTCTTATAAGAAAGCAACAAATTTGTTCACTTTGCTTATCTGAAAAAGGATATCATCGCAAATTATGGGATTTAAGCATTGTAACCACTTGTCCTACCCATTTATGTTTACTCATTGATGAGTGTCCTCGATGCCGGAAGAAAATATCATCACATCGTTCGAATCTCATGAAATGCAGATGTGGCTATGATTTAAGAAAAGCTCCAATTGTTAAGGTATCAGCAAAACATACATATTTATCAAATTTAATTAATAAAAGAATGTTTTCCCAGCTACCAATCACCCCCTCTACAATCAATCCTTTAGAAAATCTGGAGATCCTAGACCTGATATATTTAGTGATGTTTTTTTGTGAAGCGAAGTCAAATTACCATGATGGTATCAAACAATATCGGTTCGTGCATAATTACAAGAGCGCTGATTTACATGAACTTATTCAAAATAGCATTAGTATTTTTAATGAATGGCCGACCTCATTTTATAATTTTTTAGACGGAATGAGAACCAATCTGAACTCATTTTATAAAAGGCTATATCTTTGCTTACCTTATCCAGAATTTTTATTTATTCATCAAGAATTTGTTAATTACTATGAACAAAATGAAGATTCTATATATTTCAAAACCAGTTATAAGGAAACATTAGAAAAAAAGATAATTTCACAAAAACACTTGTTGATAAAGTCCAACCAACTAAATGATCTAAAATATTGTACCACTAATGAAGTATCGGACTTATTGGGATTAAAACAACGTGTACAAATTGTTGCTCTTGGAAAAAAAGAAATAATTAGATTGGTGAATGACGCCAACTTAATAAGCAGGTACAATTTTGTTTTTGACCGTCAGAGTGTAGAAAACCTTCTTAAGGAAATTCAAATATTTATGCAAGAGCCTCCTGAAGAAATCACTTCAATTATATCATTTCAAGAAGCTCTGCGCATATTTACAAACTGGGGTCAAAAACTTACTGACTTCCTTCATAGTATCATGACAAAACAAATTAGAGCCTGTGGACGATCTAATGAAATTGGTTTATATAGTTTTTTATTTATTGCTAGTGAGGTAGAAAGTGTTGTCAAAGGAGGATGGTTGTCTATTAACGATATCGCTCATGAACAGGGTATTGATAGAAAGGAGATCTGTTCATGGATAGATAAAGGTTTCTTACCAGCCAAACGGGTTCAAAACCATTATTTTTTAATTACTCCTATTGATTTCCAAAAGTTTAATGAATTATACGTCACAGCAAGAGAGTTGGTTAAAATCCACCCGGAAATTCACTCATCAGGCAAGCTTTTTCGCGTTCTGGTTAGCATGGGAGTGGAGCCTGTAAGCGGTCCTAAAATTGATGGTGGTGCAAGGTATTTGTACAAAAGAGATTCTAGTTTAATGCAGCTGTTAGGTTTAAAAGATTCATAGCCTGGAAATGATATTTTAGTAGAGTTGTAATAAGGAGGTATTATGAAAATGAATCAGCCAGCTAGAAAAATAAAGGCTACTAGAGGAAAAAACCATAGGTGGAAGGTTCCTTATTTTAAAAATGGAAGGATGATTCATTGCGAAAGCGGCTTAGAGCGAGACTATGTAAGGGTAACTGATTTTGATCAGAATGTTGTAGAGATTGCGTACCAGCCGTTGTTTATTCCATACAGAATAAAAGGGAGAATTCGTTTCTATTACCCTGATTTTAAAGTTACATTTAAAGATGGCACAGTCTTAATAGTGGAAATCAAACCTCATTCCAAAGTGTCTAAGCCGGAAATCCAATTAAAAGCACTTGTAGGTCGATTATATTGTAAGAAAAAAGGATGGAAATATATTATCGTAACCGAAAAGCAATTATATGAAAATAGTTGCTTACTCTTTAATTTAGGATTTCTAAGAGCTCTTGGTCATCAACCACAAGTTCCATCAATCGTATTGCAGAATGTTTATGATACTCTATGTATAACCGGAGCCACTACGATATATATGCTTCGTGAAAATTGTCAAGATATTGATGATGAATTTTTTTATGCTGCAATTTACAAGCTTATTTATTTTCAAAAAGTATTTGCTGATTTAATTGCATCGGAGTTGACTGATGAAACATTGGTGTCCGTCAATATAAATCATTTTCAGTTGGGAGGGGAAGTTTGTGCATCGTAAAGAGGAGGCCAAAAAGAGATTGTTTGAACAAATCGACAGGAGTATGTTTTTTAGTATTCCCGGTGTTGTTCATAGCATAAAGGGAAACAGGCAGATAAGTAGATTTCTTTTTACGCCAGGAACTAGGTTTTTTCTAGCGGATGCTGATTATATTGTTCTTAAAATAAACAGTAAAGATATAGAAGTTGTTAACTGTTCAAATGCTATTGTAGAAACTCTAAGTCATGATAAATTATTTAAAGATTGGTCAGCTGGAACATCAATAGTGAAGCAAGGTGATTTGCCTCTGCAAGTATTATTAGGAGTTTATGAATTTGTCGGGTACAAAAAGCAGATAACAATGAAAATGGCACTAAAGTACGGCATATTACAACCAATTATTGATGGACAAATAGAGCCTGTTGCGTACAAAGATTATGTTAATGCACTACCGGAAGAGTTGCGTAAAGTGATCTCAGTTACAACGATTTATCAATGGAAAAGAAGATGGGATAGAGCACAAGATAAGAAAAACTTAATTAAAAGAGATGATATAAAAAATATCAGAGAAAAAATTACATGGACTGAATTAACACAATTATTTCATGAGTGTCTCGTACAGCTAGGAAAAGAAGAGGGCGATAAATTAAATGCACTACATTATCTTGAATTAAAAAGAAAATTGCGCGAATTTCGCTCGCAAAATTAGAGGTGAATAAGTGCAAAGTTTTTCCTTTTCACCAGGAACTAGATTTCGGCTGGGAGATATGGAGTACATTGTCCGTAAAGAGAATGGTAATGATATAGAGGTCACTAACTACTCATATGACACTGTAGAAATTTTTAGTTTAGATGAATTGGTTTTAGCTTGGTCAGAAGGAACATTGCTGGTAAAACAAGATGATATACCTGAGTTGGCACAAATAGCGAATTATGATATTAAAATGTATACAGAACAAGAAATAAACGATATGGAGATAAGGTATAGAATTTTAGAACCTATTATTAATGGGCAAGTAAAGCCTGCTCAGTATACTGATTATATCAAAGGTTTACCCGATGAATTACGCAAAGTGACTTCAATTGCTTCAATATATCGATGGAAGAAACGTTGGGATAGTACACAGGATAAAAGAAGCCTTATCAGAAGAGACGATTTGAAAGGTCCAAAACAACGAACTACACCGACTGAAATAGTTGAGATCATCAAGGGGATTCTCAAGCAAATTGAAAAGGAAGGAGTCAATATCTCTAACAGAAAAATACATCTTGAATTAAAAAGAAGATTAAAGGATATGAATCTAACCAGAGATGAAATACGTAAGATCAAAGCCTGCAGCGACACTACTGTCTATCGAATAGTACAGGATTTAACAGATACTTACCAAAAAGATAAGATGAGACATGGGGTAGTGCAAGCAAATTTGAAGAGAGATGGGTCTACTGGTGAAGTTTACGTAGAACGTCCGCTTCAGAGGGTAGAGATCGACTGGACTCCAATAGATCTTTTTATTGTAGATGTAATGAATCTTGTTACTGAGCGATATTATCTGGTCTATGGTATAGATAAATTAACGGGATATCCTCTCGGATTTTACATTTCTGAAAAAGAACCTGACGCACATGCTATCAAACAATGTTTACTGCATATCATGCTTCCGAAAACTCATATTCGAAAACTTTATCCAAATCTAAAACATGACTGGTTAGCATACGGTGTTCCAGAAGAAATTGTACTTGATAATGCCAAAGTAAACGAGTCGGAAGATCTGGAGGAAATTTGTAATTTGTTAGGGGTTGAACTTGATTATCCTCCAATACAATCAGGTCACCTTAAGGGAACAATTGAGAGAGCATTCCAAAGTTTAAATACTAAAGTATTCCATGGTATCCCAGGAACAACATTTTCAAATACAAAAGAAAAAGATCAGTATGATTCTGAAGGTAAAGCTTGTGTAACTCTAAGAGCATTGTATGAAATAATTCATATAACACTGATTGAACTCGTTGCAAACGATTATGACACCGCCAGAGGCGGGACACCACAGATTCTATGGACAGAGGCTTTAAAAGACACTCGAGTTCATAGAAAGCTTCCCTACAAAAAAGAAGACCTAAAACTCTTACTCGGGACTGGAATTGAACCGCGGACGATTACAAACAAAGGAATCAATATTCAAAACCAATTCTATCAAAGTTCTGAACTCATGAAACTACGAGATCGTAAGGAACGAACGAAGGATGATTCAAAAGTAAGAGTACGTTTTGATAAAGCGGATATGAGAGTTATTTATATTTGGGATGAAAAAAATCGGCAGTATCTTGAAGCGTATCCCACGAGGAATAGTTTTAGAAGGAAAAAAATTAATCCTGAATACCCGGTTCATTATGAGCAACTTCATCACTATAACTATAAGAACTATAAAGGTTACAAAGATTTTGATACAGATGCAGTAGGCGAAGGATATCACGAAGTAATGGAAATAGTTAATCTGAGTAGACTTGAAATTTTAAAACTTGAAAAAATGACTCAGGACGAACGCGCAGCAAAATATTATGATGATATATCAGCAATTAACCTAGTGTACGATTTACAATTGGCTCCAGAGGGGATAGAAACGTTAGAACTCTTAGATGAAAATGATGAAGAGGTTAGTATTGCTTTGAAAAAAAATATTCAAAGCAAAAAGAAGAAGCAAGCCACGTCTCAAAAAGTCACTTCTTCTAAAGGAAAAGAAGAGAATAGCAAGTCAAATCCTAATACCAGTTCCATTTCCAAACCATCACCTGAAAATATTGATGATCTCAGCAAAGAGAGTGGCGCTTGGGGAACTTCATTAAAAAAAGCGAGGTAAAATTGATGACAGATAAAACAAGAGAATTTTCATCTTTAAATTCAAAACCGGCATCTTTTAAAAAATATGCAACGAGAGTAGAACATGTCAAGAAAATAGTCATAGAACATCCGAGATTTAATGAAGCAATGAAACTTCTTGAGGAAGTTCATGAATTATCCAAAGAATCCGTACTGGCAGAAGGATTGTTTATCTGCGGAAGAACAGGCGTAGGTAAAACAACTTTCCTAGAACACTACTTGGAACGTTTTCCACGCCAAGAAATGGACGATTATACGAAGGTACCTATCCTATACGTAAAGGTGCCTCCAAGAGCTAAGTCACCAAAAAGTGTAGCCTCTAAAATTTTGTATCACCTGGGAGATATTTTTTTTGATACAGGTACGGAGGAGAATATGACAGGACGGATACAGCATTTCGTTCGAGAATGTAATATTGAAATGATTATCCTTGATGAATTTCAGCATTTAATTGATCGAGATACTCAGCATGTACTTGCTTTAGCATCAGATTGGTTGAAAACCCTCGCTGAGGAGATTCAGATACCGGTTGTATTGTGTGGATTGCCAGAATCTCAGAGAATCTTTGAACATAATGAACAGTTAGATGGGAGATATTCGAATCGTATTTTCCTTGAACCTTTTTATTTTAGTTCTCCAGAAGAGCAGATTGAGTTCCGTATGTTTCTGAAGTATCTGGATGCTGAACTCCCCTTTTCTGAAAGTTCAAATCTTAGTGATCCACAATTAGCAGCAAAAATTTATTATTTTTCACATGGAGTTCCTAGGTATATTAAAGATTTAGTAAAAGAAGCTACTAAAATTTCACTGCGTCAAGGAAAAGATTGCATTACCGAATCTTCTTTAAGGGATGCATGCTACCGAATTACACGTTCATCTCGCCCATATGCTTTGATTCCGTTTGACAATAACAAATTTGACTTAGCAGAATGGTTAGATGTTGAGGATAAAAAGAATCAAGCTTTTATAAAAGAATCCCAGGAGGAAGCCAAAGAACGACGGAGAAGAAAGAAGAAAAAAGCAACTCATTAAAAACAAAAAATATACTTCAAAAAGAGTATTTGCAAACCTGCAAATGCTCTTTTTGCGTTAGGAAATATGAGTGTTTTATTAAGAAGAATTGGAGATACTAGAATTAGAGTGAGATTTATAGATCCTAACTAACTATTAGATCATTATTTACTAGCCTCTTATCTTTTTTATATGAATAGGAAGGTGTCAATCAAGATGAAAAGATTAATTAAGCATCCAAAGTATATTGAAGGAGAGAGCTTGGCAGGTTATACATATCGGCTTTCCAAAGAGAATAGATACTCAGGAATTACAAACCTGGCAAAAAAATTAAACTGTCATTCATTACAAATAAACAAAAATGAATTTAATCATACTATGATCAGGAGATTAAGCCAACTCTCAGATAATCCAATTGAGAGTTTAAAATCTGGTTCTACAAATACAGTTAGATTAATGTTAGGTGATACATTATACAATCATATGATTCAACGGCATAGAATTAAATACTGCCCAATTTGTATTGAGAAGGGTGAACTTAGACATAAATGGTACTGGTCACTTTATCCTTATACTGTATGTCTTGAACATTCGGTTTTACTTATAGACAGGTGTTCCTTCTGCCAATCCTATATTGGGATAAAAGATTTTATGTATGGTAAATGTTCTAAGTGCAATTTCTCTTACAAGAAAGCTGTGACCCAAAAAGTTGATCAGAGTAGCATAATGTATTTAGCCCAAAAGGATTTGACTGAGCGATTATTTCAAAGTAGAAATTCAATCATATTTCCTGAACTATCAATCCGGCGATACTTATCACTTGCCTATCATAGTTTTTACTTAATTGAAGGTATGAATAGTTTTCTTGATAACACAACACCAATACACGCATTTATACAAAAGAGGTCAAGAGAGCAAAGCGTAGAAAATGCCATAACCGTTTATTCTAATGTATTTTGGATGTACAGTGACTTTCCTTCGCACTATTATCGTGTATTGCAGGCTTTTCAGAACCTACAAAATCGCCATAGCTATGAAAGAAAAACAAACTATGAAGAAATACTCAAACATCCACAATTCAATGTAATAAAAGAAGCCTACGAAGCTTATTGGATTAAACAGTTAAATGAGAGGAAAATTCGCAAAGATTTTTCAGTCTTTAAATCTAATCAGAGCCTACTTGAAAAACGTGATTTTATTGCACGTGAGGAGATTAAAGGACTATATGGCTATGGATATAAGAAAATTAGTGGGCTAGCAGATAATAATTTAATCTTATTAAATGATAAGGTGAAGGGTAGCAGCAAGAAGTACTACGTTGAAAAAACTTCCTTTGAACAAGCTTTAAAGATAAGTAAGCAATATATTACTCGTCGAGAAGCAGCGGATTTTCTGGGAATTCGGAAGGACTCCATTCCTCCATTGATTAAAGAAAAGTTATTGAATGAATATAAAACACCGTTCTCAAATGTCACGCAGTTATTAAGATCCGAAGTAACGGGTCTTATGAAACGATGTCGTGGGGAACAGAAAGAGCCTAAACCACAGAATATCTTTTTTCATCAAGCTTTAATTAAATATTCAGTTGTTGGGCTTACAATAGTTAAAATACTAAAGCTAATTAGTGAGGAACGATTGGAGCCATATTCAAAATTGAATTCAGATAATTTGGCCGGTCTGTTTTTTGAACAACATCAACTGGAACAATGCATTTCCGAGATAAAGAAAGAGAAAACAGTAATCGAAGGTTATTATATGAACGATGTTATTAACATGCTTCATATTGGAGAGAAGGCCATGAAAGTATTTATGAGTAAGGGAATATTGTTACCGGAGAAAGTTATTGTGCTGAAAGATGGGAGGAAACGATACTTATTCAATAAGAATTTTATAGATCAATTCATAGGCGATTATTTAAGCATTAAGCAAGCATCGATTGAATACGGAATGCCAGAAACTAAAATTCGCCATTGGATTAGAATCGGTAAGTTACATGAAAAGATGCACAGGATTGGACAAAAATATTGGCTCAAAAGATCAAAGATTGAGGAATTAAAAACACTATAATTATCGAAACATTATAAGTGAGCAAAAATTTAAGTTCTACATCTATATAGAACGTAATTAATAAACTAACATAATCTTTCCATCGCCAAGTCTGGTAATACCTAGTAAATAAATTCGAGGCGGCGATGAAAATGAGTAACAAAGAGATAGAGCAATTGAATACAGCGATGAAACAAACTTCAGATAAACGGCTTTACGAAAGATATTTAGCGGTTCGTCTTTGCTTCGAAGGCCATCCCTTTGAGGACATTGGTGAGTTACTTAGTCGTGCACGATCATTATTTATTGGCAAGCCTACCAGACCCAAGGACTCACAGGTTTAGAAATGGATCATTCTCCCGGGCAACCGACAAAACTTACGGAAGAACAACGTTATCAGTTAGCCGCGATGCTGGAGCAGCGTTCACCTATCAATGTGAGTTTCGAGGCTCTTATACCTGGACTCTGCCACTGTTTTCGGAATGGATCAAACGGGAATATGGTGTCATCATAAGCGTACGTGGAATTAGCGCAATGCTAAAACGGATGAATTTTAGCTTTACTAAAGCCACATACACGCTCGCCAATGCAAACGAGATGTTTCGTTTAATAAAGAAACTAAAAAAAATCTCTTCTTAATAACTTTGTAAGAAGTGAAACTTTGCGTTTTAATGATGCGTTTCATAGTTCAATCTGTTTGTTCTCAAATATCGTTTTTGCAAGCTTGCGGAATACCTCTTTGGTCTCAGACAGTTTCAATGGTTTAAATATATAGTCGAATGCACCGTGTTGAATTTCTTTTTTTGTATACATGAAATCATCATGTCCAGAAAGAACAACAACTTTGATATAAGGGTATTGCAGAGAGAGTCTTTCCATCAATTCAATTCCATCCATATGAGGCATTCGAATATCAGTAAGCACAATATCGACGGAATTTTCCTTTATATATCTGAGAGCTTCTAAACCATGAGAAAAGCTTGCAAGCAAGTTCATTTTCATTGAATCCCAATCCAATGCAGAAAGTCCTTCACGAATTTTATTCTAGTCATCAACGATAATTAGGTTAAACATACTTAAACCTCATAAGACTAAGTGGGAGTTGCCTCCGCAATCCAGAACTTTCATCTGTCCAAGTCGCTGGAGTCCTTCAAGGTAATCCAGACAAGCATCACCCAAGGCCTGTATCGTTCACCAGATGAGACCTATCCCGAGCGCATGTTGCTTTTTGTTTTTTTCAGTCATATCAAGGGATGTCTGAGTTGCTTAAATACAAGTAGCAGAAAAACTATAAGGGTTTGCCTGAAGTAGTGTAGAGGCCCCCATTTTCTATAACACTAAATCATCCTAATATTGTTCTTGCCTACAGATTATTGTATGCTAATTTCAATTAGAATTTGAGTAGAAGTTATAAAATGAAGAATACTTATTCTCGAATGCGCCCTATAAAACACAGTATTGATTATGGTCATTTTGTGTGATTTAGATATCTTTGATCAAACTGATTTATTTAAGGTATTTAAATGAATTTTCGTTACAACTGGCTATCAGGCATATCAGGTTGAAGTGGTACACTCATATTGCGCGAAAGGATGATTATAATGAACGATAGTGGAATAATTTCGCAATATGGATTTTTATATCAGCGCAAAGCATTTATGTTATATGCTATGCGACATGCAGGAGCAAAGCAGCTTTTCATATTTGAAGGCCGGGATGATGTGGAAATCGGGTCAGATGATAAAATATACGCTATACAAGATTCCAACGGGTGTTGCATTCAAGTGAAAAGTGGGCATGTATCCGAGGAGTGTTTTTCTCGGATCATATGTAATTGGTTACTGCTTGATGATACGAAAACTACAAATTTTGAGCTTGCTCTTGAAAACGATTTATCATTTGATTGCTCACAAGAAGAAAGAGTAGCGGCAATATATGAATTTATTCTAAGTGGCGAAAAGAAAAAGAAGACTGCAATAGCTAGGAAGGCCTATGAAAAATATAAGGACCAGCTAGATGAAGGATCATGTAGTGTAAAGGAACAAGTAATATCTCTACTTAATCGACTTAAAAAATCTGTTATGTCCATGGAAGAATACGATCAAGAACTGGCTGTCATATTTAATGAACACTATTGTTCTGATATTACAGATTACGAAGTGGCAAAGTCCAAGCGGTTAGAGCGCTTCTTATCCTATATAAACTTGAGAATAGACGATGCTATTAAAAACAAGAAGCCATATACGTTGCTCTATAAGGATTTTGTTCAGCTTGTTCTGCAAGTAAAAGAAGAAATCAATGATAAAAAATATACTGTTGATATTAAATCAATTAAAAATAAATCAAAGGAACCTGCTCGAAAAATTGTTGAAGAACGGGTTGCTCGCGAAGTCAAACAATTATTTTTAATAGACAGCAGAGAGGATTTTGTAATTGAAGGGATAGTACATGAGTTAATGTACAAGGATTTTCGCAGTGTTTTCGAACAACGAAAAACTATGGAATTATCTAATCTAGAACAAACCGCTAAAGAGAACTATGAGTCTGCCAAGTTTTCAATAAGCGATGTTGATTTTACTCCAAAAAACGTGTTCATTAAAACAGTTGATAAACAAATTGAGAGCGAATTACTTCCCCCAGGTCCTATATACAGAAAAGGCTGCTACATATACTTAACTGGTGAGGGTGTACAAGAAGATGTTCAAATTACATGGGGTGAAGAAAATGATACTGAATGAAGTGATATCGGAAGCTGAATATGCTGATATTATCATAACGTTACTGAAGCCGCCGTATGAAATTAAATCAATAACCAAAATTGTATTTATTGCTTTTTGCGTAAAAAACGAAACTAATCATTCAAAATACAAGAATCGGACGAAGGATTTTGTTGATGTATTCTTTAGTAATATTTCTCTAAAACTTACTACGCATAACCATGAGATCAAGCAAATAATAAGTGTAATAGATAAACTTAATAAAACATCAAAAGTGTCAATTAGCCGAGATGAGATTTGCCTTACACATGAATTTAATTTCCAGTCGGAGTGTAGTTTTTTGGTTTTTTGTAAAACTAAAAACCCAAATCCAATTAGTGAAGTAAACAAGCTTGATCCCAAAGCATTGATTGAGGAGGTGTTACGTTATGTTTAGAGTTAAATCAATATTTTTTAATAATGCGGATGATCAGCAAAAGTACACATTTTCAGACCATACTTTTGTTTACGGTCCTAATACTGTTGGTAAAACCGCACTGACAAAAGCTATTGATTTCGTGTTAGGGAGTAGTGAACGTCTTACTTATCAAGGGTTGGATAATATTGACAGCATTGAAGCTCATTTGACAAATGATTTAACAAACCTATGGATTAAGCGAAGCATATCAGACGGTTATTTTTTTCGTCGAACCGAGAAGAGTGCCTATACAGAAATAAGTGTGGATACATATAAGAACAATATTTGTTTAATGCTGACTGATAATCCGAATAATCATTTCATGCATGTATATAATAAAGTGTTTGATGAGAGGCCGACTTTTCGATCATTCAGTTTTATAAATTACATTGACGAAAAAGGGCTTGGGGATTTGAGCGTTGTTTTCACTCGTGCCAAAGATTTAAAACATCAAATTCGTATCCGCAATATTATGAATTTCTTTTTCAATTACGAGAATATTGAGCAGATTTATGAAAAGGAAATACTTCTAGATGAACGTCAAAAAGAGTTGGACAAATTATCTAAAGATTACCAAGAATATCAACGAAGCCTACAACAGTTAAAGAAATTGTTTGATGAGCTGCAGTTGAACCACACTGGAGAATATAAAAAAGACCATTCAACCTATCTTGAGTTCCGCACAAGTTTTACAAGGAAGGCGAAATCTCAATCTAAAGATCTTGTATATTTATCAAAGGCTTCTTTCTCGCTTGCGGAAGAAATCAAGCTTTATTCTTTTATGAATGCACAATCAAAAAATATGATTGAGAGAAAAGGTAGAATTGAAAGATTACTGGCGATACTCACTTCTATTGTAGAAGAAGAGCCCGAATATGAGCAATACACAAATAATATTTTGAATACAATAAAGGAAATTGGACAAGAAAATGTGATTCTTTCATTAACAGATTATCAAAAAGCGATAAGAGAGATCAAAGCGGAAAAAGAAAAAATTGATGCGCAGGTAAGAATAGCTAAAGGGCAAGCGTCAGAAATATCATACGAAGATGCCATGAAAAAAATAGGGGTATTGGAACATGTTTTTGCAGTGCTTAGTAAAGACATTGATGCTCCCAAAATTGAAGCATTGCAAAGAGAAACGGCGCAGTTAAAGAACGAAATTAAAGTATTAAAATCTTCATTCAATAAAAAAGAGATAGATGCTTTTAATAGCCGCCTTACAAAGCTATATTTAGAGAGCGGATTGAAAGTTAAGCATCTGAATGAGGATACGCAGGACCCGGGTTTTGCGTTGGAGTTTGAGCCATTTAAACTCTGCCTTTTTGCTAGTCATAAAAAAGGTGATATTACTGAGCGGTTTATGCCCGGAAGTATGGCAAGACAAACACATCTTCAAATACTTGTTTATTTATCTATGTTCGATTACTTGAAAATACATTTTTCTGATTTTATTTATATGCCGCTTCTAATAATTGATTCAGCTAATCAGCCGATGGGAATTGAAAGCTTTAAAGAAGTTTATCCTACCATTGTTGCTTTTGCTAATAAAATTGGTCTTCAGACAATATTCCTTTCAAAAGATAAAATTGAGGGTATTTCTTATGATGGTTTCATAGATGTATCTGGAGGACTAAACAAATTTCATGATCATCAAGTTGAATAATGGATATAGCCTCATTCTGCCATAAGCCATCGATCTGGAATACGTCTTCTAATTATGGCCTAAAGTCAAAGGAAAAGATTAAGGTTGGTTTGGCTTTGCAATATTATTTTCCTTTTCTGCTTTCTTATATAAATGTAAGCGTCCTATAGCCCTCATCTTGATGTCAAGGTTGGAGCTCTCCTCTAAAATGACATCAGATTTTATCAAAATCCAAACTCGCACGTCAAATGTTCGTGATTAAAAGCAAGTATTAATCATAAGAGCAAAGCATCGAGGCGAGAAAACATTTGTGGAATACAAATTTCATTTAAGGTTTATTGAGAAAGTCAGAGAAGTTGAAGAAAACGAATAGGGCAAGAACTTTGGTCAACTACAAACAGCTCATTAAACAAATATAATCGCGATACTGCACTGGATGAGTTTGAGTGGGATGAAGTTAGTGAACTTCAGCTTTTCAACATTGAAAATAGTGAAGAATTTATTGCGAAGTTAAATCAGATGACAAAAGAAGGCATCTCTTGGATGGCTATGAATGAACCAACCGCTTAATCAGCGGTTTTTTTTATTTTAAAATGCCTCTATCTACATACGGAAGCCAGTATCATATTTTAATCGACGAAAAAGGAAATATAGTGATACAATAGGAAAAAAGATACAACTGTAAATTGTCAAGCGGGGAAATGCAATTGACTACAGCAAATGCTTACTTATTTAACGGTAAAAAAACTTATTTCTTATAGTCATTTTGATGCTTATAGAGACACACTATTAAATGCGGGGATAGAGGTTACGTCAACTACGATAGAAGGTATATTCGAAGAAATTATGGAAGAGCATTCCGAGAGGAAACGTGAAGCCGATAGGCTGTTTTTTGAACATGTTTTTTATGGACAGTTAAAAAACATATATTTTCACAAAATAAACAATGGATTACCTCAAAAAAATAGGTTTATTCAAAGAGTAACTATATAAGTTGAACGAAAGAACCCAGCAATCAAAGTCGGTCACATAGGCGGTCAATGATTGCACAAGGGTTTTGCATAATTTCATCCATAAACTGCCCGACGCGCAGACGGATTTCGGAAACGGTGGAATAGAAGACGTTATTGATTACACTAGATTTGAGCCATTTCCAGAGACCTTCTACAATGTTGAACTGCGGGCTGTAGGGTGGCAGAAACACAAGTACTAACCGTTTATTTTGTTCTTCCAGAAACGGTTGAAGCAGCTTGGCATGATGAATTCGAGCATTATCTAACACTAGAACCAGTTTTCCCGTTGGATAAGCCAAGAGGATTTTCTGGAGAAAGGTAAGAAACGTTTCAGCGGTATATTGTTCGTCTTCTTGCCCGATTTGTCCCGTCTCATAGTCAACCGTAGCGAGTAGCTTGACTCCGCGATGCTTACCTGTGGTTGGAATGATTCGCTGCTTTCCGCGAAGAAACCAGGTTTTCTGAATCGCTTGATAATCCCGAATCATAGATTCATCTTCAAATAGCAAGTGATCGATTTCATCGTTCAGTAACTTTTTTTCAAGTCGGGAAAGGTCGTTTCGGCAAACTGGCGCTGCTTTTCAGGGTCTGCTGCTGCGAGTGTGTAAGTGCGTTTCGTGTAGCTGAGCCCTAATCGTTCCATGACCTTGGAGATCCCTCGGAGCGAATAGCGGTGATTCCATTCTCGCTCCACATAAGCGGCAATGAGTTCAAGCGTCCAGTTGTGTTTAGCCGCAAAGCCGACCTCATGCGGAACCGAATAGGCGATCGTCTGTTTCAGCTGATCCTGCTGCTCCTTCGTCAGCCGAGTTGGTGCACCTGATGAGTACTTCAGTTGCAAGGCTGTCAATCCACCGGTTTCGTACGTGTGAATGTAGCTGCTCACCGTCATTCGATTTCGATTTAAAATGCCAGCGATCTCCACCATGGATGTGCCCTTCAAATGCAAATAGATCGCTTAATAACGCTCATACATGCGTCGCTCTTTGGCTTGCTTCATAGCCTCTGTTACTTTTTCCAGTTCGGTATGCTTATCCATGACGTTCACCACTTGTCCGTTTTTTTAAATTTGTTTCTTATTCGACAAATGGTTCGTTTTTCCTTGTCAAGGTTTGCTAAGAACTTTGATTCAACTTATATAGAATAATAAATACAATGAACAGAAAAGAATCCATTCCGCCTCAACATCATGACATGTTCAATCCTCCATCTGTAGGAAGACAAGAACATAGTCCCATTGAAACCCGCGCCCGGCGCGGGTTTTCTGTTTTATGGGATCAAGTTCTTGTCCTTTGCTCGGGACAAGAACTTGGTCCCATTGCCGATAATGGACAAGAACATGGTACTATTTCCGATTTGATAATTGTCTAATAATAGTTATATAACTATGACGCATTCTCAAGGACTGGTATGAGAATTGAAGCGGCTCAACCAATGCACTGCTGTCAGTAAAAATATGATCAAAGCAATATTTAGTTTAATCCAGACTGCTCTAAAAGGGTCAACTGTAAGGATATAGCCAGTGCTTTTTATAGTATTTCATCAATGGTATGTAGGTTATTAAGATGAATGGTTGACATTAATCGAATGAACGTTTATTATAGACGCATGAGACATAAAGATGAGAATAAAAGTGAGCGTATTTTTAATGCTTCGATCCAGTTGATCAATGAACTGGGTTTATCGGAAGCTTCGATGTCCAAAATCGCAAAAAAAGCCGGTGTATCTGCTTCGACGATTTACGTATACTTTGAAAATAAGGAGGATATGCTGAATAAATTATATTTGAGTATCAAAAAGGAAATGAGCTTGGAAGTGTTCTATGATTACAATGAATCTATGCCATTAAAAACGGCATTTGAGCATGCCTTAGGAAAGTATATCGACTTTGTTTTGACGCATAAAGATGAGTTCTTATTTCTGGAGCAATTTTCAAATTCACCACTACTTGATAAATTGTCCCGTAATGAGGGATTAGAATATTTTGAACCTCTCATTAAATTATTTGAAAAGGGCAAAAGTCAGAATGTTTTCAAACAAGTGGACACGAGCCTGCTCCATATGTTTATGTTCAACCCGGTGATGCAATATGTTAAAGAATATTTTGGTGGCCGATTAGAATTTAAACAAGAAAGCTTGAACGAGATTGTTCAAATGACCTGGGATGCTTTAAAAGCTTAATCAGACGTTCAGAGGGAGCTATGTGTAATTAGAAGGTTACAAAATTATTCCCTCTGGCTTTAAGCGATTCATAATTAATCGAATGATCGTTTATTATGGTGCGGGACGTTACTTTGATAAGCATGTACCTATAAAATTAAATAATCGAATGTTCGATTATAAAAAGAAAGAAGGCAATTTAAGATGCATTTGATTGAAAAAGGAATATTCAAAGGCGAGCGCCCTTTATATAAGATTGCTAATACGGAAATTAAGCATAGTGAGTTTTTGGCTGGAGAATCAGCAGTAAAAGAGAGTCGGAATTTGAAAGTGGCAGATTGTAGTTTTTTTGGTAAATATCCGTTCTGGCATAACCAAGACATAGACATACAGGACAGTTATTTCTCGGATGGCAGCCGGGCAGCGATATGGTACAGCAGCCACGTCCAGATGACCAATTGCAGAGTGGATGCGCCTAAGATTTTTAGGGATGCACGAAACATCACGATTCACAAGACAGTTATGGATACGAATGAGACCTTATGGGACTGTGAAAATGTTATAATCTCAAATTCTGAATTCAAGGGGAATTACTTACTACTGCACGCCTCCA